>CAYQEG010000010.1:0-82312 GCA_964416435.1 uncultured Rickettsiales bacterium
CACGCGCACGACCGTCGCCCCGACCCTGCCGGTCGAGCTGTGCGACGGCCTCGACAATGACTGCGACGGGGATCTCCCCGAGGACGAGACCGACCCCGACGCCGACGGCTGGCTCGCCTGCGACGGCTTCGTGCCGGACGAGCCCGCCGACGGCCTGCTCGGTGGCGGCGACTGCGACCAGGCCCTCGCCGCCGTGCACCCCACGGCCGAGGAGCTCTGCGACGGCCTCGACAACGACTGCGACGGCGCCCCCCGCGACGACGAACTGGACGCCGACGCCGACGGCTACGCCCCTTGCACCGACTACGACGACGTCGACTGGTCCACCCTGACCGGCGGCGGCGACTGCGACGACGCCCGCGCCGCGGTGCACCCCGACGCCGAGGAGCTCTGCGACGCCGTCGACCAGGACTGCGACAACGACCTCGTCGAAGCCTTCGCCGACCTCGACGCCGACGGCCTCCCCGACTGCACCACGCCCGACGCGACCGTGCCCGCGCCCGGCTGCGAAGCCGACTGCTCGAGCGCCGGCCGACCGCCGTCAGGGACCGCCTGGCTGCTGCTCGCCCTGCTCGGCGTCGGCCTGCGCCGCCGTCAGCACCCCTGCCCGGGGAACACCGTCGCGTCCCGGTCGTCGCAGTCCCAGCCGAGCGCGGGGTAGCTGCCGACGTCGTACGGCCCCGGCTGCCACCAGCCGGGGGCGCCGTCGCCGTCCAGGTCCCAACCGTCCGCGTCGGGGCCGGAGTAGGGGCCGATGTCCGACGGCGAGCCGTCCGGATCGACGTCGGGGACCTCGCCGGCGTCCACCAGGTCCGAGCTCGCCCCCAGGTGGTAGTCGCGCAGGTCGAGGTCCGGGTTGGCGGCGTCCAGCCAGCCCGGGTCGGCGTCGATGTTCCCGTCGACCCCGACCGCCCCCACGACCGCGTCGCCATTGGCGCGCCAGAGCGCGCACCAGCCGAGCGACGGCGCGGGGGAGCCGCCCGCCAGACCGACCGAACCGGTCAGGATCGAGCCCGTGAACGTCACGTCGGTCGCGGAGTCCATCTGCACGCTGGCGCCGCTCGGCCCGTTGTCCGTGACCAGCAACCGGTCGCCGTCGAAGCTCCCGCCCGCGAGGCGCATCCCGCACGGGCTCGCCGTGCAGAGGTTGCCGTAGACCATCACCCGCGACAGGACGATGGTGGCGTCGTCGAACGACAGCCCGCCGGCCCACGTCGCGACCGACGCAGCCGACGTCTCCGTCGCGTCGTTCCCGTAGACGAGCGTGTGGTCCATCGACAGCTCGCTGGCGTTGATGTGCACCCCGCCGCCGCGTCCCACGTTCTCCGTCGTGGTGACGTCGGCCCCGGACACGTTGCCCGCGACAATCGACTGCGAGACCGTCACCGCGGTCGGCCCCGAGTGCCCCCAGATCAGCAGGCCGCCGCCCCAACCCTCCGCCACGTTGTCCAGGATCTGTACGCGGAGGAGCGTCGGCTCCCCCGTCCAGACGTGCACCCCACCCCCCAGGTGGCCGCTGATCTCCACGTCCTCGATCACCGGGCTGCCGTCCTGCACCGTAAGCCCCCGCCCCGCCGAGTCCAGGATCCGCAGCCGACGCAGCGTCGGCGCTGTGCCCTCGACCCGCACGCCCTGCAGCCCGCCGGTGAACGTCAGCCCCTCGACGACCGTAGCTTCGGTCTGGAACCCCGAGACCACGAACGACGTCAGCGCCGACCCGGCGTCGATCACGGTCAACTCCCGACCCGCGACCCCCACCAACGTCAGCTCGTACTCGTTGAGGCCGACCTCCTCGGCCCACGTCCCCGCCTCCAGGCAGACGACCTCGTCGGCGGACGCCGCGTCGATCCCGTCCTGCACGCTGTCGGTCGGCGTCACCCAGACGGCGCACGTCAGCGCGTCGACCCCGTCGACCGAGCCGTCACAGTCGTTGTCCTCGCCGTCGACCACCTCGACCCCCGCCGGGGAGGCGTAGATCGAGCCGTCGTCGCAGTCCCCGGCGCAGATCCGGAATGTGTCCCCGTCGTCGTCCTCCTCGTCGCTGCTCAGGACCCCACCGCAGTCGTTCAGCACCCCGTCACACAGCTCCGGCGCCCCGTCCCAGACCAGCGGATCCCCGTCGTCGCAGTCCCCCTGGCAGGCGAACTGGCCGTCGCCGTCGGTGTCCACGCCCGTGCCTTCGTCGATGTCCCCGTCGCAGTCGTCGTCCGCGCTGTTGCACTGCTCCGGCGCGTCCGGGTGCACCGAGTCGTCCTCCTCGTCGCAGTCCCCCGCGCAGCCGGCGAACCCGTCCCCGTCCTCGTCGACCGGCGTCAGCGAGGCGTCGGAGTCGTCACAGTCCCCGTCGTACAGCGACACGCCGTCGCCGTCGCCATCCACGCAGTCCAGCGTGCCGTCGGCGTCGCTGTCGAGCTCGCCCGGCGCCGCGGTCTCGTCATCGCAGTCGTTGTCCAGGCCGTCACACAGCTCCGGCGCCCCCTCGAAGACGGTCGGCTCCCCGTCGTCGCAGTCCCCGCCGTTGCCCGCGGCCACCCCGTCTTCGTCCGCGTCGACGCCGTCCAGCTCGTCGCAGTTCTGGTCGATGTCGTCTCCCCAGGGGTCCGGCGCGCCCGGATAGCGCGTCGCGTCCGCGTCGTCGCAGTCGGGAGGGTCGACGCACGTGTCGACCCCGTCCCCGTCCAGGTCGAGGGTGCGGCGGGCGGGGTCGGAGTCGTCGCAGTCCGAGCAGGACAGGTCCCCGTCGACGTCCGCGTCCCACTCCCCGCCAGCGGCCTCGGTGGCCGGATCGCAGTCGTCGTCGCGGCCGTTGCACAGCTCGGACCCGCCGGGGACCAGCGACGGATCGGAGTCGTCGCAGTCACCCTCGCAGGTGCTCCGGCCGTCCCCGTCGCCGTCCACCGGCGTGAGCGCCACGTCGGCGTCGTCGCAGTCTCCGTCGCACGTGCTGAAGCCGTCACCGTCGACGTCGGCCTCGTTCAGCTCGGGGTCGGCGGGGTCGCAGTCCTCGGAGTCCGGCGCCCCGTCACCGTCGAAGTCGGACAGCCCGACGTCCGCACACGCCACCAGCATCAACAGCGACCACAGCAGTGCGACCCGTCCCACCAACCGATTGTAGGATGGATGGCCGGAGGAGTTGCATGACCACCTGGTTGGGGGGCCGCGTGCAGGTGCACGTCGGCGACATCACCAAGCTGACCGTCGACGCGATCGTCAACGCCGCCAACAGCGCGCTGCTGGGCGGCGGGGGCGTCGACGGCGCGATCCACCGGGCCGGCGGGCCCGAGATCCTCGAGGCCTGCCGGGAGCTTCGCGCGACCCGGTACCCCGAGGGGCTGCCCACGGGGCAGGCGGTGGCGACGACCGCCGGCCGACTCGACGCCCGCGCCGTGATCCACACCGTCGGGCCGGTCTACAGCCGCAGCGGCGACCCCCACTACAGGCTCCAGGACGCCTACCGCAACAGCCTCGCCGTCGCCGCGGAGGCCGGCTTTGTGTCCGTCGCCTTCCCGGCCATCTCCACCGGCGTCTACGGCTACCCGAAGGACAAGGCCGCCATCGAGGCCTCCACCGCGATCGCCGAGCACTTCGCCGGCGAGACGTCGGTGGAGCGCGTGCTCCTCGTCTTCTTCCACCCGTCCGACGCCGAGACCTTCGCCGCCCACTCGCCGCTGGAATCCCCATGACCACCGTCGCGTGCGCCGGGTGCGGCACCCTGGTCGACCCCGCCGTCGCGATCCTGGGCGACGACGGCAAGCCCATCTGCGATTCGTGCGAGTCGGACCAGATGGTCGCGGGGGGCTTCGACAAGGTGCTCGGCGGCTATGCCGCCGGCGCGCTGGGAGCCGGGCTCTTCTCCGTCTGCTTCAACCCCCTCTTCCTCCTCTCCATCGCCGCGCTCCTCGCCGCCGTCGGCGGCACCTTCGCGATCATCCAGAGCGCCGACATCCGCGAGAGCGCCAAGCGCAAGCCGTGGTTCCCCGTGATGATGGGGCTCGGCGCCGCCGCGGCGTTGGTCCAGCCGGCCCTGTTCATGCTGCAGGTGCTGGTGAGCGCGGCGACCGGCTACTGACGGATCAGCCGCACCTCGACGACCTCCGCCGGACGTCGCCCCGACTGCACCGTCACCCGCACCCCCTCCAGCCGCGCCGTGCCCTCGGGTCGCCAGATCCACGTCCACTCGTCGCGACCGGGACCGTGCTCCACGACCGCGTCTCCCTCGCCGACGATCCCGCCGCCGACCTGCAGCCCCTCGACGGAGACCCTGCGGGCCTCTCCCCGGAGCACCACCTCGACCCGGTCGATGCGACGCGCGGGCCCCTCCAGCCGCGCCTCCACGACGCCGCGCCGAACGCGAGGTCGGAGCACCGACCAGGCGCCGTCCGGCTCGCGGCGGAGCGGGCCGACCGCGAGCCGCGCCCCGTCCACCCGCTCACCACGCCAGAACCGCGCCCCCTGCGTGCCGTCCGCGAGGTGGTGGGGCAGGTCGAACGCCGTCACCACCGACGCGTGGTCCCGGGCGGCCCGGTACTGCGCCTCCAGCCGCTCCAGGCTCGGCGTCTCCCAGTTCGGCCCGAACAGCTCGACGTCGGCCCACAGCGTCGCGCCGGCCCGGTCCGCGCAGCGGTGCATCAGCTGGTACAGCGCCGGCGCGAGCAGCACGTCGAGGTGGGCGCTGCCGACCCCATCCATCACGACGACGACGTCGGGGTCGGCCCCCTGAACGTAGCGGCACCAGGAGATCGGCAGCAGGTTCGCCTGCCCTCGCCCCGACGGCCCCATCACGATGGCGACCGGGTGCCCCGTCAGCACCCTCAGCCGCGCCACCGCCTCGGCCGTGATCGCGGTCAGCCGCTCCAGCCGGAACCCCCGCGGGGGCGTCCACCAGACGGCCTCCGGCGTGTAGTACCAACCCGCCAGGGCCGGGTGGTCGCCGTACCGGGACGCCGCGACGGTCGCCAGCTCGGTGCCCGTCTCCATCGCCTTGCGCCAGACCGCGAGCGGCACGTTGCGGGTCCGCCAGATCGCCGGGTTCTCCCACGTGCCCAGCCACACCTGCAGCCCGCGGGCGTGGGCCTCGTCCATCAGCACCCGGATCGGGTCCCGCCCGTCGGACAGCTTCGCGTCGAGCAAGCTCTGCTCACCGTGGGCGATCCACTGGACGACGATGCCGCGCGTGCCCGCGGCGGACGCCCGGTCGAGGTCCTCCCGCATCTGGACGACATCGCCGGTGGAGCCGGCGAGGTTGGGCTGCCAGAACAGGTAGTCGAAGGTCGGCTGGGCCGCCGCGGGCGACGGCCCGGCCCCCAGCGTGGCGGCGACGAGCGCCGCCGCCAGGATCAGCCGGCCTTGCAGACGCGCACCTCCCAGGAGCCGGCGCCGGCTCCCCTGGTGTCGACGATGACCTCGTCCAGGGGGCTGTCGTAGGCGTCGGACAGCTCGACGAAGAACATCCCCGAGTTGGGCAGCAGCTTGCTCCGGGTGACCTCGACCCGCTCGGCCCGCGCGCCCTGCACGAAGGTCAGGTCGAAGTCCGTCAGCGACGTGTCCGTCAGCTTCACGCCGACGTACCAGTCGTGGCCCGCCGCCCCGACCGAGCGCTCCACCGCGACCTTCGGCCGGTCGCCGCCCAGCTGACCCTTGCCGCTGGCGGCGGGCGAGGGGCACCAGCCCCACGCCGCCGGCACGACGCGCCGAAGCGCCGCGGGATCGGCGAAGCCGTCGGTGTCGTTCATCTCCCAGATCAGCACCTTGGGCGTGCCCCGCTGGTACTCGCGGGACGTCAGCCACGCCTCGATCGACGTGTAGGTGCCGCCCCCCTCGACCGCCAGGTTGAGCAGGTCCGCGCCGAGGCTGTAGCGGAGCAGCGCCGCGAAGCTGTCCTCGAAGATCGGCCCGCCCGAGACCAGGTCGTAGTCCTGGCGGCGGCTCTGGCTCGTGCCGACGAGCACCACCTCCGGCGCGGCCACGTCCCCGAGCAGCGACTCGGCGCTCACCTCTTCGTCCGACGTCGCCTTGTAGGCGACCGACTCCGTGGCCGGCAGGTCGATCTTGCACTTGTCGACCACGATGAAGCGGTAGGTGCCCGAGTACTTGACCGCGCGCTCCTTCAGCTCGAACGCCGTCTTGGGCACCGACGCCCAGGTCGGCAGCGCCGCCAGCTGGCGGGCCAGCTCCTCCGCCACCACCCTCTCCGCCGCGGTGCTCCAGTGGTGGTCGCGGTCCATGAACATGTCCGGCCCGAGGCCGCTGCTCTTGCCCAGCTCGACGACGTCGATGACGTTCCAGCCGGCCGCGCGGAGCTCCTTCACCTTGCGGGCGTAGGACGCCGCCATCGAACCGTCGGCGTAGCCGGAGAACTCCGACCTGCTGCGGTCGAGCTTGGACTCCGAGAGGGTCAGCCGGCCCGGCACGTCCACGAGGTAGGGGGCGACCCCCTTCGCCCGCAGCGCCGTCGCCAGCCGGGCCAGCGGCGCGGTGCTCGAGCCGAGGTCGCCCGGCACGAGCAGCTCGCCCTTTGCGAACACCCAGCCGTCCTGGCCCTGCTCCGCGATGACCGCCCAGCGGTCGTGGGGGGCGAACTGGCTCGGATCCTTGGCCGCGTCGCAGACCTCGAAGGCGGCGGCGGCGCCCGGCAGCAGCAACGTCAACGCGAACAGCAGGGCGGTGGCACGGGTCGCGGTCATTCTTCGTCTCCGGGGAGTGTCAGATCGTAAGACACAGCCAGGTAGCGTTCCGGGATCTCCCAGATCACGAGCAGCGGCGGCGCGTCCGTGATCTCGGGGCCGCCAAGATACGTCCGCATCGGCGCGAACGGGCCGCCCCCCTCCTCGGCGACGTTCAGCACGTCGGCCTGCAGGCCCTGCTTGAGCGCACCCGAGAAGTTCCAGAGCGGGTTGAACGAGTAGGACGTGCCGACCAGCGCCACCATCGGCGCCCCGGCGTCCCCGAACAGCGCCGCGCTGAGGTCCTCGCCCGCTCCCTGCACCTCGCTCGTCTCCTGCGGGACCAGCTCGTCGGGCGCCGGGCCGTACTCCTGGAGCACACCGAGGCGCAGGTAGTTCAGCAGGTCGCCCGAGTGCTCGACCGGGGCGCCGGGCTGCGTGTCGAAGGCCTTGCTCGGCAGGCCCCCGGCGATCCCGGCGGCCCGCAGGTCGGCGACCAGCGCGTCCGCTGCGATGCGCGCTCCGTCGGGCGTCCAGTGGGTGTCGGTGCGCAGGAACGTGGTCGCGCAGTCAGACGCATCCAGGGCGGCTTCGAGGTCGGGGACGCGGACGCGGCCGTCGACCAGCGCGCTCCGGACCGCCGCGTAGCGCCCCGGCGCGTGCAGCGGGTAGCGCCCCAGCTTGTCGTCGCAGATCCGCGCCTTGGCCGGCACCAGCGCCACCACCAGGTCGATCCGCTGCGCCTCCAGCAGGCCGTGCACCCGCCGGATGAACGCCACCTTGGCCTCCACCTCCGCCTCCTCGTCGGGCAGCGCCTCGAACTCCTCGGACGTGAACAGGAAGCCGTCGGAGCCCACCAGCGCCCCTCGTCGGGCGGTGCGGAAGCCGAACCACTCGAGCGCCCCCCAGGTCGCGATGCCGAAGTCCCGGCTCGGCAGCGCCTCGTCGAACTCGTGCTCCCAGCGCGCGGTCCACTCGCCGTGCAGGAAGTCGGCGTCCTCCGGGGCGGTGCGGGCCGCCTTCGTGGTCAGCGACGACAGGCCCCCGGCGACCAGCAGGACGATGAAGATCACCGCCTGCGCCCGGCTCTGGCTGGCGCCCTTGTGCAGCGGGTCGAGGAAGTCCTTGGCCATCAGAACTGGAAGTAGAGGAAGGGGGAGTAGGACTGCGCCGCGAGCCGGAGGACCGCGAACACGAACAGGGGGGTGATGACGAGGGGCGAGTGGGCGAAGCGGAGCCAGGACGTCTGCACGCCGTCGGCGTCCAGGGACGTCCAGCGAGGGGCCAGGTAGCAGAAGGCGATCCCGATCACGATGGTGGCCAGCTGCAGGCCGGTGACCTGCCAGGACAGGGCGTCGCTCACCCCGAAGCCGTTGAGGCCGATCAGGCCCGCGTACATCGAGCCGGCCGCGCTCAGCGACTCGGCCCGGAACACCACCCAGCCGATGATCACCAGCACCATCGTCCAGCCGATCCGGCCGACGGTGCGGCTCTTCTCATTCTTGTTGTGACGGAACCCCCGGTTGCGCTCCAGCGCCAGGATGATCCCGTGCCAGAAGCCCCAGACGATGAACGTCCAGTTGGCGCCGTGCCACATGCCGCCGAGCACCATCGTCGCCATCAGGTTGATGTACGTGCGCTTCTCGCCCTTCCGGCTGCCGCCGAGGGAGATGTACAGGTAGTCCCGCAGCCAGGAGCTGAGGGACAGGTGCCAGCGGCGCCAGAACTCGGTGATCGACGCGCTGATGTACGGGTGGTCGAAGTTCTCGGGGAACCGGAACCCGATCATCAGGGCCAGGCCGATCGCCATGTCGGAGTAGCCGGAGAAGTCGAAGAACAGCTGGAGCGTGTAGGCGATCGTGCCCAGCCAGGCGTCCCCCATCGTCGGGTCCGACAGCGCGAACGACGCGTCGACGAGCGGCGAGATCGAGTCGGCGATCAGCACCTTCTTGCTGAAGCCCGCCATGAACCGGCTGACTCCGCGGCTGAACTTCTCCTTGGTGTGGGTGCGGTGCCGGAACTGCTCGGCGACCACGTTGTAGCGGATGACCGGGCCGGCGATGAGCTGGGCGAACAGCGCGATGAACGCCGCGAAGTCGATGAAGTTCCGGGCCGGGCGGCTGGTCCCCCGGTAGATGTCGATCAGGTACGACATCGCCTGGAAGATGAAGAACGACAGGCCGATCGGCAGGATGATCCGCGTCCAGGCGAGCGGCTCCAGCCCCATCGCGCCGAGCAGCGCGTTGAAGCTGTCGACCCCGAAGTTGGCGTACTTGAAGTAGCCCAGCGCGCCGAGGTTGCCGACCACCCCCGCCCACAGCCAGCGCCTCTTGCCGACCGCCGTGACCGCCGCTTCCATCCGGTGCGCGCACAGGTAGCTGCCCGCGGTGACCCCGATCAGCAGCCCCAGGAAGTCGGGCCGCCACCAGCCGTAGAAGAACCAGCTCGCCGCCAGGATCCACGCCGATCGGTGCTTCTCGGGGAGCAGGTAGTAGACCCCCAGGAAGACCGGCAGGAACCCGAAGAGAAATACGTAGGAGCTGAAGACCATCGGCGGCGGGGCGGATCGAGCGCGCGGTCAGCGCGTCGTGGTCTCGTTCTGGATCCAGACGGGGGCGACGCCGTCGTCCGATGGGAAGATCAAGAAGCTGTAGGCGTTGCCACGCTCCAGCTGCAGACCGGCGATCGGCGCCGACGCGCCGCCGGCGCCGAAGGCCGCGAGGTCGACCTTGATCCCGTTGACCTCCCGGCTGCCGACCCCCCGCCGGCCGACGCCTTCGATCAGCGCCACCGAGCCGTCCGCCGTCTTGAGGTCCCACGTGCCGTCGTCGGCGAGGTTGTAGAAGACCACCAGCGCCTTCGCCCGGGAGGACAGGGTGGGATCGCTCAGCAGCGCCGGCTCACCCGCCGCGGTCAGCGCGACGGTGTAGAAGCCGCCCGCCTTCAGCTCGAAGGATGCCTTGGCGGATCCGGCGACGAGGTCGCGGGTTCCCTCGGCGACCACCCGGTACAGCGTCGAGGTGCGCGGCGCCACCGAGCCGAAGTCCCGGTCCCCCAGGGTCACGCCCACCGGCACCGCGCCGGCGTTGACCACGCGCACGAACGCGCTGCCCTCGGGCGGCTCGGGGTCGTACAGCGTGTCCTGGGCCGTCCCCGCCGCGGGCACGAGCAACAGGGAGCAGAGAAGGCCCATCAGGGCGCAGCGACGGGTCAACTGGGCGTGGTGCATAGGAGGGTAGGACCGTGCGTGAGTCGAAGCAGGTGCCCCGGATCACCAGGAAGCATAGCCGGCCAGGATCGCCCTCAGCTCGGCATATCCCAGGGTCTCCGGTGGCGGGTCGATGCTGAAGAGCCCGAAGTACGTCCCAGCGTGGATCCCGAGGTTCAGGTCGATGCCCACGGGGCCGCCCAGCCGCCAGCGGTGACCGACGCCGAAGTCGATCAAATTGTTCCAGAAGTCGTTGCGCGCGTCCTTCGCGATCCGAACCTCGCCGAACGGCGCCCAGGCCACGGGGCCCGTCACCAGGTAGTGGAGGCTGACCCGCCCTCGGGCCGAGATGAAGAAGTTGTGCTCCGGGCGCAGCAGGTAGATCGCCTCGGCGTACACGTCTCCGCAGAACTGGAGGGTCGTGTAGACGGGCGCCCCGAACTCGAGCCGGCAGCCCGGGCTCTCGATGGCGAACACCGCCCCCGCGCGCACGTCGAGTTGCACCTTCTCCTGGCCGATGTCGACCAGCGGGAACGCGGCGCCGACCTGGGCGAACAGGCTGACGCGGCGCTTCCAGAAGCGGAACAACACGCCGCCGCCGAGCATCGCGGTGTTGTCCGCGTAGATCAGCGGGAAGCCCTGCGGTCCCTGGGCTCGGGACGCCACATCGCGCGAGATCTGGAAGAAGATGTAGGGGTCCAGATCGACGTGCGGGATCGGGTGGAGGTAGCCCCGCAGCCGCAGGAACGGCACGAAGTTGCTGAACGTCGTCGGGTGGAACCGGTGCCAGGCGTACCCCTCGAAGTAGACGTCGGCCCAGACCGGCTTCGCCGTGTAGCGCAGCTCGGCGCGGGCCTGCTTCGCCAGGTCCTCGTCATCGCCCCCGGCCGCCGCCTGGAAGTGGGAGCGGGCCGCGAAGTCCTTGCGATTGCCCTTGTCGACGTAGCCCCGCAGCAGCTCCACCAGCTGCACGTCGGCCCCCTCCTCGACCGCGCGGTCGTAGGCGGCGTCCGCCTCCTCCCACTCCTCGGCCTCGCGGTGGGCGTTGCCCTCCTCCAGGGCGAGGTACCAGTCGGGCTGCGGGGGCGGCCGGCTGGCCGCGAGCTGGGCCTCGGCCTGCGCCGCGACCTCCTCGTTGGGGCCGACCGTCGCCTCCTCGAGCAGCTCCAGCGCCTTCTCCTTGTCGCCGTCGAGCAAGGCGACGTAGGAGCGCTCGAACGCGATCACCTGGGGGTCCGCCCCCAGCTCGGCGGCGAACTTCAGCGCCGCGTCGGCGCGGGCGAGCTCGCCCAGGTGCTTGTACTGCTCGGCGGTGGTCCGCCAGTGGGCCTGGAGGGCCTCCAGCTCCGTCTGGATCCGGGCCGAGAGCTCTTCGTCCGGGCCCGCGGCGGCGCGGATGAACGCCTTGCCGGAGCGCACCTTGTCCGCGTCGGCGAGCCACTGGTAGCCGAGCTCGGCGGTGATCCGCTGGGCCGTGTCGGGGTCGGCGTCGGCGTCGACCGCGGCGTCGGCTCCCTCGAGCAACACCCGGAGGTCCTCCGGCTCGGCGCCGGCCTCCTTCTGCCCGTAGTACTCGCTCATCCACTGGTCGACCGTCCAGCCGGCGCGGTCGTCGTCCTGGGCGAGGGCGGGGGCGGCGATCAGCGCCACGAGCAGGGCCAACAGAGCGAACCGCTGTCGATGCCCGTGCTGGGTCCGCTGCCTCATCGTCCTCCCGAACGCATGGGTATCCCCACCGACACCCTGCCCCGAAGCCTAGTGGATTGGCAAGTTGTGGAACGTCTCAGAGAGTCTCGATGTGCCCGAACTCGCTGGGGAAAGCGGTGAACGGCTCAATACGGGCTCGGCAGGACGTAGGTCCGCCCCGCCTCCGCGAGGGGTGACCAGCGCCCCCACGCTCCGATCACCAGGTCGTCCAGGCCGTCGCCGTCGATGTCCCCGCCCCGGCACAGCGTGCCGCCGACCGTGTCGCCCGCCTCCTCGCCGACGAACGCCGCGTCGGCGAGGCCGACGGAGACCGGCCCGTCGAGCGACGAGAGCGACGAGCCGAGGAACAGGAAGGTCTTGCCGGCGAACTCGCCCCCCTCGGCGTCGCCGAAGGCGCCGATCAGCACGTCGTCCAGGCCGTCCCCGTCCACGTCTCCGGCCGACGCGACGCTGCCGCCGACCCGCTGGATGTCGGCCGTCGCGGTGAAGGTGATCGCGGCGCCGGCGAGCGTAGCGCCACCGGCGACCAGGTCCGAGCCGAGCACCAGGTAGGCCTCGCCGCCGGCCTCCTGGGTGCCGTCGGCGAACCAGGCGCCGATCAGCAGGTCGCCCCGTCCGTCACCGTCGACATCCCCCGCCGACGCGAGCTTGCGGCCCGCCTGGTTGTCGGCGGCGAGGCCGTGGAGCGTCACGTCGGCCGAGGCGAGCGGGATCGTGCCTCCGCCGACCGCCGACGACGAGAAGATGACGTAGGTGGCCCCGGCCTCGAAGGCCGTGACGCTGGCCCCCTTGCTCCCCACCACGATCTCCGCCCCGCCGTCGCCCTCGACGTCCGGGATCAGGTCCACCCACCAGCCGGCGAGGTCGAACGCGGCGACCCCCGGCATCTGGACGTCCGCGTCCCCCAGCCAGACGACCCCGCTGGCGGGCACCGACGACGCGAAGACGAGGTACGCCTTGCCGGCGTCGCCGGAGGTGTCGTTGTTGCCGTAGCCGCCGAAGAGCAGGTCGTCGCGCCCGTCGCCGTCCACGTCCTCGCCGCCCCGGAACGCCCAGCCGGTCCAGTCGAACGCCCACTCGCCCTGGAAGATCACGTCCGCGTCGCTCGCGATCAGCGTGCCCCCTGCCGCCAGGGACGCTCCATAGAAGAGGTACGTCGCCCCCGTCTCCTGGTCCCAGGTGTCCGCGGTGTAGGACCCCACGAGCACGTCGTCGAGGCCGTCCCCGTCCACGTCGCCCGCGGGCGCCACCGACCAGCCGAGGTAGTCGTAGGGGGCGTCGCCGACGATCGTGGCGTGGGCCGACGTGGCGAGGCCCAGGTCGCCGCCGTCGGCCAGCGCCGAGCCGAGCACCAGCCACGCCTCGCCCGACGCCTGCCCGTTGGCGTCGCTCCAGTTGGCCCCGACGAACACGTCGTCCAGGCCGTCCCCGTCCACATCCCCGACGCCGCAGGCGCCCATCCCGCTGTGGTCGAACTCGTCGTGGCCGTCCAGCCAGGTCGGCGCGACGCTCAGGTCGAGGGCGTCGCTGCCGTCGCAGTTGCTGTCGACCCCGTCGGTGGGGTCCTCCCAGCCGGGCCGGCCGGGGTAGACGTCGGCCCGCTCGTCGTCGCAGTCCCCCTCGCAGGGGACGACGCTGTCCCCGTCGGAGTCGACCTCGAACTCCGCGAGCTCGCCGTCGCAGTTGTCGTCGAAGCCGTTGCAGATCTCTTCGGCGTCGGGGTGGATCTCGGCGACCGCGTCGTTGCAGTCCCCCAGACAGGGCCACAGGCCGTCCCCGTCCAGGTCCTGCTCGTTGCTCGGCACGTAGGCGTCGCAGTCGTCGTCGACGCCGTTGCACTCCTCGGGGCGGCCGGAGTAGCGGAGCGGGTCGGCGTCGTCACAGTCCCCCGCGCAGCCGGGCTGCCCGTCCCCATCACCGTCCAGCTCGCCGGGGTCGGGGGCCCCGTCACAGTCCGTGTCGATCGCGTCGCAGCCCTCGTCGGCGCCCGGGTGGACCGCGGAGGCGCCGTCGTCGCAGTCAGGGCCGCCGCTCGCGTCGCTCGCGAAGCCGTCCCCGTCGTTGTCCTGGCCGTCGACGCCGTCGCAGTCCTGGTCGATGTCATCGCCGAACGGATCGAGAGCGAATCCCCGCTCGGGGTCATCCGGGGCGCAGTCGAGGTGGTCGGGGACCCCGTCCCCGTCGAAGTCGGCGAGGCCGCCGGGGCCACACCCCCACGACAAGACCAACACGAACGCTGCGCCCAGACCCCTCACCTGACGATCCTACCCATCCCCACCTCGGAGCGAGTTAGATTGCGCGTCCCATGGCCAAGGAAGGGAAGATCAGCGGGCTGTTCAAGCGCCTCACCGGGAGCCATCCGGCGGCGCCTCCGCCCCCGTTGACGGCGTTGGTGGTCGCCGACTCGTTCGAGGACGGGCAGCCCGTCGCCAACCTGCTTCGGGGCATGGGCCTGGAGGCGTCGCTGAACATCGGCGGCGAGCAGGCGCTCGCCAGCCTGCAGCGCAAGCTCCCCGACCTCGTCTACCTGGACTGCTGGGAGTCGCGCATGAGCGGGCTGCCGCTCATCGAGGTCGCCATGCACTACCACCCCACGCTGCCGTCGCGGGTGCTGGCGCGGCCCCCGGGACGGGTCGGCGGCGGCATCGGCAAGAAGCTGCTCGCGCTCGGGGTGCGGACCTTCGTGCCCGCCCGCCTGTCGGTGCGCTGGCTCGCCGAGGCGGTGGAGGAGACCACGGGCCGGTCGATCGACCCCGCGGTGCTGCAGGCCCTGGTCGGAAACGAGCCGGCCCGCAGCGCCGACGCCGACGAGATCGAAGCCGGCACGGAGATCGCGGGCCGCTACGTGGTCGACGGGTTCCTGGGGCGCGGCGCCTGCGCGACGGTGCACCGCGTGGTGGATCCCGAGCGGGACGGGCGGCCGCTGGCGCTCAAGCTGCGGGCCAGCGACGTCGTCGTCGCGGACGCCGAGGCGCGACTGCTCTGCGAGTTCGACGTCGGGCGTCGGATCGAGCACCCCAACGTCGTGCAGACCTTCGACCACGGCACCTGGGAGGGACGCGGCTTCGTCACCCTCGAGCTGCTCCTGGGCGAGAGCCTGGGCACCCGCCTGGAGGAAGAGGGGGGCGCGCTGCCGGTCCTGCGGGAGGCGGTGCCGCTGCTCGTCGGCGCGACGAGGGGGCTGGCCGCGGTCCACGAGGCCGGCGTCGTGCACCGGGACGTCAAGCCCGAGAACCTGGTGATCGACGGGGCCAGCGGCGAGGTGAAGTTGATCGACTTCGGCATCGCCCAGCCGCCCGACGCGCCGGACGCCGGGCCGGTCGAGCAGATCCTGGGGACCCCCAGCTACGTCAGCCCGGAGCAGCTCCGCGGCGAGACCCACGGCACCACCGCGAGCGACGTCTACTCCCTCGGAGTCGTCTTCTACGAGACGCTGACGGGGCGGCGACCCCACCGCGGCCGCGACATCGAGACGCTGCTGATGCGCATCGCGACGAACCCTCCGACCGCGCCCGCCAAGCTCAACCCGGCGGTGCCGCGCGGGCTGTCGGACCTGGTGATGGCGATGCTGGCGAAGCAAGCCCGCCAGCGACCCGCCAACTGCGCCGACGTGCTGGCCGACCTGGCCGTGGACAAGGTGCTGGAGGGGCTCGCCTGACGGTCAGGCGGGGCTCACCGCCGGGATCGGCGAAGCCTGAGACTGCCGGACGAAGATGGAAACCGACGCCAGGTCGGCGATCAGCGTCGCAGCGAGCAGCCACTGGACGAACGGATCGTTGAGCGACGTTCCGTTGCCGGTCGCGAAGACCGCCGCCCAGGGCATCAGCACCACGTTGATCGCGGTCAGCGCGTCCGCGGCGACGCGGGTGCCCAGCGTCCAGCCGGTGACCGCCCCCCGCCCCCGGAGGATGAACGCCGGGAACAGCACGGCGATGATCCCCTGGGCGATGAGCGCCGGGAGCATGCCGTTGGTCTGCTGGAAGAACGCCACCCACCCGATCGTGCCGCCCAGCGCGAGCACCGTGACGATGGCCGCCCAGGCGCGGGCATAGCGAGCCCACTCCTCCTCCGGCATCAGCTTGCGAGCCCACACGAACGTCTGCACGAGCAGCACGGTGTCGAACACGAACCACGACAGCTCGAAGGCGTGGAAGAGCGGCGACTCGAACGGGAAGACGAGGGCGAACATCGCCTCGTACGACCACATCGCGGCGATCGCGACGAGGGGGAACGCCGGCTTCTTGGACTTGTAGGCCGCGTAGATCGCGGTGAGGTAGCAGGCAGTCCAGGCCATGTCGGCCAGACCGCCGATGACGTAGTTGTGAACGCCGAGGAACGGCGCGTCGATTCCAGCGAACAGTGTGCCCAGGTTCACAGTCGTCCTCCGTCGGGGCTCTATCGTCCGACGGAGGGCTCGCTTGAGTCACTCAAGCGGCGGTCAGCGCTCTCAGTTGTCGTCTCCGTTGAGGATCACGAGCGCCGCGATGACGCCGGGAACCCAGCCGATGATCGTCAGGATCAGGACGATGATCATGGAGCCGCAGCCCTTGTCCACGACCGCGAGGGGCGGGAAGAGGATGGCGAGCAGAACACGAAACAGACTCACGGAGGACCTCCAGTCACCCCGGATTACGGATCGTGCGGCGCCCTATTTCAGCCAACCCTCGAGCAGGCCGCGGAGGGACGGCTCGCCGTCGATCTCCTCGAGGTCGTAGGCGACCCGGAGCAGCGGCTTGCCGACCGTGATGATCCGCCCCAGGTCGATGGGGGTGCCGCTGAGCACGAGGTCGGCCGGCACGGCGTCGAGCGTCTCCTGCAGATCGGTCCGCTGCTGCTCGGAGTAGCCCATCGCCGGCACCAGGGCGGCGAGGGCGGGGTAGGAGCGGCGGGTGGTTCGAAGCTCGCCCTTGAAGAACGGGCGGGGGTCGACGATCTCCGCGCCGGCCCGCTGCGCCAGGAGCGTCGCGGCTCCGTAGGGCATGCCGCCGTGGGTCGTCGTCGGCCCGTCCTCGACGCAGACGACGCGCTTGCCGGCGAGCTCCTCGATGTCGCCGTCGACGAGGCTGAGCCTGGACGCGACCGCGACGACCGTCGCCCCGGGGTTCACCTGGGCGACGAGCTTGCGCTCGCGGGCCACCAGCTCCGGCGACGCGGTCTGGCTCTTGGCGATGAGCACCACGTCGGCGAGCCGAAGCTGCGCCTCGGAGGGGTAGTACTTCAGCTCGTCACCGGCCCGGAGGGGGTCGACGAGCACGACGTGGAGGTCCGGGCGGAAGAACGGGAGGTCGTTGTTGCCGCCGTCCCAGACCACGACGTCCGCCTCCTGCTCGGCCCGCCGCAGGATGCGCTCGTAGTCGACCCCGGCGAACACCACCCGGCCGGCCGCGACGTACGGCTCGTACTCCTCGCGCTCCTCGATGGTGCAGTCGTGGGCGGTCAGGTGGTCGAAGGTCTCGAAGCGCTGCACCGCCTGGGCGACCAGGTCCCCGTAGGGCATGGGGTGGCGCACGCCGACCGCCCGGACGCCGAGGTCCTCCAGGAGGCCGAGCAGGTGGCGGGTCGCCTGGCTCTTGCCGCAGCCGGTGCGCACCGCACAGACGGCCATCACGGGCCTGCTCGACGCGAGCATGGTGCGGAAGCCGCCGGGGAGCACGAAGTCGAGGCCGGCGGCCTGGACCCGGGCGGCCATGCGGGTGACGTACTCGTTGCTCACGTCCGAGTAGGCGAAGACCGCCTGGTCGAGCTGCTCCCGGGCGATCAGGTCCTCCAGGTCGTCCTCGGGGACGATCGGGATCCCGTCGGGGTACCGCGGTCCGGCGAGCGCGGCGGGGAACCGGCGGTCGTCGATGTAGGGGATCTGGGTGGCGGTGAACGCGACGACTTCGACGTTGGGGTCGTCGCGGTAGAGGGTCAGGTAGTCGTGGAAGTCGCGCCCCGCGGCGCCGAGGATGACGATACGCATGGCCGCGATCATGGGCGAGATCGCACAAGCTCACCAGCCCCGACGCTGGGTGGCTCCGACCTCAGCCGACCCCGTCGAACCAGTCGTCGAAGGGGAAGTCCGACCCGATCCGCGACAGCGAGTCGCGGGCCAGCCGATCGATGGCCGCCTGCTGCTCGGAGGAGAGCGCCTCACTCGAGCCTCCGGCCTTGCCGGCGCGGATCATCTTGACCTCGGTCGCCGGGCCGGCGCCGGGCAACGGGATCGGCCGGAACTGGGACTCGTGGGCCTTCATCCAGGGCAGCCCCGCGCGCTCCAGGACCGTCGCTCGCTCGCTCTCCGTCAGCCGGACCCCCAGGTGGTCAGCGATGCGATCGACGTGGCCCGGCAGGTCGCGCTTCATGTCGCGGAAGTTGAGCAGCAGCACGTTGGCTCGCTCGCGCTGCGGCCACCAGCCCGCGGTGTACTCCGCCCAGGAGCCGAACGGCAGGCGGTCGGCGAGCCACAGCGTCGTCCACTTCTCGATGGAGAAGGTGTCCAGGACGCCGACGAGGCCGATCATGAAGTAGTAGGCCGAGACCGCCACCTCCTTCGGGTCGCGGAGCACCACGACGATCCGGGCCTCGCTCTGCCAGGGCACCTGCCCCGCCCCGCCGTGGGTCTTGATGACGCGGTGACCGGTGGGCGACAGGGGCGGGGGCGGGTCCAGGCCGAGGACGAAGCTGGGAGCGTCGGGCCAGGGCACCACGTCGTGGATGTGGTCGAACTCGGCGGCGCCCCGCCAGGCGATCTGCTGGGCGATCTGCAGGCACCAGTTGGTGCCGCTCTTGGGGTAGGTGGCGACGATCACGTCCTCGGGCCCGGCGTCATAGCCCTCGAAGTGGCCCCGCGAGGCGAGCGCCCGAGCGGCGAGCGGCGACAGCAGCCGCGCCGCCGGCACGGCGAGGCGCAGCGCGTGCGCGGCGCGGAACGCGAGGATGACCGGAGCGAGCGGCTCGATCACGGCGACGTCGGAACCGTCAGCCGGAGAGGGCGGCGTCGAACTTCGCCGCGAGGACGAAGTCGCTCTCGGTCAGCCCGTCGATCTCGTGCGTCCAGATGGTCACCGCGACCTTGCCCCACGCCAACTCGATGTCCGGGTGGTGCCATTGCTCCTGAGCGATGGCGCTGATCCGGTTGACGAACGCCAGCGCCCCGACGAAGTCGTCGAAGCGATAGCGGTTGCGCAAGTGATGGTCGTCGACCACCGCCCAGGTACCGCCGAGCTGGGCCTGCAACGGCGCGATCTCCGCCGGCGTCAGCGGGTCCACGCCGCCCTTGCAGGGCACACAGTCCTTCTCAGCGAGGCTCATCGCTCCTCCGTCGGGCGGGTCGCCGCCACGCCCTGCCACCACTCGAAGTGCCGACGCATCGGGTCGGTCCGGTCGAAGAAGACCAGGTACGACATCGCGTCGTACGCGAGGAACACCTCCTCGCTATCGGCCACCTTGCCGAGCTGGTGGACCGTGCGCCAGGTGCCGGTGTTGAAGTAGGCGGCGGGCTTGCCGTCGATCGGTCCGAGCGGCCGCATGCCGGCGAAGTGCGTGTGGCCGTTGACCACGAAGCGCAGGCCCGCGTTGCGCTCCTCCTGCAGCGACTCCCAGGCGGCCTGGGCGAAGCGCGTGTCGAACAGGCCGAACATCACCTTGTAGGCCTCGGCGAACTTCGGGTCCTGGATGCGGTAACCCTTCGCCGACAACGACAGCAGCATCCGGATCTTGGACGCCAGGTCGAACCGGAACGCCTTGTGGTGCTCCTTGAACCAGTCCGTGACCTGCGGGTTGTCGAGGAACTCGTGCACGAGTCGGCCCCACGCCCGCGCGACCTCGCGGCCGACTCCGTGAACCTCCTGGGCGACCATGCTCCGGACCCACGAGGGCACCGCGAAGATCGGACGGACGTCGTCGATGTCGTCCAGCCTCGGGTCGTCGATGCCCAGCTCCTCGCGGATCATGAGCGGGAACCGGACGACGAGCTCGGACGCGATCAGGTCCGCCAGCGGGGCCGCCCCCTCCGGGGCGCTGCAGAAGTCGTCCACGGTGTGGCCGTGATAGGCGTAGACCCCGTGCTCGGCGAACCGCAGCTCCAGCGGGAACGCGGCGTCGCCGCCGGGCAGCCCCAGCGCCTCCCGCACCGCCGCGCGCGCCTTCGGGGCGGTCGCGAGCAGCCGGTCGTGGTTGCCCAGGGAGTAGTGGACCCGGAGCCGGCCGCCCTGCACGCGCTCTCGGATGGCGTCGAAGAAGGGCTGCTCAGCCGCCACGGTGGCGCGGACCTGGCGCTCGGTCTCCGCGGCGAGCTCGGCCGACGGCGGGTGGTAGGGGCGCAGATCCCCGTCCAGCCAGACCGGGGAGCGCACCAGGTCGAAGAAGTCGCCGACGATGGCGAGGTCGACCGGCCCGTCGTGGGGCTGCCGCTCGATCCGCTCCCAGAACCGGGCGAACTGCTCGTGCTTGGGGATGTGTGACTCGGCCCCCGGGCGGAGGTGCAGGTCGCTGACGAAGATCAACATCGGTCAGTCGAAGTCGAGGTCGGGGGGCAGGGGGTAGGAGCCGGACAGCGCGCTGAGGGGCCGGAACGACGCCGTTCGGGTGATGTCGTCGCCGATCTCGACGACCACGACCGTCACGTTGTCGTGGCCCCCGGCGGCGTTGGCGAAGTCCACGAGGGAGTCAGGGATCTCCGACAGCGGCGCGTCGAAGTCGACCAGGAGATCCTGGTCGGTGTGCACGTGGTCGCTCAGGCCGTCGCTGCACAGCAGCAGGCGGTCCCCCGGCTCGACCTCCAGGGGCAACACGTCCGGCTCCACCTCGGGAT
This sequence comes from uncultured Rickettsiales bacterium, assembly GCA_964416435.1. GTDB lineage: Bacteria > Myxococcota_A > UBA796 > UBA9615 > UBA9615 > CAYQEG01. The sequence continues at coordinate 20,372 of CAYQEG010000010.1, forward strand.
CGCGCCCGAGGCTGCGGGAGAGGACGTGGCCGAATTGACCGTTGCGGGCGTTCTTCTCCGACAGCACGCCCATCCGCACCAGCTCCGCCATCGCGGTGTGGTCGGAGGTGACCTGGTCCAGCTTGCCGTCCCGGAGCAGGTACAGGCGGGAGTCACCCACGTGGGCGACCGCGGCGTCGCCGCCCCGGACGAGCAGCAGGGTCAAGGTGGTCGCCATGCCGTCGAGCTTCGGGTCCTGCGTCGAGGAGTCGTGCACGGCCCGGGCGGCGGCCTTGACGGCCGCCCGCACGACGTCGGCCAGGGTCGGACCGACGGTCGCCAGCCCATCGCTGACGGTCTTCACCGAGACCTCGACCGCGATCTTCGACGCCACCTCCCCGGCGGCCGCCCCGCCGACGCCGTCGGCGACGATGTACAGCCCGAGCCCGTCGTCGGTGTAGAAGGAGTCCTCGTTGTGATCTCGGATCATACCGACGTCGGAGCGCGCGATGCCGCGTGTCTTCACCGTGTCCTCCCGATCCTTCGACCCCGGCCTACGTCGGCTCCCACCGCCCGTACGCCTCGATGTCCGCCTGCGCCAGTCCCCCCACCAGCCCCATCAGGTGGTCGGCGACCTCCTGGTCCGTCCGCCCCTCGAGCAGATCCCCCACCCGCACCGACTCGTCGAAGCGGATGCGGATCATGCGCTGGGGATCGCCACGGTGGCCTTGCGTCGAGTAGACGAAGACCTCCTTCTTGAAGTCGCTGCCCATGCCGATGATGAAGTACGGGAGCACCCGGGTGTCGGGGTGACACGCGCGCAGCATGCGGCCGACGCCCTTCTTCGCGGGCAGGAACTCGTACGGGTCCGGGCCCTTCCCCCGCGTCCCCTCGGGGTGGTAGCCGAGCACCGCGCCGCGGCGCTCGAGGGCCCAGCCGGCCTGCTCCAACGCCTGGGGGTTGAGCGACTGCTTGCGGTCGTCCCGGAACACCGGCGGCCACATCGCGCAGCCGCTGATCGACAGGTTCACGAGCAGCCCGATCGGGTTGCTGTAGAAGAACTTGCTGCGGACCGGGAAGTAGAGCCGGTCCATGAAGCGCGCCTTGCGCTTGTAGAGCAGCGCCGACGTCACATACATGTCGAAGAAGCTGCGGTGGTTGCTCACCAGCACCACGCCGTGGTCGCTGTCGATCGACGTCGCGTGCTCCAGCCCGGAGACCTGCCAGCGGCGACGGGCGAACAGGCTGATCCAGGTCGCCGTCCAGTAGCGGACGAAGAACTGGATGAAGTCCTTGAGCCCGCCGCTGGTGTTGATCGCGTTGCAGAGCGGCACGGAGAACTTCTCGAAGCCCCGCAGGGACGCCGGAGGGAACGAGGGGAACCGCCCGCGCGTGCGGGTCAGTTCCTTTGCTTGAGTGCTCGCCTCGGTCATCAGCGTGGCAGCCTACCTCAGGACTCGCTCGAGCTTGCGTAAAGCACGACGCACCGACTCATCGGTGTCCAATTCGTGCACCTCGGACAGGGCCATCCAGCGGGCGTCCCTGGCGTCGCTGCCCGCCCTCAGCGCTTCGCTGCGGGCGTCGAAGCAGAAGCGCACGTCCAGGTGCTGGTGCGGGGGCTCGCCCTTGCGGGGGTTGGCCGGGATGTCGTGGATGTCGACGTCGAGCAGCCCGTCGAACAGCGCGCTGGGCACGAGGTCGGACAGCCCGGTCTCCTCCCGAACCTCCCGAAGGGCGGCGGTGGCGATGTCCGCGTCGTCGGGGTCCACGTGGCCACCGGGCTGCACCCAGAAGCCGAACTTGCCATGGAGGATCAGCAGGACGCGATCCCGGGCGGGGGAGAGGACGAACGCCGACGCGGTGAAGTGGCCGGGGTCGAAGTGGTCTCGGGCGAACGGATCGTCCTCCGAGCGGAGCACCGAGTACATCCTCGAGACGAAGCCGGCCTCTCGCTCGTCGGCCGGTACGTGGGCGCTCAACAAGGCGGCGAGGTGGTCGCGACGCTGCATGCCCGGACCAGTAGCATGCGGATCGCATGTCGGCCTCCCGTCGCTCGGTGTTGAAGATCGGCCTCGTCGGATCCGCGGTCGTGGCGGTCGGCGGGGCGGGCCTGGCCCTGCGCCCGACCCACCTCCTGGCCCCCGGGGCCCCCCTCCGCTGCCTGACCGACAAGCAGTTCAGCGTGCTCGCGGCGGTCGCCGACGCCCTCCTCCCCGAGCGGGACGGTTGGCCGCGCCCCGGCGAGATCGGCATCGCCGAAGAGGTCGACGCCACGCTCGCCTGCTGCCATCCGGGGGTCCGCAAGGAGATGGGACAGGTCCTCGGCCTGATCGAGAACGCCCTCGTGGGCCTGCTCGTCGACCGCCGGTTCACGACGTTCACGGGATCCAGCCGCGAACGCCAGCGCAGGATCCTGGAGGGCTGGCGGCACTCCCGCAGCGCCACCCTCAAGGCGTGCTTCCTGGCGGTACACGGCTTCGTCGTCGCCGCCTACTTCAACCGACCCGAGATCCACGCGCTCATCGGCTACCCCGGCGTCCCCTCCTGGATCACCGACATCCGGCTGGCCGAGTGACCATCCACACCGCCCCCACCCTCACCGCCAGCGTCGAACGGAGCTGCGACGTCTGTGTGATCGGCTCGGGCGCGGGCGGCGCGGTGACGGCAGCGCGCCTGGCGGAGCAGGGACTGAACGTCGTGGTGCTCGAGGAGGGCGGCCACTTCACGAAGCGGGACTTCGACGGGGACGAAGGCCGGGCCTACACGCGGCTGTACCAGGGGCGCGGGGCGTGGGCCACGACGGACCTGTCGATGACGATCCTGCAGGGCCGCACCGTGGGCGGCAGCACGACCGTCAACTGGACCACCTGCTACCGCACCCCCGAGCGCATCCTGGAGCACTGGCGCGCGGTGCACGGGATCGAAGGCTGGGACGCCGCCACGCTGGCCCCCCACTTCGACGCCGTCGAGGAGCGGCTCAGCATCACCACCTGGCCGCGCCCGTTGATCAACAAGAACAACGAGGCGCTGCTCGAAGGCGCCAGCCAGCTCGGCTGGGAGGCCCATCAACTGCGACGGAACGTCGCCGGCTGCGCCAACAGCGGCTTCTGCGGGCTGGGCTGTCCGGTCGGCGCCAAGCAGGCGATGGGCGTCACCTACGTGCGAGACGCGACCGAGGCGGGGGCCGAGGTGTTCGCCAACACGCGGGTGGATCGCATCGAGGTGTCGGACGGCCGGGCCGTCGCGGTGCACGGCCAGGTCCTCGATCCGGACGACGACCACGCGACGGGCGCCCTGGTCACGGTGCGACCTCGGGTCGTGGTGCTGAGCGCCGGCGCCATCGGCAGCCCCTGCGTCCTGCTCCGGTCGGGCATCGAGGGGGGCCCCGTGGGCCGGCGCACCTGGATGCATCCGGTCATCGCGGTGTCCGGGATCTACGGCCGACGGATCGACGGCTTCTACGGCGCCCCCCAGTCGGTCGCGTCGCACCAGTTCGTGGACCGGGGCGACGGCAAGATCGGCTGGTTCATGGAGACGCCTCCGATGCAGCCGATGCTCATCTCGACCGGGACCGCGCTCCACGGCGGCGATCTCTACGACCTGATGGCGACCCTCCCCAACGTCTCCTCGGTGCTCGGGATCACGGTCGACGGGCTGCTCCCCCACGAGACCGGCGCGACGGTGACGCTGCGCAAGGACGGCCGTCCCGACATCACCTACGACTGGACGGAGGAGCACCGGGAGGCGTTCCGCGAGGCGTCGGTGGCGATGGCGCGCGTCTGCCTCGCGGCGGGCGCCACCGAGGTGGCGACCGGCCACATCGAGCCGGTGCGGATCCGCTCGACCGACGGCCTGGACTCGATCCGGTCCGCCACGTACGGGCCGATGGCGCACCGGATCTTCACCGCCCACCAGATGGGTGGCTGCGCGATGGGCCCGGATTCGGAGACGAGCGTCGTGGACCCGTCGCTGCGGCATCACCGGGTGCCCAACCTGTTCGTCGTCGACGGCTCGGTGCTGCCGACCGCGCTGGGGGTGAACCCCAGCGAGACGATCTACGGGATCGCCCATCGGGCCGCCGCCGGGGTCGCCGCGGCGGTCTGATCTGGCGTCGGGCGCGGCCGTGCGCGTAGACTCCGTCGATGCGTTACCTCCCGATGGTCCTGGTGCTGCTCGGCGCCCTGCTCCTCCCCCCGCCGCTCGACGCCGCCCCCAAGGGCGACAAGCGCGTCGAGTCCGCGCTCAAGCGCCTCAAGGTCAGCTACGAGGTCGATGACGAGGGGGACTTCCTGCTCGACTTCGCGATGGATGGAAACCGCACCCAGCGGGTCGTCGTGTTCTCGCGCACCCAGACCTACGGCGCCTACGAGATCCGCGAGATCGCCTCGGGGGCCCACTACGCGGCCCTGCCGATCGACGGCACCGTGGCGACCCAGCTGATGCTCGACAACCCGACCCGCAAGGTCGGGCACTGGGAGATGCAGTCGGGCAGCGACGCCTGGAGCGTCGTCTTCACGGCTCGAATCCCGGCGAAGATGAAGCCGGATCAGCTGCTCGACGTCATCGAGGCGGTCGGCGCCACGGCCGACGACATGGAGCAGCGCCTCAACGGCGGCGACCGGTTCTGAGCGGGGCGCCAACGAGCGCTCCCGTTCCCTCACAACCGCTTACTTCCTGCGATGGGCCGCAGTCCCCACCATCGGTACCTGACACCGATGGAGGACCGCCGTGCTTCGCTTCACCCCTGCCCTGCTCGCCCTGGCCCTGACCGCCTGCACCTCGGGCGTGCCCGCGGACGCCGACCTGGACTGCGCCCAGGCCACCTCGTTGCTCGACGTGGGCGCAGCGCCCGGCCCGGGCGCGAGCTACGTCGACGCCGACCTGGCCGGCTGGTGCGCCGGCGACAGCTTCGTCGTCGAGGGGAACGGGCTGCCCCACTACACCTTCATCGCCATGACGCCCAACGCTCTGGAGGAGGCGGACCATCGGTGGGAGCTGCCGACCGACCCGACCGTCGCCAGCTCGCCGTCGGCGATTCCGCTGCTCGGTCAGATCGGCTTCACGGTCGGCGGCACGTCGATCTTCGGCCCCAACGAGGCCGAGTTCCCCGACCCCTACGGCGACCCCGTCTACAACGGCATCGTCGACGGCTGCGCCGGCCACACCGCGTTCGAGTATCACAACCACGCCCTGGACGAACGCTGCCTGAGCGACGACGGCCTCGTCGCCGAGCCCTGGACCCTGCCCCAGCCGGACGGCGGCGAGCCGTCTCCCATCATCGGCTGGGCCTTCGACGGCTTCGCCATCTACGGGTCGTTCGGCTGCGCCGACGCGGACTGCACCGAGGTCGTCGAGTACGTCAGCGGCTACCAGCAGATCGCGGACCCGTCGACCTACGCCTGGGACGCCCACGAGTACGTCGCGAGCAGCGACGACCGGGTGCTCGACGCCTGCAACGGCCACGTCGGCCCCGAGGGCGACTACCACTACCACGCCACCTCCACCTTCCCCTACGTGCTCGGCTGCTACGCCGGCACGCCCGCGGAGTGACCCGATGAGCCACCGAATCCTCGCCCTGGTCGCGTTCCTGCTGCTGCCCCTGACCGGCTGCGTCACCCCGACCGGCAGCTTCGCCGACGATGACGACGCAGCCGATGACGACGACGCCACCGACGACGACGACGCCACCGACGACGACGACATCGCAGCCGATGACGACGACGCGACCGACGACGACGACGACGCGACCGACGACGACGACGACGCGACCGACGACGACGACGCGACGCCGTCGGGCTGCTGGGAGGCCGAGACGCTGCTGGACGTGGCGTCGGCGCCCGGCCCCGGCGCCGGCTACCCCGACCCGGAGCTGTCGGGCGAGTGCGACGGCGACCTCTTCGTGGTGGAGGGCAACGGCATCCCCCACTACACGTTCGTCGCGCTGACCCCCAACGAGCTCGTCGAGGCGGACCACAGCTGGGAGATCCCCCGGGATCCGGAGGTCGCGGACAGCCCGTCGGACATCCCGCTGCTCGGCCAGATCGCGTTCACGGTCGGCGGGACGTCCATCTTCGGCCCCAACGAGGCCGAGTTCCCCGACCCCTACGGCGACCCCGTCTACAACGGCATCACCGACGGCTGCACCGGCCACACTGCGTTCGAGTATCACAACCACGCGCTGCAGCAGAAGTGCCTGACGGTCGCCGGCCTGGTGTCCGAACCGTGGACCCTGCCGGACGTCGACCAGGACGAGCCGTCCCCGGTCATCGGCTGGGCCCTGGACGGGTTCCCGATCTACGGCCCCTACGGCTGCCTGGACGCCGGCTGCTCCGAGGTCGTCGAGTACACCTCGGGCTGGGTCCAGATCGCCGACCCGAGCACGTACGCGTGGGACGCCCACGAGTACCAGCCGTCGAGCGACGCCTCGGTGCTGGACGCCTGCAACGGCCACGTCGGCCCGGACGGCGACTACCACTATCACGCCACCGCCACCTTCCCCTACGTGCTCGGCTGCTACGCCGGCACCCCGGTCGCGGGCGGCGGCCCGGGCGGCGGCGGCGGGGGGGGAGGACCCGGTCGGTGAGCGCTGTGTCCTCGCGCATGTCCGGCAAGACACCGTCGGGTCGGCCTCACGTGCCCCATGTGCTCGACAACGCGGTGGGTGCCGCACTCGCGCTCGCCTCGAGCCTCTTGCTGGGCTGTCCCGGCGTCGAGGACGACACCGCCGCTCCGGCGTCCATCGACAGTGACGCCGCCCTGACGTTGAGCTCGGCCAGCTGGGGGCTGGCGTGGGATCTGGGCCGAGTCGAGGCAGCGGGCGACGGGTGGGTCGGCAAGACGGACACGGGCTACCGCTTCGAGCTGGAGTCCGGGTTCCTGGTCGACTACGCGGTGCAGCTGGTGGCCTGCGACAACGCGGTGATGGCGAGCCGCGGCGGTGACCGGTGGCTGGGGCTGTTGGGGATCGGCGTGGCGCACGCCCACCACGGCGAGGTGCAGGACACATCGCTGATCGAGCCGGTGGAGGTCGAGGTCGTGGGGGCCCCCGACCGGGCGCTCGCGTGGTCGCGGTTCACTCCGGGGGAGTACTGCGGCCTGCACTGGCTGGTCGCGCGGGGCGACCCCGAGACCCGGACGGACGACGGCGCGAGCGCGTGGGGCACGAGCCTGAAGCTGACGGGCCGCTGGTGGGGCGTCGACGGGGTCGCGGGTGACATCGCCCTGAGCACGTCGCTCAACCGGCCGATGCTCCGCGGCTTCGACGACTGCGCCCTGCGCGGTAACGGCGAGCACGCCACGGTCACCCTGACCCGGGACCTGGGCGGCCTCTTCGACGGGGTCGACTTCGAGCAGGACGGCCCGTCCGCCATCGAGTGGGCGGTGCTGGGCAACCTGGTGGACCAGGGGAGCTGCGACGTCGCCCTCGGCTCTCCGTCGAGGGGCTGACGCCTACCAGGGGCTGAGCAGGATGTAGGCCTTGCCGGGGCCCGCGTCGCCTGGGGCGCCGACCAGGAGGTCGCCGAGGCCGTCGCCGTCGAGGTCGCCCAGGCCGACCACGTCGCTGCCGAACTCGTCGTCCGCCACCGCGCCGCGGACGAGGCCCCCGCTGAACGCGACCGGGAACGCTCCGCCGGCCGCCACGATGGCGCCGGACGTGATGTAGACGGCGCCTGCGTCTTCCCCGGCCGCGTCGTTGCGGGGAGCGCCGATGCCGATGTCGGGCACGCCGTCGCCGTCCACGTCGCCGAGGGCCGTGACCGAGAAGCCGGCACGATCGCCCTCGACTTCGCCGACCAGGGCCGTGGCGGCGGAGACCAGGTAGGCCTGGCCGAACGTCACCGTGCCGCCGCGCACGACGTAGACCTTGCCGGCGTTGCTGCCGCCGTCGTCGTTGTTGCGAGCCGACAGCACGAAGTCGGAGATCGAGTCGCCGTCGATGTCGCCGATCTCGGTGAGGTCGGTCGCCAGGCGGTCGTCGCCCGACTCGCCCAGGAACCGCGCGTCCGCCCCGGGCAGGGCGATCGTGCCGCCCTCGGACTCGATCACCGTCGCGGCGAGGAACAGCGACACCTTGCCCGCGTTGGGGCCGCCCCCCTCGGAGTTGCCCTGCGTGCCGATCAGCAGCTCCCGCAGCCCGTCGCCGTCGAGGTCGCCGATGCCCCCCGACTGGCAGCCGGACGCCTGTCCCGGTCCCTGCCCCGGGAAGTCCGCCCAGGCGGCGAACGCCGAGGTCGCTTCGCTCGCCATGAGCGAAGCGCCGCTGACCAGGTAGCTGCGGCCGGCGACGTTGCCGGCCGTCGAGTTGACCGTGTTGGAGACGATCACCTCGCTCGAGCCGTCGCCGTCCATGTCGCCGACGAAGCGGACGCACTCGGCCACCTGGTCCGTGACCCGATGGGGGGCGTCGGTGGTCGCGATGTCGCCGCCGGCGGCGATCTGGTCCCCCAGGAAGATCCAGGTGTCGGTGACGCCGTCGGCCCCGACCGCGAGGTCATCGACGCCGTCGCCGTCCAGGTCTCCGGCGTCGAGGGACTCCCCGAGGTTCCCGCCCGCCAGCGGTCCGATGATGGTGGCGTCGGCGTCCGCGACGTCGATCTCGGCGCCGTCATCGGCGGCCTGCAGGGTGGAGCCGAAGAAGACATAGACGCGACCGGACGCGTCCTCCTCCGGATCCTCCGGCGCGCCGAGGGCGACATCCGGCACGCCGTCACCGTCGAAGTCGCCCACCGCCATGGCGCCGCCGAGCCGCTCGACCGCCCCGACGAATCGGATCCGCGCCTCCTCCAGGGTCGGCCACTCGGCCGCCGGGGTGGTGTCGTCGTCATCGACCGCGGCCGAGTCGTCGTCGTCGTCGACCGCGGCCGAGTCGTCGTCGTCGTCTGCCACGGGGGGCGCGGAGTCGTCGTCGTCGGTGGGGCAGGCGGCCAGGAGGGCCACGGCGAGCAGCAGGGGCATGAAGCGCATCGACAATGATGGTGGTACAAACCCAGCCGCCTGCAAAGGGGCGGCACCGACCCGGACGGCGCGGAGGGAGCGAGGATGGGCGAGGTCGCTGCGCTGGCCGCCGCCCTCGCCTGGGCCTTCGCCAGCGTGCTGTGGGCGCGCCTCGGCCGCGAGACCGACGAGGTCACCCTCAACTTCCTCAAGTGCACCCTGGCCGCGGCCGCGCTCTCCCTCACGCTCCTGATCCTCGACGGCGTCGGCTGGCCCGTCGGCGTCAGCCGCTCCGACCTCCTGTGGCTCGCGGCGTCCGGGGTCGCGGGGCTGACGCTGGGCGACTCCGCCTACTTCGCGGCCCTGACGCGCATCGGGCCGCGCCGCGCCCTGCTCGTCTGGGCCCTCGCGCCGGGGCTGTCGGCGCTGCTCGCCTGGCCGGTGCTCGGCGAGCCGATCCACGCCCGCATGGTGCTCGGCATGGTGCTCACCCTGGGCGGGGTCGTCTGGGTGATCGTCGAACGAACCCCCGACGACGACGGCAAGGCCTCCTCGAGCCTGAGCCGGAGGGAGCTGATGGGGGTGGGGTTCGCCGTGATCGCGCTGCTCGGCCAGGCGTCCAGCAACGTGCTGCAGAAGTTCGCGGGGCAGGACGCCGGCGCGCTGGGCTTGTCGGTGGTGCGGCTCTCCGTCGGCGCCCTCGGGCTGGGCATCTGGCTCGGCGCGATGGGTCGCCTCGCCGCCGCCGTCACGCCGATGAAGGAGCCGGCGAAGGCCGGGCGGATCGTGCTCGCGACGGCGACCGGGACCTACATCGGGATCTGGCTGTCGGCCTACGGGCTGCTCCACGCCGAGGTCGGCGTGGCGTCGACCCTCAACGCCACCAGCCCCATCTTCGTGCTCCCCATCGCCGCCACGATGGCCGGTGATCGGATCTCCCGTCGGGCCATCGCCGGGGCCGTCATCGCCGTAGCCGGGGTGGCGATCTTCTTCGTGGGCTAACCTCAAGGGAGTGGAAGGTTCCCTCGCGTTCATCGGCATGCTGGTGCTGCTGATGGCCTGCTTCATGACGGCGATCGTGCTGACGCTGATGTCCGCCCGACGGCAGGTGGCCGCCAATCGCAGGCGCTGGATGGCCGCCGGCAAGCGCATGTCGTTGACGTTCAACCCCGGCACCGCCGGCCGGCTCGGCGAGCTGACCGGCAACTGGTGCGGTCGGGACGTCACGATCCGCCACGTGCCCGACGGCAACCCCAGCCCGGGGACCGAGTTCACCGTCGGGCTCAAGGGGCTCGCGTCCCGGATCTCCCTCAAGACCGAGAGCCTCGCTACCGGGCTGGTGAAGACCGTCGGCGTGACCGACCCGGAGGTGGGAGACCCCGAGTTCGACAAGCGCTTCTACCTGCAGGGCAGCCAGGAGGCCCTGTTGACGGCGCTGGGGGCGGACGCGCGGGCCAAGCTCAACCGACCGGGCCTTCCTCCCGTGATCGAAGACGGCTGGATGACGCTGCGGGTCGCCGACCTGGTGACCCACCCCGACCAGCTGCAGAAGTTCCTGCGTCGCGCTACGGCCGTGGCCGACTCCCTGGACGAGCTGCCCCCCGACGAGGCGCTGTTCCGCAACGCGACGGGCGACCCCGTCTGGGAGGTGCGTCGTCGGAGCGTCTCCGAGCTGCAGCATCGCCACCCGGGCAGCCCGCTGACGGCCCAGCTCGGCGACGCGCTGGCCGACGATCGGCACCCCCGAGCCCGCGTCCTGGGGGCGACCCTCCTGCGGGACGGGGAGCGAGCCCGAGAGGTGCTGCGCTCGGTCGCCTTCGACGCCAACGCGCCCGGGGAGGCGCGGCTGGACGGGCTGCTCCTGCTGGAGGATCTCGGCCCCGAGGAAGACGACGCAGACGCGCTCTGGGTGGTCGCTCAGAAGGGACGGCTGGACGCTCTGCGGGCGTGTGCAGTGCGCACGATCGCCCAGCTCGGGCGGCCCCTCGACGTGCCGCGCCTCATCCGCGCCAGCTCGATGGAGACCCCGATCGTGCGCGTCGCGGCCTGTCAGGCGGTCACCGCGATCGGCGGGCCCGACGCCCGGGAGCTGCTCGTGGAGGGGGTCACCGACCCGGACCCCGACGTCCGGCTGGCCGCGGTCCAGGGGCTGGAGCAGATCGGAGTCCTGGAGGACGTCGAGCTCCTGGTCGGGCCCGGCAGCAAGCGGGGCGACCTGGCGGTGGCCGCCAACGCGGCCATGGTGGCGATCCGCAAGCGGGCCGGCGTCGACCGGGCCGAGCACGGCCGGCTCGCGGTGTCCGACGCCGAGCCGGACGCGGAGGGGCGGCTCAGCCCCGAAGCGGGCGAGCCGGGCGCGCTGAGCGCGCCGGGCGCGGCGAAGACGAAGGCCTGAAGAGAGCCCCTGGGATCAGGGGTCGAAGCGTCCGCGCTCCCGGGCGAGCAGCACGAACGGCTCGCCGAGGGCGGCGTCCTCCCGGGGCAGGAACACGACGGCGTCCTTGGTCAGCCGGATCTGCCCGGCGTCACAGGTCGCGATCACCTCGCCCTTGTGCACCTCGGTGCCGTTGGCCAGCGGGCGCGCGAACTGGAGGCCGGTCGCGGGCACGTGCAGCGCCTCGGTGATCTCGATCACGTGCACGACGGCAGGCTCCGCCGAGCCGGTGAGGAACCGCACCGCGGTGGAGCGCGCCGTGTCCAGCGCCCGCGCCGTGCCGACCTGGCCGACCTCCGCGGTGATTCCGATGCCGCCGCTCCGGTCGATGAGCGACGCCAACGTCGTCTCCTGAGCCGCTTCGCTGCGGCCGACGATCGCCAGGTTCAGCCCGATCTGGCCCACCGCCTTGAGGTGGTGGGGCGTGTCGCGCACGACCGCCAGGGGAGGCGTCGGGACCTTGGTCTGGCGCAGGTCGAGCAGCGAGTCGACGGGCTTGAGCCACTTCCGGAGCAGCGCTGCCCTCTCCCGCTCGTACTCCGGCCCATCGTCGTCACCGTCGCCCGCCTCGGGTCCGAAGTACCGACTCAGGTCGGCGCCCTCCTCGCTGCCGCGGGTGCCCGCCTGCAGCGCTCTGGGGTTTCCGATGACCAGCCACACCTCATCGCGGGATGCCTCCCACAGCGGGTGGTCCGGATCCGTCAGCTCGCGCACGACGGTCGCGCCGTCTCCCTCATCGCCGTGCATGGAGCCGACGATGGCAAGTGAGCGACGTTTTCCGGACAGCCCTCGGCGCAGCCAGAGCCCCTCCTCGATCTCGGTGACCACGATGCAATTGTAGAGTGGTCCGATGCGTCACTCCACGTTCGCCCTGATCGGACTCGCGTTCTTGCTCCTGGCGCCGGCCGCCAGAGCCGAGACCGTCGTCATCAAGACCAAGGCTCCGCGCAAGGGAATGGTCGTCAAGACGACGGACCTGCTCGAGTTCAGCATGGACCTCGACATCAAGGCCGACGGGCAGCTCCTGGGGACCATGAAGGGCCACCACATCGAGCGATCCCAGCGGACCGAGAAGGTCCTGCTGTGGACGCACGCAAAGCAGAGGATCTCGGTCGAGTACGTGGAGGTGACGAGCACCGAGAACACCACCGACCCGATGGGGCAGACCGAGCGCAAGTCCCAGCACGAGGTGCTCTCGGGGCGGAGCTACATCGTCGAGATCACCGAGGACGAGGTCACCTTCGAGTCGCTCGACGCCGACTTCGTGACCAACGAGGAGCTCGCCGCGCTCAAGGAGGACTACGAGCCGATGTCGTCCGGCGGCGGCGACTTCAACGACCTCGTCGTCGGCAAGGAGCTCGTGGTCGGGGAGGAGATCGAGGTCCCCCCCGAGACCATCGCCGAGCTGATGGGAGCGGACGAGGAGTTCGAGGTCGGGGAGTTCGGGATGAGGCTGACCGAGACCCGACGGGTCGGCGGCAAGCCGTGCGCGATCTTCGCCATCGACATGGTGCTCAGCAAGCGGGAGGAGGGGCTCCGCATGGTGGTCCGCATGGCCGGCGAGGTCGTCATCCGGATCAAGGACGGCTGGCTCGTGTCGGTCTCGCTCGAAGGACCTCTCGCCGCTGACGGCACCCTGGAAGACGGCGAGATGAGCCTGTCGATGGTGGGCGGCGGCACGATGAAGGGGACCCTCAACTACCGCTACAACCGGTGATCTCCGATAGTGACTCTGCCTTGAGTCACTAATCATGGTGGCGGCCTGAGATCGCTGGTACGGTGCCAACCATGGCCCGGCTCCTGCTGCTTCTGTCCCTCCTGGCGGCCCTCGCGCTGAGCGGCTGCGACCAGGAATGCATCGCCAACTGTCCCGAAGTCGACGACGACGACTCCGGCGACGATGACGACGTCGCCGACGACGATGACGCGGCGGACGACGACGACACCACCCCACCCATCGACGAGCCGGACCCGGAGATCGTCACGGTCCGCGACTGCACCCCGGTGCTCGCGTACCGCCCCGACTGGACCCCCGGCTCGGTCGACGTGGCCGGCGAGTGGAACGCCTGGGTCGCGGAGCCGATGACCGGCCCCGACGAGGACGGCACCTGGACGATCGAGCTGCCGGCGTTGGACCCGGGCGAGTACGCCTACAAGCACCTGCACAACGGCGAGTGGGAGGGGGATCCGCCCCCCTGGGCGTACGCCAAGTGGCTCGACGGCAACGAGAACCGCAACCTGCGGGTGGGCGACTGCAGCCGGCCGCTGCTGCAGACGGTCGACGCGTCGGCGACGGCCGCCGGCGCCCTGCGGGCGACCGTGCAGATCGCCCTCGCGGAGGACGAGGCGTCCGTCGTCGCGGACGACATCCTGGTTCTCGTCGGGGGCGTCGCGGCGCCCGTCGACTTCGACCCCGCGACCGGCCTGCTGAACATCGAGGTCGACGGCCTGGATCCCGGCAAGCACTCGGTCCTCGTCTACGCGAGCGACGAGGAGGGACGCACGGCCGAGAACGAGCCCCTCTGGATCCCGCTGTGGGTCGAGGACGAAGCGTTCACCTGGGAGGACGCGCTCATCTACTTCGCGTTCGTCGACCGCTTCCGCAACGGCGACTTCGGCGAAGATCCGTTGTTCGGCCCCGTGCCGGACACGCCGACGGCGGCCAACTACCAGGGAGGCGACTTCCTGGGCGTGCTCCAGGCGCTGGAGGAGGGCTGGTTCGAGCAGCTCGGCGTCAACGTGATCTGGCTGACGCCGGTCTACGAGAACCCGGACGACCCCTACATCGCGGTCGACGGCATCCACAACTTCAGCGGCTTCCACGGGTACTGGCCCATCGACCCGCTCGCCACCGAGTCCCGCTCCGGGGACGTCTGGGTGGACAGCGAGGAGCGGCTCCACGAGCTGATCGAGGCGGCCCACGCGCGCGGCGTGCGCGTCATGTTCGACCTGGTGCTCAACCACGTGCACGAGGACCACGTCTACGTGAACGAACACCCCGAGTGGTTCGGCGGCGGCTGCGTCTGCGGCTCCGACGGCTGCGGCTGGGAGGAGCGCGCGCTCGACTGCTGGTTCACCAGCTACCTGCCCGACCTCGACTACCGCAACCACTGGGTCACCGAGCGCGTGCTCGACGACACCATCGAGCTGATCCGCCGGTACGACGTCGACGCGGTGCGGGTGGACGCCGCCAAGCACATGGACCATGTGGTGATGCGGTCGCTGTCGCGGCGGCTGCGGGACGAGTTCGAGGTGGGCGGCGGCGCCGAGTTCTACCTGGTGGGCGAGACGTTCACCGGCGGGGACGGCCACGGCACGATCATGGACTACGTCAACCCGTGGGAGCTCGACGGCCAGTTCGACTTCCCCCTGTACTGGACGATCCGCAGCACGTTCGCCCACGACGCTTCGTTCTTCGAGTTGGACGGCGCGGTCTCCACCGGCGAGGCCCAGTACGGCGACGGGCTGATGTCACCCTTCGCGGGCAACCACGACATCGCCCGTCTCGCCACCGAGATCGCCGGCAACGACGGCGGCGCGTGGGGCTTCACCGAGGACTGGATGGCGGGCGGCGGCGACGAGGTCACCCAGTGGGACCTGATCACGCGGCAGTCGATGGCGCTGGCGTTCACGCTGACCCAGCCGGGCGCGCCGCTGCTGTACTACGGCGACGAGATCGGGCTGGCCGGCAGCGGCGACCCGGACAACCGTCGGTTCATGACCTTCGAGCCGTACCTGTCCGCCAACCAGAGCGAGCTGCTGGGCCGGGTGCGGAACATCGGGCGAGCGCGCGCCGAGAGCCGGGCCATCCGGCGGGGCGAGCGGCGCACCCTGTGGGTCGACGACGAGCTGTACGTGTACGCGCTGGAGGCCGGTGACGACGTCGCGATCGTGGCCCTGCACAAGGGCTGGTCGGAGCGCACCGAGACGATCCCGCTGGGCCGGAGCGACCTCGGCGAGTCGCTGGACGACGCCGCCTTCGGCCGCAGCTTCTCGGTGGACGGCAGCGACCTGAGCCTGACCCTCGGCTCCTGGGACTACGCGATCCTGATCGCCGACTGAGGGTGCGCGCCCCACGGACGCACCGTGCGCGCACCGGCGCGGAGGCCGGGCCGATCGCGCAAGTAGCTGAAATCTCTAGCTTCCCAACCTGGCACGGCGGTTGCTCTTACGAGGTGCATGCGCACTACCACGCCGATCTCGATCGCCCTGCTCGCCCTGACCACCGCCTGCACCCCCGACGGCGCGTTCCCGACCGACGCCGAGATCGAGGGGGTGATCCAGGAGGAGGTCGTCATGGACGACTCCCCCGACTGGAACTACCTGACCGAGTTCGAGAACGACCCCGCCTTCGTGACCGGCGCGCTGTACGGGCGGGGCGCCGGCTGGGACCTGGACACCGGCTGCAGCGGATTCCTGGTCGACGACGACATCTGGGTCGACGCGTCCCATTGCGGCATCGTGGCCGACGACGACCTGACGATCACGATCCAGATGGGCAACTTCGGCGGGACCGACCCCGGTAACAACGACCCGGCGATCGCCGAAGCGCGCCAGCGGCTGGTCGCGCTGGGCATCCCCCAGGCGACGGTCGACGGGCTGGGGACCAACTCCTTCACCCGGTGGGTCTGCGACCTGGACCAGGAGATGGTCCCGGACCGCGACATCGACTACTACGAGTGCTCGCCGAACCGGGTCAGCTGGACGGAGAGCCCGTCGTGGGAGCCGCGGAGCACGTACGTGGACCTGCTGCCGGGGCACGTCTGGGGTCACTTCAACGTGGAGCCGGGCGACCGACCCGACGGCCGCGACCTCTACCTCATCTCGCACAACACGAAGTGCGGTGACGGCTCCCGCACGTCGCTGCTGTCGCCGGGCGAGGTGACGGACGACAGCTCGACCTGCGCCGACGGCGGCGGCTACTCCTGGGGCGACGACTGCTTCAACCACAACGCCGACTCGATGGCCGGCTCGTCCGGCGCCGTGCTCGTCGACTCGACCACCAACCGCGCCTTCGGCGTGAACCACGGCCACGAGGTCTACTGGTTCGGCGACGAGGACGATCCCTGCGACAGCTGGTCCTGGGCGGTCAACGACGCGACCTACATCCGCAACGAGATCTACGACTACACGGACGAGGACGCCGGCGGAAACGGCTGGCCGATGGGCGGCTGGACCTGGGGCACGGCGCCCTGGATCGGCGGCTTCGGGGGGAGCCAGAAGGGCGCCTACTGCGAGGACGGGATGATGGTCGGCGGCGTCGTCGGTTCGACGGCCCAGGGCGGCTGGGCCGGCAACCTCGGGTTCGTCTGCGTGCCGCACAACAGCAAGTCCGCGTGGCGGTTCGACCGGGCCGAGGTGCTCGCGATGGGCTCCTGGGACACCGGCTTCACGTTCGACGTGGTCGACGCCAACACCTACCTGCACGAGGTGCGCAGCGACAACGAGCCGGGCGCCGGCGTGCAGCACCTGGCGATGTGCCCGGCCGGCTACTTCGTCGACGGCATCGGCGCGATGGCGGGGCAGTACGTCGGCAAGCTGCTGTTCCTGCTCTGCGAGGACCCCCAGAACGGGCACGAGACGTACCGCTGGATCGCCAACGGCGACGGCTTCATCGGCACGAAGGCGTCCGGCCTCGACTACGAGTTCAGCGGCTGCCCGGCGGGGCAGTACTTCGCCGGCCTGGAGGCCAACACGGGCTGGCACCTGGACGGGTTCAACCCGGTCTGTCGGTACGAGGACTGAGCCGAGCCGATCCGACCGGCGTAGGGTGTCGGCATGCAGACCCAGAACATCGCCGTCTTCGCCGACTTCGAGAACGTCGCCATCGGCGCCAAGGACGCCAAGTTCGACACGTTCAAGATCGAGGTCGTGCTCCAGCGCCTCCTGGACAAGGGGAGCGTCATCATCAAGCGGGCCTACGCCGACTGGACCCGCTACAGCAGCTCCCGCAAGCCGCTGCACGAGCACGGGTTCGAGCTGATCGAGGTCCCCCACGTCAGCTACGGCGGCAAGAACTCGGCCGACATCAAGCTGGTCGTCGACGCGATCGATCTGTGCCACACCAAGCCCCACGTGCAGGTCTTCGCGATCATCTCGGGCGACTCGGACTTCAGCCCGCTGGTCGCCAAGCTGCGTGAGAACGGCCGGTTCGTCATCGGGGTGGGCGTCCGGGAGAGCACCAGCGGCCTGCTGGTCGAGTCCTGCGACGAGTTCATCTTCTATGACGACCTCGTCGCCAAGAAGAGGCGCACGAGGAAGGCGCGGGCGAAGAAGCCGGCGGCCGATTCGAAGGGCAACGAGGCGCTCGACCTGGTGGTCGACGCGGCCGAGGCGCTGCTGCGGGACAAGGGCGAAGCGGTCTGGGGTTCGCACGTCAAGCAGGTGATCAAGCGCAAGCGGCCGGACTTCGACGAGACCGCGTTCGGCTATCGGGGCTGGGGGGACCTGCTCGAGGACGCCGCCCGCAAGGGTCGCCTGGAGGTGACGCGCGACTCGGCGTCCGGCGGCTACCGCGTCACCGCGGTGGCGGACGCGTAGCGCCGCAGCGTCCCCCTCCAGCTGAGAGGGGGGTGATGCGGGCTGAGACTACACCCGCTTCATGACCGGTCTCTCGTCGCCGTACCCCGGAAGTGGCAACCGGGTTGGCTCCTTGTCCGCCGCGTCTCCGCGGCATCCGATCAGGACCGCCTTTGTTGAGGGGGAGGCTGTTCCCCCATCGTCACGCCTCGCTCGGCGCGCGGCTTCCGTCCGACGCAGGCCTTGCGCCGGGTCTTCTACCCGCAACTCGCCAACCGCTTCGGCCTTGGGAGCGTCCGCGGCCTCCGTTCCCCGAGGGGCGGAGGTTTGGGCCCTTCGTGAGGGCATGACCGGCAGGGTCTTTCCTTGGCAACGAACGTCGGATTCGCACCGACGACCGCCTGGTCAAGAGCCAGGTGCTCTACTTGCTGAGCTAGTTCATCGTCACGCCTCAGCGCCCTGCCCGCCGTTCCGCCGCCTTTTGAGCGACCGAATGCGACACTGCGACTGGCGTTCGCCCTGGCGGGCTTTACCCGAAGGTCGGGATTCGGGGAGTTCCACCCGTCACCCCGGCTCCTGCGACGCGGCCCTTGGCTTCCACCTCTCGGACTCGCGCGCTACCGGTTGGGACTCCCCGACAATCCGGTTGGAGTCGATCGGCCTCCGACGTCCCCGTCGGGTGCTTCCGGTGACCTCCTTGCGGGCCGAAGCCCCGGTTTGGACCACCGTCCCCGCCCTCCCGGGCGGGCCGACCACCGGACCGCCGGATCGGACCGCCAGCTGACGATCCGCCCTGGGTCAGGTGTCCCTCGGCTTGCGTAGACGGTCCCGTTCCCGGGCGACAGGGCTGTGACATCCCTGCCTTCCGCCGGGTCACCCCGACGTCTCCTGACGACCCCACGCGGCCGGTCGTGCTCCGGGCGGCCCGGCCCGCCGGCGCGCGCCCCCGGCGGCGCCCCGCCCCGGCCGGGGGGGGGGGGGGGGGGGCGGGGCCGCCCGGGGGCGGGGGGCCCGGGGGGGGGGGCCCCCACGGCGACTGCGGTTCATGTCCGCCAGGGTGGTGCGCGTGTGGTGGTCGATGTTGGACTCGGAGAGCAGCTCGGCGACCGAGCCGGGCTCGAAGAAGCCCTCGTCGAACCCCTCCGCCCGGGCGCGCTCGGTGGCGGCCATGACCGCGGCAAACGCGCGCGCGACTTCGACCCGGTCGGCGTCGGCCGGGCAGACCCGGTCGAGCAGCTTCAGGCCGAACCCGAGCAGCGCGCCGCCGGTGCACGGCACGGGCGGCACGTAGAGCTTGCCGCCCCGGTAGTCGATCTCCAGGGGGTCGAGGACCGTCGGCCGGAACCCGGCGAGGTCCTCCATCGTGATCGAGCCGTTGGGCGGGCCGAATTCGTCGACCAGCGCCTGGGCGTATCGACCCGAGACGAACGGGCCCGAGCCGTCGAGCGCGAACGCCTCCAGCGCGTCGCCCATCGACGGGATCGTGACTCGCATCCCCTCCCCCAGCGGCCGACCGTCGGGGTTGAACAGCGCGTCGCTGCACGGACCGACCGACGTGATCGCTTCGAGCATCGTCGAGACGACCTGGGTGCCGTGAGTGGCGTCCCATCCGCCCCGGGCGAGCCGGATCGCGGGGCGGGCGATCGTCTCCAGGGGCAGCCGCCCCCAACGGCTCCACAGCAGCTCGAGCCCCGGGGCCACCGTCGGCACGGCGGTCGAGCCGCGGCCGGCGTGGAACAGCTGCGTGGTCGGGCCGTAGTCCACCTCCAGGGCGCGGAAGTCGCGAGGCTTCAAGCCGACCCCGAGCCCGGGGAACACCGACATCGAGTTGACGATCTGGACGCGCCCGGTCGCCCCCTCTCGGACGGTGGCCACCATGCCGCCGCCCAGCCCCATCAGCAGGGGCTCGCACACGCCCGCGGCGAGGGCCGCAGCCACCGCCGCGTCCGCCGCCGTGCCGCCCGCGCGCAACACCTCAACCGCTGCATCCGTCGTCGACGCGTGGCCCGTGGCCACCGATCCCAGGTCCGCCATCCATCGAAGGTATCAGGCCGATCGCGGCCCCGCGACCACCCGGCGCCGGATCGCGGTCCGGGCCGCGCTGCCTGGGTGCCCCAGCCCCGAGGAGCGGGAGACCGGGTCTCCGCGATCAGAACGCCGGCGCCTCCTCGACCCAGACCGTGCGGCCGAAGTTGCCGTCGTTCTCCTCGCACGAGGTCGCGCTGCCGCGCAGCCACAGCGACACGGTGTGGGGGCCCGTCGCGAGGCCCTCGAAGACCGTCTCGACCGCGATCGCGGTCGAGCCGTAGTTGACGGCCCGCCCTCCGCTGGAGTCGTCGGCGAAGTCGTCGACCCGCAGCTGGTAGTCACAGAACTGCCCCGCCGTGCCCACCATCGTCACGTGGCTGTTCCAGGTGAGCTGCACGTCCGTCTCGGCGGCCACCTTCACGAACTCCCCGACGTCCCGCACGTGGATGTACGAGAAGGTCGGCGAGAGGGTCGGGTTGCCGGTGTAGTTGAGGCGGGTCCGAACCGTGACGTTGGCGTCCACCTCGGCCTGGAGCAGGCCCAGGTCGGCCGCGAGCGCCCCGAGCGCCGACGCCCCGGCCGCGATGTTCGCGGCGTTGGTGGAGATGTCGCCGGCGTTGGTGGAGATGTTCGTCGAGTTGGTGTCGATCTCGACGGTGTGGGTGTCGATCGCGGCGGCGTGGGCCGCCAGCCCGCCGATCAGGCTCACGATGGCCGCGTCGTTTTCGCTGATGGCGCCGTCCAGGGTGTCGATGTCCGACGCGTGGGCGAGCAGGGCGGCGTCCTGAACGGCCTCGGCCTCCTCCAGGGCGGCGATCCGCGCCTCGAACGCGGCCGGGTCCAGGTCGTCGATCTGGGCGCCCTGGGCGGTCAACTCGGTGCGCGCAGCGGCCAACTCGTCCGCCAGCTCGTCCAGGGCCGCCTGGACGTCCTCGCTGTCCAGGCCGCTCTCCTCGCCGTCGTAGGCGACGTCAGCCGCCCCGGTCCCCTGGCAGGCGACGAGGGGCAGGGCGAGGAGCCCGATCAGCAGGTTGAGGGGGTGCTTGCTCATGACGACCTCCGATGCGGCGCGCTGGCGGAGGCGCACAGCGCCGGGCGATCGAGGTCGCAAGAGCTGTGCCTTGCAGCGATCGGGCTACTGCGACGCCGCGGTCCGGCGCCGAGGGAGGTCGGGCGTGGAGCGCTGCACACCGGGGCGGGAGGAGGCGCACAGCCCCCCGCCCCGGAGCGGGTCAGCTCCCGGAGAGGATCGCGAGCGCCTCGTCGACCACCTGAGGAGCCCCCGCGAGGGTCGGGACCCGGTCCCAGATGCTGACCGACCGACCCTCGAAGTCGACCACCACGCCGCCGGCCCGCTCCACCAGCAGGTAGCCGGCGGCGACGTCCCAGGGGTGGTTGCGAGCGGCGTGGAAGCCGAACCGGCCCTCGGCGGCCCAGGCCAGGCCGAGGCTCGCGCAGCCCATCGCCCGCACCCCCGCGAACCGATCCGCGGCCAGGAGCAGCGGCACGACCGCGTGGGACAGGCCGACGGACGCGAGGGCATACGCGGGGGCTCGGGCGCTCACCGACAGCGGCGCCCCGTCGACCGTGGCGGGGCCGTCCGCGGTCGCGTGGAAGAGCCTCCCGGTGCCCGACTCCAGCAGCCACCCCTCGGCGAGCTCACCCGCCTCCACCCGGCCCAGCGAGATGCCCCACCAGGGCACGCCGGCGGCGAAGTTGTGGGTGCCGTCGATCGGGTCCAGGACGAACGCGTCTCCCCGCACTGGCGTGCTCGACGGCCGGGCCCCCTCCTCCGAGATCACCGCCACCCCCGGGAAGTGCTCGGCCAGCCCCCGGGTGACCAGGCGATCGACCCGCAGGTCGCACTCGGTGACCAGGTCCACGCCGCGGCCGGCGCCCTCCTCCCGCTTGTCGTGCAGCTCGAGCCGGGCCGCGCCGGACCGCTCGGCGACGGCTCGCGAGGCGCGCCGGAGGAGGTCGGGGACCGGGTTCACCGCCGGCCCCACCAGGTGGCGACGGCGTCCACGAGGGCCGCGATGGACGCCTCGGACGCCTCGACGGCGACGCTCAACCCGAGGTCGCGGCACGCCTCCGTCGTCACCGGCCCGATGGAGGCGACCGCGACGCCGCGCAGCGCATCGGCGATCGGCCGGTCCAGCGCCGCGGCGAGGTGCCGGACCGTCGCGCCGGACGCGAAGGTGATCGCGTGCATGCCCGCGCCGACGGCGCGCCGCAGCGGCTGCGGATCCGACGGCGGGGTCGACCGGTAGGCCGTGACGACGTGCACCGAGCTGCCCCGGGACCGCAGCCCGTCGGGGAGCACCTCACGCGCCTGCTCGGCTCTCGGGAGCAGCCAGCGGAACCCATCGAGCCGGGCGCCCATCGCCGCGTCCAGCGCGGTCAGCAGCCCCTCGGACAGGAAGCGCTCGGGCACGACGGAGACGTCGACGCCACGCGCGGCGAGGGCCCGGGCGGTGGGGTCCCCGGTCACGGCCACGACGCGGCCGGAGAACACGCCGGGGTCGACGCGGGCCAGGGTTCGCTCGACGGCGTTGACCGACGTGAACAGCACGCCGTCCCAGCCGTCAGGCAAGGCGGCGAGGGCCGCGTCCAGCGGCTCGAAGGACTCGGGATCGACGATCTCCAGGCAATGCAGCTCGACCGGCTCGGCGCCCGCGGCCGCGAGCAGGCGGGCGAGCTTGCTCGCCTGGGCCCGGGACCGGGTCACCCCCACGCGGGCCCCCGAGAGCGGGCCGGTCACGCCTGGGAGAGCACGGCTCGGGCGCCTCGATCGACCAGGTCGCGGGCGAGCACCCGCCCCAGGCGGCGGGCCCCCTGCAGCGTCGCCTCCCCCTTTCGCTCGGCCCTCAGGGCCTGGGCGCCATCGGGGGACAGCACCATCGCCGACAGGCTCAGGGTCGTGTTGCCGGCCTCCGCCCGGACCGCCAGCGGGATCGAGCAGCCGCCTTCGAGCACGGACAGGACCGTGCGCTCGGCCTCCACCTCGATCCGGGTCGACTTGTGCTCCAGGGGGCGGACCAGCTCGAGGACGTCGTAGTCACCGGCGCGCCCCTCGATCCCGATCGCCCCCTGCCCCGGCGCAGGCAGCCACGGCGGGTCGAGCCGAACATCGATCCGGTCGCCCAGCCCGAGGCGGTCGAGCCCGGCGCAGGCGAGCAGGAGCGCGTCGTACTGGCCCTCGTCGAGCTTGCGGAGCCGGGTCGGCACGTTGCCGCGCACGTCCCTCGTCACCAGGTCCGGCCGCAGCCGGTGGAGCATCGCGCTCCGGCGCAGGCTGCTCGTGCCGACGACGGCCCCTTCGGGGAGCAGATCGACGCCCCCCCGCGACAGCGGCAGCCGCTGCACGGCCGCCTCGCGGAGCTCCGGCTCGAGCACCAGCGCGTCCCGGGGATCGGCCCGCTTGGGCACCGCGACGACGCCCAGCCCCTCGGGGAGCTCCGTCGGCAGGTCCTTGAGGGAGTGCACTGCGATGTCGACCGTGCGGTCGTGCAGCGCCTGCTCCAGTTCGGCCGTGAACAGCCCCTTGCCGCCGACCTCGGGGAGCGGTCGATCGACCACCCGGTCGCCCTTGGTGGAGTAGATCTCGATGTGCACGTCGAGGGTCGGGTGCAGGGTGCGGAGCATGTCCGCGACGGCGTTGCTCTGCCACAGCGCCAGCTTGCTCCCGCGGGAGCCGATCACGAGCCGGTCCATCAGGCTCCTTCGTCGTCGGCCGCCGCGGCAGCGGGGGCGACGGGTTCGTCGTCGGCGAGCTCTCGCACCGACAGCAGGGTCGCCTGGACGCCCAGGAGCGCCGCGGCGTGGTCGAGCAGATCGATCTCGCCGGTCTCGCCCAGCTCCTTGATCCGCGACATCGGGTGATGCAGGTACCGCTTGGCGATCGCGCCGGCCATGCGCTCCAGGGCGACCGCGATCTGCTCCTGGGCGTCGCCGGGCAGGCCGTCGAGCACCGGGCGCAGCCCCGCCAGCGTGCGCTCCGCCTCCTGGTGGCCCTCCCGGGCGACCCGCTGGCCCACCGCGCGGAGCAGCGGGGCGACGTGCACGCGGGCGAGCACCCGCCCGAACGCGTCGGTCTCTTCCTTGACGAGCCCCTCGGCGAGGGACGCTTCCCGCTGACGCGCCTCCCGGCCGGACTCGACCACCCGCCCCAGATCGTCGATGTCGAACAGGTAGACGGAGTCGAGATCGTTGATCGCCGGGTCGAGGTTCCGCGGCACCGAGATGTCGATCAGGAGCAGCGGCCGACCCTTGCGCGCGCGCCGCACGCTCTTGACGTCGGCCCGGTTCAGGATCGGCTCCCGAGCGCCGGTCGAGGCGACGACGATGTCCGCCTTCTTGAGGAACTCGACGCGGCGGCTCCAGGGGAGCACCGACGCGTTGAGGGGGCCCGCCACGTCGGCGGCCCGCGACATCGTGCGGTTGGCGACGTACAGGTCCCGGCAGCCCCGATCGGAGAAGCCCCTCAGCGCCAACTCCGCCATCTCCCCCGCGCCCAGCAGCAGGACCGGGTGGCGGTGGAGGTCCTCGAACACGGCCCCCGCCATGTCGACAGCGGCCCGCGCGACCGACAGCGTGGAGGCCCCGATGTCGGTCTCGGTCCGGACCCGCTTGGCGACGGCGAAGCCCTTGTGGAGCAGTCGATGGAGCACCGGCCCCACCGTGCCGACCTCCGCCGCCACGCGGTACGCCTCCTTGACCTGGCCGAGGATCTGGGACTCGCCGAGCACCATCGAGTCGAGCGAAGAGCAGACGCGGAAGAGGTGCTGCACCGCCTCGGCGTCGTCGTAGGCGTACAGGTGCTCGTCGAGGCGGGCGGACGGCAGCCCCGACCAGTCGGAGATCGCCGCCTCGACGATGCCCGGCTCGGCTCGGACCTGGACCGTGAGGACCTCGACGCGGTTGCACGTCGACACGAGCACGACCTCCCGGATGCCGGGCTGGGCGTGCAGCTCCTGCATCACGGCGGTCATCCGATCGTCCGGCAGCGACAGGCGTTCTCGGACTTCGACCGGCGCGACCTTGTAGCTGGTCCCGACGAGCTTGAGCCTCATGCGTGCGCGACTCCAACGACGGAGGCGATGACCCCCGCGAAGCCCACGATGGCGATCCAGGCGGCCTTCCGCCCGCCCCATCCCAGGAGCGAGCGCGCCTGCCACGCCAGGGCATACAGCAGCCACAACCCGAGGGTCACCACGACCTTCGGCCGGAGGTTCACGCCCTCCGCTGCACCATGAATAGCCCACAGGGTGCCCGTGAGAATGCCCATCGTCAGGAACGCGAGCCCCAGCGCGAAGCTCTTGCGGTTGAGCGAGTCGAGCACCTCGAGGGACGGCATCCGCAGCCCCGCGTCGGTGGACGGCAGGGGGAGCTTCTTCTTCTTCAGCCGGTTGCTCTGGATGAGGTAGAGCACCCCGCAGCCGAAGGCGAGGGCGAAGAAGCTGAGGCTGGAGTAGTTGGAGAGCGAGTGGAACGGCAGCCAGGTCGACGCCAACTGCTCGGGCAGGAACGCGGCCGGGTCCTCACCGATCAGCATGCCGCCCAGCGCCAACCCCATCGACACCGGCGCGAGGAACGCGCCGAGCACGCGGACCTTCTCCCGGGTCAGCCCGGCGACGACCGCAGCGGACGCGGCGAGCCAGGCGATGGTCGCCAACGGGTGGTCCCAGGCGCCGCCGCTCTCCCCGCTGAACGCCCCCAGGGGCATCCGCCCGAAGTGCGCGACGTGAAGGATCGCGACGACGGTGTGAGCCACCGCGGCGACCAGCAGGACGTAGAAGCCCGCGCGGACCGCGCTCGCCCGACCCATGGTCAGGCCGAGGGCGTAGACGACGGTGCTCGCGCCGTAGCCGACCAGCGCGACGAGGAAGAGGACCGCCGCGACGGTGGTCATCTACGTCCCCGAAGGCGTGAGAAGAGGCCGCCCTTCTTGGGCTCTTCGGCGGCTTCGGCGTCCTCGCCGTCGAGGGGGGGGACGGCGTCGGGCACGCCCTGGCCGCGTCGGTCCATGAGCCTCAGCTCGCGTGTCGCCTCGACGTGCTCGGGATCGGCCTTGAGCGTGCGCACGAAGTACTTCCGGGCCCCGACGAACTCCTCCTGCAGGAACGCGAGGCGGCCGAGGTAGTACCACGCATCGGCGTAGCCTTCGTCCTTGCGGACGATCTTCGACATCTCCGCCATCGCCTGGCGGGGGTTCTCGGGGTCCAGCCGGAAGCGAGCCCACGCCAACTGCGTCTGCGCGTCGAGGTTGTCCGGGTCGTGGAGCGTCGCGTCCTTGAAGTCCTGCGCCGCGTCGGCGTAGCGCTTGTGGCGCAGCCGGATGCGTCCCCGGGCCATCGCGACCTTGCCCATCTCCATGTCCGTGGAGTCGAGGTCACCCTCGAGCTGGCCCAGGTACTCCGCGCGGCGAGGCGGGTCGCGCAGGACGTCGTAGGCGTCCTGGATCCTGGCGAACACCGCGTTGGCGGTCTCCTGCACGCGCGGATGCAGGCCGTACAGCTTGTCGGGGTGGTACTTGAGCGAACGGGTCCGGAGCGCTTCGCGGATCTTCTTGTCGTCCGCGTCTCGCTTCAGCCCGAGCACCTGGTAGTGGTCCGCGGTCCCGAGGCGGTGAAGCTCGGTCACGAGCTCGGTGAGCCGCTTGCCGGTGTCGGCGCCCCACGGCCTCCCCGAGAAGTGCAGGAAGCCGATCCGGCGGAGCAGCTCGACCAGGGCGTGCACGTGGTGGGTTCGAGCGTCGTCGTCCCCCGCGCAGACCCGGACGAGCTGGGCGAGGGTGATCTCGCGGCCCCGGGCCTTCATCAGCTGGGCCAGCACCTCCTGCTCGACGCCGGACAGCGCCCACGAGCGGATGGTGGCGTCGCTCGGCAACCGGACGACGACCACCGCGTCGGGATCGACGTCCAGCAGCTCGCGCCCCTCGGCCTCCGAGGCGACCGCCCGGATGAGGAGCGGGATGACGGGCGTGGGGTCGCCGAAGTGGTCCTCGGGGGCGAGGCCGGGGATCGCGCGGAGCTCGCCGTCCCAGGCGTCGAGGGCCCTCGAGATCAGGGCGACGGCGGCCTGCTGCTCCAGCCAGCCGGTCTCGTGCATGCCGATCCCGCGCAGCGCCATCAGCAGCTGGGCCTCCTCCTGGATGTTCTGGAGCGGGACCTCGGGCACGTGCACGCCGTCCAGGCGCCCGTGGGCCGCGGCCGCCGCGACGAGGTCCCTCCCGGCGGCGGAGCGAGCGAAGGTCAGCTGGCCCAGCTCGAAGTACAGGGCGAGGTCGTCCGCGTCCTCCTGGGCGATCTCGAGGCACCCGGTCCAGTCGCTCCGGTCGATCCCGCACAGCTGCCTGGCCATCTCGACCTTGGCGAGCGGGCGGGTCCCCGTCGGCGCGTCGACCCGGAGCTCGGCGGCGCTCTCGGCGGCGAGATCCGCCACCACCTGGACCGCTGCGGCGCGGTCGTCGGGCGGCGCGAGCAAGGTGACCAGCCGAACGAGCTCGCCGGGATCCAGGGGGGCGACCATCACCGCGCCGAGGTTGAGCTCGACCGGCGCGAGCTCCTTGAGCGCCTCCGGCTTGTGGTAGCTGGACCACGCGATGACCGGCACCGGCGCGGCGAAGTGGCGGTACTCGTCCCGGATCAGGTCGAGCCCGCTGCCCGACTGCATGTCCGCCGAGATCATCACCAGGTCGGGGTTCCGGGCCCGGATCTCCAGCTTGAGGCGCTCGGCGTCCACGAGCCGCACGATCTCGTAGCCGAGCATGCCGAGGACCGACTCGACCACGCGGGCGGTTCGATCGTTCGACTCGATGAGCAGGAGGGTCGGCACGGAGGCCGGGAGGATAGCAGCCAGCCCTGCGCTTGCTCCCCCCAACGTCGGTGTGGTTCGAGGGCTTGACCCGGCCCGGACCGGCACCATAATGCGGACCCCACCCCCCAGGGAGCGGCCGGACGCCGCCCCCACCCAGGAGATCAGATGGCCGGCAACGTCCAGGAGTTCAGCGACACCAACTTCGACGCCGAGGTGCTCGGCAGCGACCAGCCCGTGCTGGTCGACTTCACCGCCGTCTGGTGCGGCCCCTGCAAGAAGCTCTTCCCGCTCGTCGAGGCGGTCGCGGACGAGTACGCCGGGCGTGTCAAGGTCGGCAAGCTCGACATCGACCACAACCCCAACACGGCCATCAAGTACCACGTCCGGTCCGTGCCGACGCTCGTGGTGTTCAAGGACGGCAAGCCCGTCAACAAGGTCGTCGGGCTCACGAACAAGCGGAAGATCGCCGCGATGTTCGACAGCGCCCTGTAGCGCCGACGAGCGCCAACGCCAGGAGCCAGATCGCCATCCCTGCGGGGGGCTCGCCGTGCTCGCACGTGCAGCCTTCGGCGGGTGGCTCCGTCGCCGGCTCGACCCGCGCCAGCCCGCACTGGATCTCCGCCGGCGCCGGCCCCACCGACGCCCCCACGATGCCGATCCGGCCTTGGGGGTCGACCGCGCCCGTCAGCCGAAGCTCGACCACGCCGCCGCCGCTGCCTGACGCCACCTCCCCGCCGGACCCGACGACGTCGATCGCGACGAGGCGGATCTCCGCCACCGCGCCCTCCGGCTCGACCGAGCAGGCCAGCGCGAGCGGGCGCTCCTCTCCGTCGTTGGGCAGCTCCGCGAACAGGGCCGTGAACGGGGCGTCGACGTGCAGGAACGCCACCTCACCGGCGTCCACGGACAGCTCCTCGACGTTCACCTGGGCCGCCTCCAGCACGCACCCGTGGGTCGCCGCGTCGTAGTGGGCGCCGTCGTCCCGGGCGCACGCGAACAGGTTCCAGAGCGCGTAGGTGCCGAACGCGGCTTCGAACGACTCGCCCAGGTCCGCCCGCGTCGCCGAGTCGAGCGCCGCGGCCCAGTCCGGGTCGTCGGCGAGCGCGTCCCAGACCGCCCGGACGGTCCCCTCCCCGTCCCCGCGGTCGAACAGGTGCTTGAACAGCAGGAACCCGGCGTACTCGTACCGATCCCCCTCCAGGTGGATCGCGGCGTCCATGCCGCGCAACCGCTGGTTCCACAGCACGCCGAGGGCGAACTCCAGCGCGCCGCCGGTGTACAGGCGGTACTGCTCGAAGGTGGCGGTCGCCTCGTAGATCCAGGACTCCGCGGCGTTGGTGTAGGCGTACTGCACGCAGTGATGCAGCTCGTGGGCCGCGACCGAGCGCGCCGTCTCGTCCCCCAGGGAGGTGTTCCCGGGATCGAGCTCGACGTAGCAGGAGGTCCCGTCGGCCACCGGCACGTGCCAGGCGAACCCGAAGGCGGTGATCTCGCGGAGGTAGACGTCGATCTCCGGGGTGCCGCCGCCCCCCTCGTCCGGGAGCACCGTGCGCCAGCCCATCGCCTCGTAGTCGGCGGCGGCGTCGGTCAGCGCTTCGAGCACCAGGTCGACCCCGTCGGGGATGCCGTCCCCGTCGTCGTCCCCCATGTCGGCGGGGCGGTCGACGCCCTCCTCCGTCCAGTGCACGACGAACTGGCCGTCGTCGCTGAGCACCGTCTGCTCCGGTCCCGACAGCGAGGGACGCCCCCCCCCGCGAGCCTCGTCCGCGGGGCGGGTGCACGGGGCCAGGGCCAGAGCCGTGGCCGTCAACAAGGGCAGCAGCATCGGGCCATCGTACGTAAGCTGCCGCGGTGCTGCCGGTGCTCCTCGCTGCCCTCCTGACGCCCCTGGACGCCGCCCACGCGGTGGACCGGGACCGGCCGTTCGAGACGGTCGAGCATCTCGCCGGGGAGCGGCCCATCAACGGCGCCCCGCTGCGGTCACGGCACATCGAACACCCCGACCACGCGGTCGCCGGGGCCTGGGTGGTCGAGCAGTTCGAGGCGGTCGACGGGCTGGACGTGCAGACCGAGGGGTTCAGCGCGCTGGGCCAGGACGACCTGTTCAACGTCATCGCCGACCTCCGGTCCCCCCTGGACGCCCCCGAGGGGCGGCTGGTCCTGGGCGCCCACTGGGACTCCACCGCCTCGTTCGAGGACGACTGGGATCCGCTGACCACCGAGGCGCCCGGCGCCGACGACGACGCGTCGGGCGTCGCGGTGCTCCTGGAGGTCGCGCGGGTGCTCGCGACCCACGAGGGCGGCTTCGCGTGGGACGTGCGGTTCATCGCGTTCGACGCCGAGGAGGAGGGGCTGATCGGGTCGTACCACCATGTCGAGCAGCTGGACGTGCCGGTGACGACCGCGGTCATCCTCGACCCCGTCGGCTACAACCCCGGCGACTCCGGGCTGCTCTGGTTCGCCTTCCACGCCTCGTGGCCCGAGGCGGGCGACGCGTTCACCTCGACCGCCGCCGACCTGGGGACGTGGCTGGACGTCAGCGGCGTCGACCAGGACCTGATCGGCGGGGACGCCCGGTCGGACCACTACCCCTTCTGGCTGGAGGACATCCCAGCGATCCACGTCGGCACGTTCCCCCAGCCGCCGGCCTATCACACGAGCGACGACCGGCCCGACGTGGTGGATCCGCAGTTCCTCGCCGAAGTGACCGCCCTGGTGGCCGCCCACGCGGTCTCCCTGGCCGGCCCGTTGGAGCCCGAGGAGCCCGACGGGGGCGCCTGCGACGGCTGCTCGGCGTCCCTCGCGGGGGGCGCACCGGGAGCAACCTTCCTGCTCCTGCTTGCCGCGCGGGCCCGACGTCAGCGAACATGACGGCCGTGCGCTTCCCCCTCCTGCTGCTCCTGGCCTCCACCCTGCTCGCCGGCTGCCACGTCGGTGACCTGAGCGAGTCGTACGACCTCAGCGTCACCCCGCTCGGCGGGGAGTACCTCACCCGGGGCGAGGCGACGCTCCAGATCCGCAACGCGGACGGCTACACCTGCCCCGACGGGCGTCCCGCGCGCATCTACTTCGTCGATCCGGTCGGCGTGCCGGGGCCCCGCCCCCTCGCGGTGATGCTGCACGGCCGCCCCTTCGACTACGTCGACCTGCAGGGCGACCACTACACGAACGAGGATCGGCTCAACAGCCCCTGGGCGGCGGACACGGTCGAGGAGATGATCGGCCTGGACGACCAGGCGTCGGCCGACGGCGAAGGCGCCTGGGTCGCCGCGCTGGTGCGCGCCGGCTGGTCCGTCGCCGCGCCCGCGGACTGCTGGGGCGACCTGTGGCACGGCCGCGGGGCCAACGACTACGGCGGCGAGGGCTTCTTGCGCCTGGGCAGCTACCTCGCGAGCGAGGCGATCCTGCTCGCCCAGGAGCGCGAGGACATCTCGGACCAGCGGGTCCTCGCGATCGGCCTGGGCGAGGGCGGTCGGGGCGTCACCGAGCTGATCCTCACCGGCTTCGCGCCGGACGCGGTGGTGATCGACTCGTCGCCGGACTGGCTCGCCCCCGTCGTGACCGCGGCGGCCACCAACCAGGGCTACGTCGAGGGGCTGCTGGCCATCTACGACGACGAGGTGGGCACGATCGAGGACCCCGACACCCGCCTGGAGGCGCTGCGAACCGCGCTGCGGCGGGACTCGATGGTCCACGCGGTGCAGGACCTCGGCTTCCGCGCGCCGATCGCCTACTTCTGGTCGGCCACCGACGAACGCATCGACCCCGAGACCTCCCGCCCGGCGGCGGACGCCGTGCTCGCCAGCTACCCCCCGGACGACGCCCGGGTGCTCGACACCCAGCGCTCCGACCATGCCCCGAGCAACCGCGACCTGGCCGAGGCGACGGAGCAGCTCGAGTGGCTCGTGAGCCGGCTCGGCCCCCTGCCGAGCGATCCGTAATCGCCGCCTCGCCGATCCGGACGTGATCCGGGCGGGGGGAACTCGCGTTGACAGGGCCTCTTGGGGCCGATAGGGTCCCGTGCCATTTCGGCGGAACCGGCGTACGTCGCCTCGATCCGCCGGTTCGATGCACGTTCAGCTGAGAAGATTCGCCCATGCAGGTCCAGGTAGGCTCGGTCTCCCCCTCCAATCACTCCACGGACCTGGCGGTCGTCGCCTTCTACGGCCGGGGTGGTCGCCGCTCGCCGGCCTGGACCGCGCTCAACCGGGCGATCGGGGGCGGGCTCGCCACCACGCTGGAGGCGCTCGGCTTCCGGGGCAAGGGCGGAGAAGCGGTGACGATGGCCGCGCCGGCCGGCGTGCGCGCCAAGGTGCTGCTCGTCGCCAGCCTGGGGGAGCGCAGCAAGCCTCACCCGGGCGCGCTGCGGGACGTCGCGATCCGGGCCGGCATGGCCGCTCGCAAGGGATCGCTGAGCCGCGCCGCCTTCTGGACCGACGCGTCGATGGACGCGCGCACGCCGTTCGACCGGGCGAGCGCCCAGGCGATCGGCGAGGGGCTGGAGTACGGGGCCTACCGGTTCGACCGGCACCAGGCCAAGAAGATCGGCGAAGGCGCGCCGACGGACGTCTACGTCTACTTCGACGGCCGCAAGGAGCGCCCCCGCATCGCCGCCGACGTGGCGCGCGGAGCCACCATCGGCCGCAACCAGAACATCGCCCGCGACCTGGGCAACGAGCCGGCCAACGTGCTCAACCCCGAGAGCCTGGTCGACTTCGCCCGGACGATGGCGGCGGACAAGGGGATCGAGATCACCGTGCTCGACCGCGACGAGTGCGAGGCACGCGGCATGGGCGCGTTCCTGTCGGTCGCCCAGGCGAGCAAGTACGCCCCCGCCTTCGTGCACATGGTCCACCGCCCGAGCAAGCCGCGGAAGCGCGTGGTGCTCGTCGGCAAGGCGCTGACCTACGACAGCGGCGGCATGTGCCTCAAGCCGGCCGCGGGCCAGGAGCTGATGAAGATGGACATGTGCGGCTCGGCCGCGGTCATCGGCGCCATCGGTGCCGCCGCCGACCTGGACGTCGACGTGGAGGTCCACGCGATCTTCGCGTCCTGCGAGAACGTCATGGGCGGGTCGGCGTACCACACCGGCGACATCCTCACGGCGAGCAACGGCAAGACCATCGAGGTCCTCAACACCGACGCCGAGGGCCGCCTGACGCTGGCCGACGCCCTGGTCTACGCCTGCGCCGAGACGAAGCCGGATCTGCTGATCGACCTCGCGACGCTGACCGGCGCCTGCATGGTCGCGCTCGGCCCGTCGATCGCCGGCGTCATGGGCACCGGGCGCGGCCTCATCCGCGACCTCAAGAGCGCCGCGGAGAGCTCCGGCGAGCCGCTGTGGGAGCTGCCGATGCCCGAGCAGTACGCCGAGCTGCTGCAGAGCAAGGTCGCCGACACGACGAACCTGGGCGGCCGCTACGGCGGCGCCATCACGGCCGGCATGTTCCTCAAGGAGTTCGTCGACGACGGCGTCGCCTGGGCCCACATCGACATCGCCGGCCCGGCGATCAACGACAAGCCGCTGGGCGGCATGCCAGCCGGGGCGACCGGGTTCGGGGTGCGGGTGCTGAGCGAGCTGATCGCCTTCGGGTAGCCCGGGGCGCCTCGCGCTCAAGCTCGGCCCCGGAGCCCCGATAACGATCCCAGCAGGTGTCGCGTCGTCGTGACGCAAGACCAGGAGGAGCGGCTCGTTGCCGCCCCGATCGCCTGCTCCCGCCACGGACGACCACCGACGCCGTCGGAGTCGTGCATGCATCGAGACCGCCGACACCCAGCCCCCGCCTCCCCCCGGGTAGCTCAGCGCCCGCACCTGCCGCGGGTGCTCGTCATCGCGCCCGACGGCCACGAACGGGCGGAGCTCGTCGCCCGCCTGTCGGAGCTGGCGTTCGAGCCGTGGCCGACCGACTCGGGCGCCGCGGCGATCCCGCTCCTGAACCAAGGCCGCTACTTCGCCGCGCTCTGCGACCTCCACATGCCGGACCTCGGCTGCTTCGGCGTCCTGCGGGAGCTCGCGCGGCTGCGGCTGGAGACGCCGGTGGTCGCGCTGACCGATGAGCCCACCGTCGGCGAGGTGATCGCGCTGTTGCGCAAGGGGGTCGGCGACGTGCTCGTCCGGCCCGTGAGCGTCGACGCCCTCTCGGCCTGCCTCGACCGGCTCCGAGACGCGACCGAGCCGCAGGTCCAGGTGCCGCGAGACGCGCCGTCCTGCCCCTGGAACCTGGGCGCGGTGCTGAGCGATCCCCCGCCTGCGTTCACGATCTCCGGGTCCTCGCTGTCCGGGCCGATGCCCGCTCCCATCGCGCCGACCCGCGCCCGAGCAACGCCGCCGGCTGGCGCGGCGGCGCCGGCGCGTCCACCGGCGGTGAAGGAGATCCCCAGGCCTCGACCGGCGGACAAGGCGCGCGCGGCCGCCCCTCCCGAGCCTGCACGACCCAGGCGCAAGGCCCGTCGGACCAGGGCCCACCCCCCCGAGCCGAAGCAGCAGCGCGAAGAGCCCGCAGCGGCGCGACGGACGCCTCGCTCGGTCACCCCCGGCCCGGCCGCCCCCGCCGAGGCCCGCAAGCTGGCCAAGGAGGCCGTCCGCGAGCTCAAGCAAGGCCTGGAAGACGGCAGCTTCAGCCTGCCGGCCATCGGCCCCCTCGCGCCCGAGATCCAGCGGCTGCTGAACCAGCCGACCTGCGGGGCCGGCGACGTCTTCAACGTCGTGCACCGCGATCCGGCCATCGCCTCGACCGTGCTGCGGACTACCAACAGCGGCATGTACGGCGGCCAGGCGACGATCACCGACCTCAAGGCCGGCTGCCTCCGCCTCGGCAACCGACGCGTGCTCGCGATCGCCCAGGAGGTCCTGATCAGGTCGATCTTCGAGTTCCAGGCCGGCCCCCTCCAGGCCGTGATCGAGGACATGTGGCGCAACGTGATCGTATGCGCCCGCGGCGCCCACAAGCTGTCCGCGAAAGTAGGGGTCGGTGATCCCAACCAGGTCGAGGTCGCAGCGATGTTCCACAACCTCGGGGAGATCGTCTTGCTCCGGCTCGGTCGGGAGCTCGGGCTCCAGCTCGTCGGCGGAGAGCTGCCCACCGAGTACCTGGCGGTCATCGAGGCGAGCCACGAGCGGCTGGGGGCCGAGCTGCTCAAGTCCTGGGCGATGCCCAACGACCTGATCCAACTCGCCGGCTCGCACCACTCCGCCCCCCGGCGCCCCGAGTCCCGCGACGCCACCAGCCTGCGCATGCTCGTCCGGGCGGCGTGGGTCGGCGCCTGCCGCGCCGGCTACACCTACCTCCCCGACCAGGACGACGAGGACGGGGGAGCTGCGCTGAAGCACCTGGGCCTGGGGCTGGACGAGCTGGACGAGATCTTCGAGGCCGCCGAGACCTGGTTGAAGCCCGCCGGGGACGCCGACAGGAGTTCCTAGAGCACCGATCATGGAGTCCGACCGAGCCGCGTGAGGCGGAGGCGCGCGAGGTCAAGGAACGACGAGGCCGCGCATCGAGATGCGCAACGAGGAGTGACGCAGAGATCGGGTGGATCCGTCCACGGAGCGACCGAGCGACTATGTGATTGGTGCTCTAGTCAGGCGGAGATCGAGGCCATCATCGGCGGCCCAGGCCGACGTGGAAGATCTCCCGGCTCACGCGGCGCGTGCCCTCGGGCTTGATCGTGCGGACCTTGGAGAAGGCCGCCTGGATCCGCTTGCGGAGGGCCGGCTCGTCCTCCCCCTGGAACACCTTGCAGACGAAGTGGCCGCCCGGCTCGAGCCAGCGGACGGCCAGCTCCAGGGCCCGGTCGCACAGCTCCACGGACGCGACGTGATCGGCCAACTGCACCCCCGTGGTGTTGGGGGCCATGTCCGACAGGACCACGTCGAACGGCGGGACGTCCTCCGGGAGCGCTTCTTCGTCCAGGGTGAACGCGTCCGCCTTCAACACGGTCGCGCCGGGCAGGCTGACGCCGATGTCCTGCAGGTCGACCGCGACGAGCACCCCCCGATCACCGATCTTCCGCATGGCGTACTGGCTCCAGGATCCCGGGCAGGCGCCCAGGTCGAGCACCTTGTCGCCCCGACGGAGCAGCCGGACGCGGCGGTCGATCTCCTCCAACTTGAAGACGCTGCGCGCGGCGAAGCCGGCCTCGCGGGCCGCCTTGCTCCGGTGCTCCTCGCCCGTGTAGTCGGGCTTGCGGCGGCGGCGCGCCATCAGGGCGTCCCCGCGGTCGCCTCGAGGATCCGGGACCACAGCTCGCCGCGCCCCGTCCGGTCGACGCTGCTGAACAGGAGGCTGGCCTCCCGCTCGACGCCCAGCCCCTTGCAGATCAGGCTGTGGCGGTGGAGCCGCTTGGACTTGGCGATGCGGTCGACCTTCGTGAGCACCAGCAGCCCCAGCCGCTCGGTTTCCTCGAGCCAGTCGAGCATGCGGTCGTCCAGGTCCGTCGGGTCCCGGCGCATGTCGACCAGCACGACCACCAGCCTCAGCGACTCCCGGCTCGCCAGGTACTCGCCGATCATCTTGTCCCAGGTCCGCTTCACCTTGAGGGGCACCTTGGCGAAGCCGTAGCCCGGCAGGTCGGCGAACCGTAGATCGCGGCCGCTGTGTCGGACGTCGAAGAAGTTGATCGCCTGGGTGCGCCCCGGGGTCTTGCTCACCCGCGCCGCCCCGTGCCGCCCCACCAGCGTGTTCAGGCAGGAGCTCTTGCCGACGTTGCTGCGCCCCACGAACGCCACCTCCGGGCGATCGTCGTCGGGCCATTGCTTGCGCGCGAAGGCCGACAGCAGGAAGCGGACGTCGGTCATCGGTTCAGGGGCGCGAGCACCGGGTCGCCGGGCAGGTGGCACCGCAGGCAGACGGTCCCCTCCCCCTGGCCGAAGCGCCAGGTGCCGACGTCCTCGGCCCAGGCGTCCGGATGGGGGCTGACGAGCGCGCCGTGGCACTCCAGGCAGAGCGACTCCCCCTCTCCGCCGTGGCACGCGACGCAGGTCTCGAGCGAGCGCCGCGCCTGGAAGCTGTGGTGCTCGCCCGTCGGGATGGTGCCGGGCTCGCCCCGCCAGCCGTTGGGGTGGAACGTCAGGTCGCCGGGGTTGTCGAGGTTCTCGGGGCTTGGGAAGCCCGACGGAGTGACCCCCGCTTCGGCGTGGCAGGACCGGCAGTCCGCCTCGACCTCGTGGCAGGCGAGGCAGTCCAGCGTGCGACGCTGGGCTTCCAGGCCGTGGGTGTTCTTCCAGTCGGCGGGGTGCAGCCCGATCGGCTCCTGCAGGCCGTCGTGGCAGTCCAGGCAGCTGTCCGCGTCGTGGCACGCGCCGCAGGACGCCTCGTCGGTCCGCGCGGCGGCCCGGTGGACTTCCAGCCAGCGGCCCTGGTCGTGGTCGTCGGGGCGGAACTGGCCCGACGGACGCAGCCTCCCCCGGGAGTCCAGCATCGTCAGGAGCCGGCCGCCGTCGCCCTGCAGGTGGCAGGTCGTGCACTCGGACGGGGCGGCCCCTCCGGTGTGACAGTCCAGGCAGGTCCGCATGGTCGGCAGGTGCTGTCGCGTCGCCAGGTCCGCGCTGTCGACGCCGACGTGGCACTCCAGGCACGGGGTCCCGAGGTCGACGTGGAGCTTGTGACTGAACGTGATGCGGGCCGGCGGGATGTCGATCCGTTCGGGCTGGGGAGCGGTCGGCAGCGGCTGCCCCATCGGGTCCACGTCCGCGTGCGTGCCCCCGTCGATCGCGGTGTGGCACGCCCCGCAGCCCGCCTTGGGGTAGCGCTCGACCGCGTCGGGCGCCTGGGTGAGGTGGCAGATGTTGCACTGGGGGTGACCCGGCACGAGCGAGTCCCGCGCGTCGGTGCTCGTCGTGGCCGCGACGTGGCAGACCTGGCACTGGAGGCCGAGCTCCAGGTGCTTGCTGTGGCTGAACGTGATCGGGAGGTGCTGCTCGGGGTAGACCAGCGTGGAGCGCGGATCGCCCACCGGCGACCTGGCCACCGCGGTCGCGGTGAGCAGCAGCAGCGCGGCGACCAGCAGCGCGCGCTTCATCGCTCACCCCCCAGGCCCACGCCGCCGCCCAGCCCGGGCAGCGTCTCCCGCCCCGACGCCGCGCCGCCGACGAGGCGGGCGGGCTGGAACGCGTCGACCCGGGCCTCTTCGCGGGCCGCGGGGCCGAGGTGCTTGATGCCCAGGAGCAGGTCGAGCGTCGCCGAGATGCGCCAGTCGTTCTTCAACCAGGGAGAGAAGATCGTCTCCCCCCGCGCGCCGACCCGGAGCCACGGCAGCGGCCGCACCGCCCCGTCGACCACGAGCCCTCCGTACAGCCCCTGGAGGTTGGGCTGGATGGTGAAGTCGTAGGACTGCAGGTCTCCGCGGACGCCGAGCTCGATCCGCCCGTCCAGGGGCGTGACGCGGCCCGACAGGCCGACGCCGAACTTGCGGCCGCCGGTGCCGTCGACGAGCCGCTGGTCCACTGAGAAGCGGAGGAAGTCGAGGGGACGCACCGTGACTCCGGCGCGCTGGGTGCCCGACAGGCGGCCGACCTCGTCCCGGGGCACGTCGTCCTTGGTCGCCGGGATGGGCAGGATCTGCAGGCCGCCGCCGACGTGCACCGACAGGACCTGGCCGACGCGCAGGTCGGCGTCGCCCCGGATCGCGTCGTAGGGGTCGGTGTTGAAGACGGAGAACAGCTCCGTCGAGTCGAACGTCGGCTGCCAGTGCTCGTACTCGACGCCCGCGCGCAGCCAGCCCGTCGGCTTCACGTCGACGCCGGCGAGCGCCTCGCTGATCCGGCGCTGGAGCAGGTCGACGGCCAGGTTGCCCCGCACGTTGACGACGCCGAGGATCCCCTTGTGCACGTCGATCGTGAGGTTCCGGCGGGCGAGTTGACCGTCCCGGAATCGATCGACGAAGCCGATCCGGACCTGGGTCGTCGGCAGCCCCGAGGTCGCCAGGGAGACCCCCCACGTCCAGTCCCGGCCCCAGCCGGTCTCGTGGGTCTCCCGCTGTTCCTTCGGCACGACGAAGGCCCGGCTCCGCAGCGAGATCCCGGCGAAGGTCTCGATCTGCAGGCGATGCAGCGTCATCGACGCCCGCAGCCCGTCGATGCGGGTCAACCCGTGGGTCCCGCCGGTGGCGAGGATCTGGCGCCCCAGTCGGGCCGACACCCAGCGCCCCTCCGGGGCCACGTCGACGAAGGCGTAGAGCACCTCGCCGGTGAAGCCACCGCGGTAGAGGTCCGCCCCGCCCCGCACGGACGTCTCGAAGGAGACCCGATGCCGGCTCCGGTCGTCCCGGACGACGAACGAGAAGGCCTGGGTGAGGGGGCTGAAGGGGACGACGCGATCGGTGCTGCTGCGCAGCGATCGCCAGCGGTAGACGGTCCGCGAGCGCCCCCAGAGGTAGATCCCCTGGCCGCTCCCCTTGAGGTAGTCGCCGTCGTCGACCTCGCCCCAGCCGGTCGCCAGCACGCCGCCGGAGCCGGCCTCCGCCGGGGGCGGGGCGATCAGGACCCCGAACACGATCGAGGCCGCCAGGAGGCGCAGTCGCATCAGTTGTCCAGCGCCCCCTGGAGGATCCAGGACCAGATGAGCGACTTCTGCTCGTCCGACAGCGGCACCGCGCCGGCGAAGTTCTCCGGCGGCATCGGCCCCTGGAAGTAGCCCCAGTCGGGGTTCATGTTGTGACAGCCCAGCACCTTGCGGAACAGGTACGACTGCTGGGGATCTCCCGCGGTCACCCGTGGCATGCCGTCGCCCTCGCCGTACAGGAGCGAGTTGGGCACATCCACCAACTCGGCCCAGGACTGGCCGGGGGACAGCGTCAACTGACCCTGCTTCTGGAAGACGTGGCACTTCTGGCAGTGGTCGAAGAACATCGGCTCGATGTCGTCCCCGAGGGAGACCTCCGGCCGCTCCTCGAGGAAGTCCGTGTCGCAGATCAGGACCGCGGAGTCGTCGTCGTCCGGCGCCGAGTCGTCGTCGTCGTCGTCGGTCGTGTCGTCGTCGTCGACCACCACCGCCAGGGCGTAGGGCTCGTTGTCCGTGACCGTCGGACAGCCCGCGGCGAGGGCCACGAGCAGGACGATCAGCAAGAGCGCTCGGGCCGTGGTCATCGCGGCATAGTGGCAGATCGAGGGTGCGCCTTCCAGCCACCGTGGCAGCCGCGCGCCGGTGTGTGCATCCTGGGGGGGTGAGCGACGCGCTGACCAGCCTGAGCGGCACCCTCGGCCGATCCGAGCCCGGCATCAGCACCATGAACCTGCAGCGGGTGCGCGGCGGACGGGTCTACTTCGTCTCCGACATCCACCTCGGGGACGGCTCCCACGGCGATGTCTTCGGGGCCAAGGACGAGGCGTTCCTCGCCCTGCTCGACGAGGTGGAGCGGGACGGCCAGGCGCTGGTCATCCTCGGGGACGCCCTCGACTTCGAGCAGGCCTGGTACTTCAGCCGCATCGTCCGCGCGCACCAGCGGGTCATCTCCCGGCTCACCCGCCTCACCGAGCACATGCGGGTGATCTACGTCTACGGCAACCACGACCCCGACATCGTGTTGTTCCGCGACATCCTCAACTGGCAACTCTGCGACAAGGTGATCGTCGACGGCCACATCCTCGCGGTCCACGGCTACGAGTTCGACTCCTACGTCGGCAGCAAGTTCGAGGAGAGCAGCACCTTCGCCAAGATGTTCCACATGTACGAGCGGGTGTTCCGGACCTGGGTCCGGCTGCCGCTGCGCGACTACTACACCCTGAGCAATCGGTTCGCCCACTGGCTGTTCTGGTGGCTGGTTCAGTACAACAAGGCGGTCCGCTGGACCGGTCCCCGCGTCGGTCGCCCCGGGTGGGGCCAGGAGATGAAGGCGAAGCTCGACTTCTGGACCCGCGGAGTGATGGGTGACCCGATGGGGATCACCCTCCCCGCGATCGAGGCCCTGCAGGCCGACGGCGGCGTCTTCGACACGATCGTCTGCGGCCACAGCCACATCCCCGGCGTGGTCCAGCTCGACGACGGCAAGCGGTACGTGAACCTCGGCTCCTGGTCCTTCGCCAACAGCCAGTACGGGGTCTGGGACGGCGCGAACTTCACCGTGCACGACTGGATCTCGGGGCGCGAGGTCCGCGACGAGCACTACCGGCCGATCTTCGAGGGCGCGGCGGACCGCTCGTACGAGGCCTGGTTCGACGACCACTACCTGGGCTATCTACGCTTCCGGTGCGGCGAGGAGGCGCTGCGGCAGGGGGTCCGCCCCCGGCCCTGGACGCTGCAGCGGCCGCCTCGCCGACTGCCCTCCCACACCGAGCTGATCGACACCCAGGCCGACACCCCGGCCCCTACCGAAGAGAGCGCCTGAGCATGCTGGTCAACAATGTCCCCCACCGCACGGTCGACTGGAGCGACGGCCGCTTGCTCCTCGTCGACCAGCCGCTGCTGCCGCACGAGTTCCGGATCTGGTCGACCGACGACCACGCCGAAGCCGCGGTCGCCATCTCGACCATGATCGTCCGGGGGGCCGGCGCGATCGGCGCCGCGGGCGCCTTCGGCATGGCGCTCGCGGCCCGACAGGCGCCCGCCGACGCGGCCGGGTTCGACGCGTACATCGGCGCGGCGGCCTCGACCCTCGCGAACACCCGCCCGACGGCCCAGAACCTGTTCGGCGGGATCGCGGCCGTCCGGACGGCGATCGACGGCGCCGGCGGAGGTGCACGCCCCGACGACGCCCGGGACGCGGCGCTCGCGGCGGCGCGAGCCTGGGCCGACGCAGACGCGGCGGCGTGTGAGGCGATCGGCCGACACGGCGAGCCGCTGTTCGAGGACGGCTGGGGCATCGGCACCCACTGCAACGCCGGCTGGCTGGCGTTCGTCGACTGGGGCTCGGCGATCTCTC
This sequence comes from uncultured Rickettsiales bacterium, assembly GCA_964416435.1. Taxonomy (GTDB): domain Bacteria; phylum Myxococcota_A; class UBA796; order UBA9615; family UBA9615; genus CAYQEG01. The sequence continues at coordinate 61,938 of CAYQEG010000010.1, forward strand.
CGATCTACGCCGGCGCCCGGGCCGGCAAGACCCAGCGGGTCTTCGTCGACGAGACCCGGCCCCGCAGCCAGGGCGCCCGCCTGACGGCCTGGGAGCTGGCCGGCGAAGGGATCGAGCACCACGTCATCGCGGACAACGCGTTCGGGTTCCTCGCGTCTCGGGGCGAGATCCAGGCGGTCATCACCGGCGCCGACCGGGTCGCGCGCAACGGCGACGTCGCGAACAAGATCGGCACGTTCGGCCACGCGGTGATCTGCCGCCACGTCGGCATCCCCTTCTACGTGGCGCTCCCCTCCGCCACGATCGATCCCGACTGCGTCGGGGGCGAGGCGATCCCGATCGAAGAGCGGAGCGCCGACGAGGTGAAGTTCACCTGGGGCGTCGACGACGACGGCCGGTTCCGGCGGGTGCGGACCACGCCGGCGGCGTCGGGGGCGCGCAATCCGGCGTTCGATGTCACCCCCGCCGAGCTCGTCGACGGGCTGATCACCGAGCATGGGGTGTTCCCCGCTTCCCGGGACGGTGTGGGCCGAATCCTCGACCTGTCGGCCCATTCGGACAATTGACACACACGCGCCCGGACGCCTAGTCTCTCCCGGCCGCAGCCCCGGCATTCGACCCTCTTCCTGGTGAGCGCGAGGCGACCGATGAGGCCGACTTCAGTGGTGTTCGCACCCACCTCCGGCGCCGGGCGAGGGCCCGATCCGACCGACCCCGAGGCGATCGTCCGGGTCCTGTTCGAGAAGTCCCCGCTGCTGATCTACATCGCGGACCTCGACTACAAGATCGTGCTCTTCAACCGCGCGCTGCGGGACGCCACCGGGTACGACACGTCCGACTGCCGCAACGTCGGCAAGCTGCTCGAGCGCTTCTACCCGGACCCCGAGTACCGGCAGATCGTCCAGGGCATCCACGACGGCTGGGTGCGCAACGAGCACATCCGCGACGCCGAACTGGTCTGCACCCTCAAGGACCAGACCCAGCGCACGATCTCCTGGAGCACTTCCCGCCTTCGGGTCGGGCGGGGTCCGACGATCGGCTACATCGCCCTGGGCGTCGACGTCACCACCCGGCGCAACCTGCAGCAGTGGGTCTCCCTGTTCCAGAAGTCGCTGCAGTACCTCGACGAGGGCGTCGTGCTGACGGACCCGGGCGGCCAGATCCTCGCCTGGAGCGTCGGCGCGGAGCGGCTGCTCGGCTACACCGAGCAGGACATGGCGGGTCGCCCCCTCGAGGACCTGTACCTGCGGGGCGAGCGCAAGCTCATCGCGCGCACCGTGGACCGCGCGATCGAGACCGACGGCTCCTACGCGGGCGAGGTGGAGCTCGAGCGCAAGGAGGGCGGCAGCAGCATCCTGGTCTTCAACCAGTTCCGCCTGGACGGCGACACCGGCCCCGCCCTGGCCCGGCTGACGCTGCTCACCAGGCCCTCGGCCGACGAAGACGTCGAGGCGCGCCGCGCCGAAGCGACGGAGCTGGCGACCCACCACCGGACCGAGATCGAGAACGCCCGGGAGCTCCTCAACGAGCGTGAGCGCCGGATCGGCGAGCTCGAGCAGGGCGTCGCCGCGGCGACGCAGCAGGCGGGTGAGGGGGCGACCCGGATCGGCGAGCTCGAGCAGATGCTCGGAGCGCTGGAGGCCGCCGCCGAGCAGGTCGCCCACGACTCCGAACGCGCCGCCGACGGCGCCGCGGTCGCCCTCGCCATCGCGGAGGGTGAGGCGGCCGACGCGCGGGACGAGCTCGCCGCCGCGCAAGCTCGGGTCGCCGAGCTCGAGGATTCGGGGGTCAAGGCGGCCGAGCAGCTGGCGCAGGCGATGGCCCGGGCCGAGCAGGCGGAGCAGCGCACCGAGGAGGCCGAGGCGGACGTCGCCCGGCTCGCGGTCCAGCTCGCCGAGCAGACCGCCACCGCCGAAGAGGCGCGGGCGCAGGCCGAGGAGGGCCGCGCCGAGGCCGAGGCGGCGCGCGCCGCGGCCCAGCAGGCCGGAATGGACATCGTCGGCGTCAAGGCGTCGGCGGACGCGGCGAAGGCCGAGGCCGAGGCGGCGAAGGCCGAGGCGGAAGCGGCGAAGGGGGCCGCGGAGACGGCCCAGACCGAGGCGGAAGCCGCCAGGGCGGAGACCGAGGCCGCCAAGGCGGATGCCGAGGCCGCCAAGGCGGATGCCGAGGCCGCCAAGGCGAGTGCCGAAGCCGCGAAGGCGGATGCCGAGGCCGCCAGGACTGACGCCGAGGCCGCCAGGACTGACGCCGAGGCCGCCAAGGCGGAGACCGCCGCCGCCAGGACCGACGCCGAGGCCGCCAGGACCGACGCCGAGGCCGCCAGGACCGAAGCCGAGGTCGCCCGGGGTGAGCTCGACGACGCCCGCAGCGAGGTGGACGCGGCCAAGGACCAGGCCGAGCAAGCGCTGAGCACGTCGGAGCAGGCCGTCGCCGACGCCGAGGCGATCAGCGCGTCGATCGACGCCGCCAGGGCGGACGCGGAGGCAGCGAAGGCGAACGCCGACGCTGCCCGGGCCGAAGCCGAAGCGGCCAAGGCGGACGCCGAGACCGCCCGAGCCGAGGCCGAAGCGGCCAAGGCAGAGGCGGAAGCGGCCAGGGCGGACAGCGCCGAAGCCGAGCCGTCGGAGGGCGCGTCGAAGGTCGCCGCCATCCAGGAGTTGCTCGACGCGAGCGAAGCGAGCCGGCTCGCGGCCGAGGAGGAGGTCGTCGGGAAGACGGCCGAGCTCGAGAAGCTGCAGACCCTGCTCGCCGAGGCCGAGGCCCGGGTCGAGGAGCTCCAGGCGAAGCCGAACGCCGACGCCGACGCCGACGCCGACGCCGACGCGAAGCCGGACGACGCGACGGCCCAGATCACGGAGCTCACCGCGCAGCTGGAGGCCGCCACCGCGGAGGTCGACGACGCGGCCGAGGCGTGGGTCCAGGAGCGGTCGCAGCTGCAGGAGGCCCAGCGGGCAGCCGTCGCAGAGGCCCAGGCGAAGGCCGCCGAAGACCGCAAGGGCCTCGAGGAGCAGCTGAGCCGCGACATCCTCGCCGCCGAGGAGCGCGCCGAAGCGGAGCGAGCCAAGCTGCTCGAGCGCCACGAACAGGAACGCCTGGAGTGGGAAGACGCGACGGAGATCGCCCGCGCCGAGGTCGAGAGCCGGATGCGCCAGGAGATGGAGCAGCTCAAGGGCCGGGTCGACTCGACCGGGGACCTGCAGCCCCACCTCGTGCCCCTCGAGTCGATCGCCTTCGTCGCCGCCAACACCGAGGGTCGGGTCGTCGGCTGGAGCGGCGGCGCCGCCTTGCTGGACGGCCGATCGGGCACCGAAGCGCTCGGCGCGTTCCTGCACCGGGACGTGCTCCGGCTGGACAAGGTCGACTGGAAGGGCCTCTTCGGCAAGGTGGTCGTCACCGGCCAGCTCGAGCGGGAGGTGACCCTCCTGGATCGCAGCGGCGGACGGCACGACGTCGTCCTCAAGGCCCGCCTCGTCAAGGGCGAGCGGGGCCAGCCCATCGGCGTGACCGAAGTGCTGCAGCGCCCCGCCCTCGGCGCCTCCCTGGAGGTGCACGCCCGCGCCGCGACGGCCCGCCTCGCGGCGCCGCTGCACCGGGCCCTCGAGACCCGCGCGATCGCCGGGCTGCGCTCCCACCAGGGCGCGGCGGGTGCGGTCAAGGACCTCCTCACGGTCGCCCAGAGCGTGCACGACGCCACCGATTGGGCGGACGTCGAGGGCGCCGCCCGGCGGGTCGACCTCGGCGAGCTCCTGAGGGTCACCGACGATCTCGTCGGTCGCTCCGAGGACACCTGGCGCGAGCTTCGCGCCACCGCCCAGGATCTGCTCTGGCTGGAAGACGTCGCCGCGGGCTCCCCCGACGGGCGGCTCCGCTGGAACGAGCTCATCACCCGGTGCCTGCACGCCATCGAAGACGCCAGCGGCACCCGAGCCAAGCGCAGCTTCGGCAACCAGGCGTTCGTGCTCGGCCGCGGCGACGCCCTGGTCCCCCTCGTCCTCGCGCTGCTGGGACCGATCGGCGATGCGCCCGGCGCCGTCGAGGTGTCTGCCTCCGTCGAGGACGGCGACGCCCGACTGGTGGTCACCGGCGCCGCCCCGAGCGGGGACGACGCTGCCCTGGTCCGGCTGCTCGCGACCGAAGCCGGCGGCACCCTCGACGTCCGGTCCGGCCGCAAGCCCGGCGCCACGCTGACCGTTCCGCTCGAGCCCCCCGAAGAGGCGATCCCGGCTGACGAGGACTTCGCGGACTCCGAGGACGACCGCACCGCGCCCCCGACGAAGCCGATGAAGGCGGTCGTCCTCCCCGAGGACGACGAGGCGGAGGTGGTCGAGGCGGCCGACGTCGAGCTCGAAGACGCTGAGCCGGACCCGCCCACGGACGGCGACATCGACCTCGCCGAGCTCGCGGTGGACGACCTCGAGGAGGCGTCGGTGGCCGACGCCCCGGTTCCGCCCGAGGACGAGAAGACCCAGACGGTGGCGACCGAGGCCGATGCGGAGCGACCGCGCCGGGGCCGCGTGGACCTGATCGAAGAGCAGGACGACGGTGGCCTGGTGTTGATGGCGGGCGAGGACTCGGTCGTCGTCCAGTCCAAGGACCTGCGGGCCGCCATCGAGGCGGACGTCGAGCAAGCGAACGAGCTGGAGCCGACCGAGTCGCAGCTGCCGGAGATCGACGAGCTCGAGCGGCTGTTCGACGAGGCGGTCAAGGTGTCGCCGTCGATCCTCGCGACCGCCGACGAAATGGACGCCTACGTGTCGACGGAGCCGTCGAACGACGGGCTCGACGCGGCCGCCACCAGCGCCGAAGTGGCGGCGACGGACGCCAAGACCGACGCCGGCCGCCGGCTCCCCGAGCCCCCCGCCGAGCCGGCGCCGACGGAGGCCGCCATGAAGGAGATGGCCTCCACGGACACCGGCGAGAGGCTGAACGGCGCCAAGGAGGGCGCCGAGGAGGCCGCCGCCAAGGCCGACGGCGAGAGCAAGAGCAAGGCCAAGGGCAAGAAGCCGTCACGCAAGAGGAAGAAGAGCTCGCGTCGCTCGCGCCGCCGCAGCTGACGCGGCCCACCCCCCAAGGGAGCTGCCCGTGGTCAGCGTTCGTCCATTTCGCGCTCTGCGCCCCTCCGCCGCCCTCGCGCCCGAGATCGCGTCGGTCCCCTACGACGTGGTCGACACCGGCGAGGCACGGGCCCTCGCCGAGGGCCGGCCGTGGTCTTTCCTGCACGTGATCCGGCCGGAGATCGACCTCCCCGATGGGACCTCCCTGTACGACGACGTCGTCTACGACCAGGCGCGCCGGTCCCTGGAGAAGTGGATCGCCGACGCTCCCTTCGCCGACGCCGGCCCTCAGCTGCTCGTCTACCGCCTGGTTCAGGACGGTCGGGCTCAGATCGGCGTGGTCGGAGGCTGCTCCGTGGCGGAGTACGACGCCGGGCTGATCGCCATCCACGAGCGAACACGGCCGGCCAAGGAGGACGACCGCACCCGCCACGTCGTGACCATGCGGTGCCAGGCCGAGCCGATCTTCCTGGCCTACCGGGCCCAGCCGGACGTGGAGCGGCTGGTCGCCGAGATCACGCAGGGCGAGCCCGACGTGGACTTCGTCGCGGACGACGGCGTGCGTCACACCGTCTGGACCGCCCCGGACGCAGAGGCCCTCGCGGACGCGTTCGGCGCCGTGCCCCGGCTGTACGTCGCCGATGGCCACCACCGCGCCAGGTCCGCCTCTCGCGCTCACGCCGAGCTGAGCGGTCGGGGCGAGCCCGGCAGCTCGGACCGGGTGATGGCGGTGATGTTCCCCGACACGCAGCTGGCGATCCTCCCCTACAACCGGGTGGTGACCGACCTCGGTGACCGCTCGGTCGAGGACGTGCTGGGCGAGCTGGACCGGCGGTTCGGCCTGACCCCCACCGACGAAGCGGCCCCCGATCGGCGTCATCGCTTCTGCGTCTACGGTCCGGGAGTCGGGTGGCGTCGGTTCACCCTCCCGCCGCAGGGGGACGGGGTCATCTCGAACCTGGACTGCAGCTTGCTGCAGGACCGGGTGTTGGGACCGGTGTTCGGCATAGAAGACCCCCGCAGGGACGCCCGGATCGGCTTCGTCGGAGGCTCCCGCGGCACCGCGGAGCTGGAGCGTCGAGCCGACGCGAGCGGCGGGGTCGCGTTCTCGATGTTCGCGACGTCCCTCGCCGAGCTCTTCGCGGTGGCCGACGCGGGCGAGATCATGCCGCCCAAGTCGACCTGGTTCGAGCCGAAGCTGCGATCCGGGTTGTTCGTTCACCGCATCTGAACGACAACGAGACCATGCACGTACTGATCGCCGACAAGTTGCCCGCCTCGGCCGCCCGCGCCCTCCTGGCCGCCGGCTTCGAGGTCACCGAGAACCCCGCCCTCAAGGACCTGGCGCTCCTGGACGCCGTCGCCTCCACCGGCGCCGACGTGCTGATCGTGCGGTCGACGAAGGTGTCCGCGGCGGTGCTGGAGGCCGGCCGCCTGGGGCTCGTGATCCGCGCCGGCGCGGGCGTCAACACCATCGACGTCGAGGCCGCCTCCGCGTCCGGGATCTACGTCTGCAACTGCCCGGGTCGCAACAGCCTGGCCGTCGCAGAGCTCGCCATCGGCCTGCTCGTCGCCCTCGATCGGCGCATCCCCGACGCCACCGCGGATCTGCGCGCGGGCCGATGGAACAAGAAGGAGTACAGCCGTGCCCGCGGCCTGGCCGGTCGCACCCTGGGGGTCATCGGCGCCGGTCGAATCGGTCGAGCGGTGGTCCGCCGGGCGCTCGGACTGGAGATGCACGTCATCGCCTGGGACGCGCACCCCGACGCTCGGGAGGCCGTTCGGCGCGCCGGAGCGCGGGTCGCGGTCGACGTCGCGACGCTGGTCGCGCAGTCCGACGCGATCACGCTGCACCTCCCCGCGACGGCGGAGACCCACCACCTCGTCGACGCCGGGTTCCTGGCCGGGATGAGGGACGGCGCCTCCCTGATCAACACCGCCCGGGCGGGCCTCGTCGACGAAGCCGCGCTGCTCGAGGCGATCGACACCAAGGGCCTCCGGGTCGCCGTCGACGTGTTCGACGACGAGGTCTCCGGGGGCACGGGCACGGTCACCAGCCCGCTCCTCGCCCATCCTTCGGTCATCGGCACACCCCACATCGGGGCGTCGACCGAACAGGCCCAGGAGGCGGTCGCCGCCGAGGCGGTTCGCATCGCCCTGGAGTTCGGCCACACCGGCAACGCCCCCAACGTCGTCAACGTGACCCACGCGGTCCCCGCGAGTCACCTCCTCATCGTGCGACACCTCAACCGGGTGGGCGTGCTCTCGGAGGTCTTCGCGGCGCTCAAGGACGGCGACGTCAACGTCCTGGAGACCGAGAACCACGTCTTCGACGGCGGCGAGGCCTGCATCGCCCGGATCGAGGTCGACCATCCCCCGGTCGCCGAGCTGCTGGAGCGGATCGCCGCCAACCCGTCGGTGCTGGGCGCCGACCTGGTCCCCCTGGAGTCCGCATGAGCCGCGCCCACAACTTCTCCGCCGGACCGGCCGCCCTCCCCCTCCCGGTGCTCGAGCGAGCCCGGGACGAGCTGCTCGACTACGGGGGCTCGGGCATGTCGATCATGGAGCAGTCGCACCGGGGCCCGGTCTACGACGCGGTGCACGAGCGAGCCATCGCCGACCTGCGCCGGCTCACCGGGCTGGGTGAGGACCACCACGTGCTGTTCATGCAGGGGGGCGCCCGCGGGCAGTTCGCGATCGTCCCGATGAACCTCCTGAGCGAGGGACGCACCGCCGGGTACGTCGACACGGGGCGCTGGGCCCACTTCGCGGTGGCGGAGGCGCGCAAGTACGGCGATGTCTCGGTGCTCTTCGACGGCACCGACGACCGCTACTTCCGCTCCCCGGGACCGGGGGAGCTGCAGGTCGACCCGGGGCTCGCGTACCTGCACTACACGTCCAACAACACGGTGGTCGGCTCCCAGTTCCACCACGTCCCGGATGTCGGCGAGGTGCCCCTGGTGTGCGACATGTCGTCGGACATCCTGAGCGGGCCGCTGGCGTTCGACCGGTTCGGCCTCATCTATGCCGGGGCGCAGAAGAACCTGGGGCCGGCCGGGGTCACCCTGGTGATCGTCCGGGACGACCTCCTGGAGCGCAGCGGTTCCTCCGTCCCGGAGGTCTTCAACTACGCGAAGGTGTCGGGTAAGAACTCGATGCTCAACACCCCGCCAACGTTCGGGATCTACCTCATCGGCCTCGTCGCCCGGCACCTGCTCGACATGGGCGGCCTGGACGCGGTCGCGGCCCACAACGCCCACAAGGCGGAGCTCATCTACCGGGAGATCGACAGTTCCGCCGGGTTCTACAACGGCGCGGTGGACCCCAGTTGCAGGTCACGGATGAACATCACCTGGCGGATGGAGGACGAGGCGATGGAGAAGCGGTTCGTGGCGGACGCGACCGCCGCCGGGCTGGTCGGGCTCAAGGGGCACCGATCGGTGGGCGGGCTTCGAGCGTCGGTCTACAACGCCGTGCCGCTGGAGTCCGTGCGGGTCCTCGTAGACTTCATGAAGGAGTTCAAGAGAACGAACGGTTGACGAGTAGTTTCAGGCTGATGGACCACATCGGCCCGACTGGCTAGACGACCCATCACCCACCTGCAGCCCACACACCGTCGGTCCACGAGCCCGATCCCGGCGTGAGGCCGCATATGAGTGATGGGCCGTTTAGTCCCAGTCGATGTCGAGATCCTCGGCCCGCTTCTCCTCCTCTTCCTTCTTCTTCTCCTCTTCCTCTTCTTCCTTCTTCTTCTCTTCTTCGGGCTTCTGCACGATCGGCGCGTCGGGGTCGGCGTCGGCGTAGGGGTCCCACTTGATGGCGTCCTTCCTGGACGAGGCCTCGAGGTCGGCCTTCTCCTGGTCGGTCAGCCCGCGGGGCGCCTCCCCGGCGGCGCCGCAGCGATCGGGATCGATCTCGAAGTTGACGTAGATCTGCTCGGACTGGAGCCGCATCGTCACCGTCGCCCCGTCGTCGGCCGACCAGTGGGTCTTCTTGCCGCTCTCCCCGCCGGGGCCCAGCATCTTCTCGAGCGTGCGCCTGACCCGCGCCATCGTGTCGGAGTCTTCGAAGAACCGGAGCCGCATACCGACCAGGCGACCGTCATCGTGGGTGACGGTCACGAACCCCTCCATGCCCCAGACGCTCGCGGTGGATTCGAGCACGTCGCCCGCGACCTCCCTCGGGTCCTCCATCGAGAACGCGACGTTGTCCTGGGATTCGCACCAGGTCACGCCGAGGGGCAACTCGACGTCAGCGGCGAGCGCCGGGGACGCCCCCAGGGGGGCGCTCAGGCCGAGCAGCAGACCGAGATGCTTGAGATCCATGGGTTTTTCCTCTCCGGGCCGACCCCACCAATAAATCGGACCGGTCCGGGGGTCAAGCCGGGTCGCGCGACGCAGGGCAGCCGCTGCCGTAGACTATCGGACTCCCTCGGCCCCCTTTTGATCGTGGAGTCTCGATGCGGCGTCGTCTGGGCCTGTCCTTCATCGCCTGGTGTCTTCTCCTCCCCCTGCTGAGCTCATGCGGCGTCCGCAAGGACCTGCACCAGGCCGCCCTGGATGCGATCGCGGAGGGGCAGGACCGCATCTCCGAGGCTCGCGGTGAACTGGAAGCGTGCCACGCCGCGACGGCCCAGCTGGACTCCGCCCTGGAGCAATGCAAGGCGGAGGTGACCGCGCTGCAGGAGGCCCGCGACGAGGTCCTGGCCGACAACACCGCGCTGCGCGCCCAGCTTCGGGAGCTCGGCGGCGACGTGGACGACCTGATGGAGGAGCGGGGCGCCCTGTCGGCGATGCTCGAAGAGTCCCAGCGGGCGCTGGACGAGGCCCGACAGCGGCAGGCGGCGGCCGAGGCCCGCGACGCGATCTACCGGCAGCTCAAGGAGCGCCTGCGCGAGATGATCGACGCCGGCAAGCTCGACGTCCGGATCGCGCGCGGTCGCATGGTCATCGACCTCAAACAGGACATCCTGTTCCCGTCGGGCTCGGCCGAGCTGAGCGACATCGGCATCGAGACGCTTCGAGAGGTGGCAGCGGCGCTGGCCGACTTCCCCGACCGGCAGTTCCAGGTCGAGGGCCACACCGACAACGTGCCGATCAAGACGACCCGGTTCCCGTCCAACTGGGAGCTGAGCACCGCCCGAGCGGTCGCCGTCGTCAAGCTGTTCGCCGACAGCGGGATGGCGCCGGAGAACCTGTCCGCGGCCGGTTACGGAGAGTTCCAGCCGAGGGCCGACAACGCCTCGCCCGAGGGGCGGGCCCTGAATCGACGCATCGAGGTAGCCATGTTGCCGGATCTGCAGCTGCTGCCCGACCTCGTCGACTCGCTGTAGTCGACGGGGAGGAGGAGGAGACGTGCTCGAGTTCGACTCGCTACTGCAGTTGCTACACCGCCGAGAGGCCAACGAGCTCCGGCTGGTCGCGGGGGAGTCGCCGCAGCTGATCGTCGGCAACCGCGCTTCGCGGATCGCCCTGCCCTCCGTCGAGGAGGGCTGGCTGCGCAACCTCGTCGCCGAGATGCTCGGCCCGGATCGGCTCTCCGCACTGGAGGAGACCGGCCTGGTGGGGTTCGCCCACTCCCTGGACGACCTCAGCTTCGACATCCAGGTCCGCGGCTCAGCCGACGAGCCGACGATGTCGGTGCGACCGCAGATCGACCGGACCGCGCTGACCATCGACCCGACGGTCGCGTCCGGGCCGGAGTCGTCGCTGCCCGTGCCGCCGGCGCTCCGCGAAGCCCTGAGCCAGGCGGTGGCGCGGGGCGCGTCGGACATCCACCTGGGCGACGGCGAGCCGCCGATGGCGCGGATCGCCGGCCTGCTGACGCCGCTGATCGACCTGCAGATCGCCAACACCCCGGTGCGGCCGCTGGTCGAGTCGATGCTCACGTCGGTCGGTCGGCGCCACCTCGCCGACGGCGCCGCGGTCGACTTCTCCTTCTCGGTCGACGAGATCGGCCGCTTCCGCGGCAACGTCTACCGAGCCGTCAAGGGGTACTGCCTCGCGATCCGGGTGCTCCCGGCGGGCATCCCCACCCTGGCCCAGCTTCGGCTGCCCCGCTCCCTCGGCGATCTCGTCGACGTGGCCAACGGCCTCGTGCTGGTCACCGGACCGACCGGCAGCGGCAAGTCGGCCACGCTGGCCGCGCTGCTCGGCACGCTCAACGAGAGCCGGCCGATCCACATCATCACGCTCGAGGATCCGATCGAGTTCGTGCACCAGCGCAAGCAGGCGGTGGTCCGGCAGCGGGAGGTCGGCATCCACGTCGCCTCCTTCGCCGAGGGTCTTCGGGACGCGCTCCGCGAGGACCCGGACGTCATCCTCGTCGGCGAGATGCGCGACCTGGACACCATCTCGCTCGCCCTGACGGCGGCCGAGACGGGCCACCTCGTCCTGTCGACGCTGCACAGCAACCGGGCCGCCACGGCCTGCGAGCGGATCGTGGACGTGTTCCCCGAGCACCAGCAGAGCCAGGTCCGGCTGCAGCTGGCGGAGTCGCTTCGCGCGGTCGTCGCGCAGCGCCTGCTCCCCCAGGCCGACGGCAAGGGGCGCATCGCCGCGCTGGAGGTGCTCAAGGTCAACCACGCGGTGAGCAACAACATCCGTGAGAAGCGGGTCAACCAGATTCCGTCGGTGATGCAGACCCACCGCGAAGAGGGCATGTGGGTCATGGAACGGCACCTCGCGGCGCTGGTGAAGAAGAGCATGATCTCCCTGGAGACCGCTCGGGCACACTGCGCTGACGTCGCGCTGTTCGAGACCTACATGACGGCCTAGAGGGGACGATGGCCAAGACGCTGCAGTCGGCGGTCTTCCTACCGCTGTCGGCTCAGACCAGCGACCCGGAGACGATCGCGTGGTGCCGCGGGGTACCGCTCGCGATCGCCGAGGAGCTGCAGCGTCTCGGCATGGCGCGCGCCAGCTTCGCCGCCTGGACGACCGGCCGGGGGCTCGGGCTGCGGCTCGCCCACCTGCAGTCGGCCCCCCCCGTCGGGCACGTCGCCGCCTACGCCCGCGCCGCGCGGGCGAGGATCGGGATCTCCGGCTGGGGTTCCTGGCAGGGGGATCCCTTCCTGCGGTGGGAGGTGGTCGACGCCGACGGCTCGGAAGCCCGACGCGTGCCGGTCGACACCCGCCCCGGGGCGTCGCGGCTCGAGGTGGTGCGCATGGCCTGGGAGACGGCGAAGCTGGTCCTCGGCCTGATGGACGACCGACCCGCGCCGGTCCTCGAGGGCACCGACTCGGACGCCGCCCTGCTCGCCTGGGTCCAGGACCGTCAGCAGGTCTGGTACCGGCGACGGCGGGGCGTGACGGGCGCGTGGGACGGGGAGTACCGGTTCCTGCTGTCGGCGCTCACCCACGACCCGGCCTTCGAGCCCGCCAGTCGGGCCGTCATCCGGCGCGCCGGCCAGGCGCTGCACTCCGGCGCCGACCCCGCGTCGACGACCGCCGCCCGCACCCGCGCCATCGACGCCCTGACCGCGCTCCTGCGGGTCCGGAGCGACGACCACCTGTGCTGGACGCTGCTCGGCATGCACCAGCGGGCCGGCAACCGCGGCGAGGAGGCGATCCTCGCTCTGCGGCGCGCCGCCGCCATCGACGGCGCCTACGCACCGGCCCACCGCGAGCTCGGCATGCTGTTCCTCGGACGCAGCGATCTCCGAGCGGCCGGGGCGCACCTGCGGCAGGCCGGCAAGCTCGCGCCGGAGGACCCCGAGGTCCAGTTCGGCCTCGGCAGCCTGTACCTGGAGCTCAAGGACCGCACGCGCGCGGCCCAGCACCTCAAGGTGGTGATGCGACTGGCGTCGGGCAGTGAGCTGGCCAAGGCGGCCTCGCGACTGCTGCGCGACATGGACGACGGACCGATCCGTCGGCCGACGGACGCGCTCGTGGAGCAGGCCCGCACGAGCGAAGCGGACCGGGAGCGAGACCGTGATCTCATCGCCCGGACGTTCGGCCTGCCGACCCTCGACTTCGACGACGAGGACGACATGACCTCCCCCGGAGACGACTTCCTGGAGCGCCTGGACGGCGAGGAGACGGAGCTGGATCCGGACGAGACGGTCTGGAGCGAGGAGTGAGCTCCGACATCGGATGAGCGACCTGCGACACGGATGTCGCGGTCCTTGCCCCATCCCGGGCACCAAGCTGCCCGATCCAGGGCGTCACGCCCACCCCACGTTCAAGACTGGACTGCGCAAGTCGGTACAAGCACAACGCTTTTGAACAGATGGGCCGCTCCGTGCCCGAAGCTGGCATCGGCTTTGCAGTTCGAACGAACGCGAACTGACCCCGGGACCCGCCCCGAAGGAGATGACCGATGGCTACGCTCGCCCCGCTCGGAGACCACCCCCCTGCGCTTCGCCCCGGCCCCCACACGCTGGAAGGCGAAGCCCGGGTCGTGTTCACGCTGCTCGGCCTGGTGTCCGACATCGTGCTCGACCTCGACATGCCGGTCTCGCGGGCCCGAGACCTGTTCACCCTGTCGCTCTACAACCAGGCGGAGGAGCGGTACAAGACCAGCACCCGGGTCTCCCTCGCCTTCGACACCGCCCTGCGCACCGTCAAGAAGATCAAGAAGCGGTTCCGCGAGGGCGCGGTCGAGAACGGTGACGGCCCGCACTTCAACCTGCGGCGCAAGGTCTACTTCCTGCTGCTCGACCGTGAGCTGGATCTCGACGAGATCTCCCGCGAGCTGCCGATCAACTACGAAGTCAACTACGCGCGCCTCTCGGTCGAGACGCTGATGGACCAGGGGCTGGTCGAGGAGATCGACCGCGGCCGCGGTCGGGTCACCTACCGGGCGATCATCCCCGAGGGCTACGTCAACTTCTTCCGCGAGGACCAGGAGTCGGTGCTCGAGGGCTTCGCGCGCTTCCTGACGGCGATGCGCAAGGTCGTGCGCGAGCGCCTGCTCCGCGGCAACGGCGACACCGCGATGGCTCGGGGCTTCGTCGCCCGCCTCCGCCCCGAAGACGCCGAGGACTTCAACGACGACATCCGCGCGGCCATCGTGCGCACCCTCATGGAATACGAGATGCGCGCCGACGGTCTGGACAGTAACGAGGTCGCCGAGATGGAGATCCTGGTCGGCGTGGCACCCGCGTAGTCCCCTTGCCGGGCCTGCGGGTCCGGCGTAGGCATGCAGTTCAAGGGGTAACTCTTCGCCCGGGCGCTGACGCGCAGCGTTCGTAAGCTGCCCGTGGGAGGTTCGATGAACGTCGCTACTGCTCGGTTCGCTCTCATCGCGCTCGCTTTCGCCCTGACCGGGTGCATCGGCGACGTGGCGATGGACGCCGGAGTCACCATCACGCCGGTCGACGAAGGGCTGCCCACCGAGTACGCGCTCGAGCTGGACCTGCGTCCGGCCGACCTGGCTACCGGTGAGACCGAAGCCGAAGGGCTGATCGCCGCCCCCGACGAGGTGTCGGTGTTCGTGGGGGAAGAGCTGCTCGTCGAGCTCGCCCTGATCGACCCCACCCTGGGTGAGGTCCGCCCGGCGGATCTGCCGAGCACCGCCGTCTTCGAGTCGGCCCACGCGGACGATGTCGCCCGCGTGCGCTGGGAGCCCCAGCTGACGGACGTCGGCCAGCACGAGTTCATCTTCCTGGTCGTCGACGCGACGGACGAGAGCCTGATCCTGGGCACCAGCGTGCTGGTCGTCTCGGTCATGCCCCGGCATCGCTTCATCGAGTACGGCTTCTAAGCAGCGCCCGCCCGCTGGCGCGTCCGCCTCGCATTCGTGACAATGCGGGCATGACTCAGCGCACCCACCGACGACTCGGCGAGATCCTCCTGGAGCAAGGGGCGATCGACGACGATGTCCTGGCGAGCGCCCTCGCCTCCCAGGCCGGGCTGGAGCACGTAGACCCCCGGGCGGTGCGCGTCGAAGACGCGGCCGTGAGCACGCTCAGCCACGAAGACGCGACGGCGCTTGGCTGCCTCCCCATTGCGGTGGAGGACAACGGTCGCGTCGCGCTGGTGGTCGCCGATCCCTTCCGGGCCGACCGCGGAGACCTCGAGCGCCGGGTGGGCGCGCCGGTGCAGTTCCTGGTCGGCAGCCCCTCCGCCCTGCAGCTCGCCATCGACTCCGCGTACACCGAGCGACAGAGCGAGACGCTCCCCACCGAAGGCGTGCCGGCGCCGGACGCGCCCGAAGACACCTCGCTGCCCATCGAGGGCGACGACGAGCCCGCGGCGGCCGATTCACTCTGGGCGGTCGAGCCGGTCGACGACGAGGAAGCCCCTCCGGCGGTCTCCGCCGAGCCGGCCGTGTCGCTCGACCTGCCCGCGGATGGGATCAGCTCGCTGGCCGAGCTCACGTCCAGCCTCCGGCCGGACTCCGACGCCAACGACGGCCAGCCGCTGGTGCTGGGGCTCATCGCCGGCACCCTCCAGTGGCAGGCCGATGGCCTCCGGCTGGAGTGGGCCGACGGCGCCGTCAGCGTCTCCTACAACCTCGACGGCGTCTGGCGGGCGCTGGTGCGGCTGCCTGGCTGGACCGCGGGGGTGGTGGGAGCCGCCCTCCGGACCGCGCTCGGCAGGTCGGAGGACGTGCCTCTCGAGGAGCTCAGCGGCGCCCGGATCGACGGACAGACCGCCGACCGAACCGTACGGTTCGTAGTCTCGACGGCCCGGCAGCAAGGCAGCGACCGGGTGACGCTGCACGTCCGGGACCCCCAGCGGCTGGTGCGGCTGGAGCAGGTCGGGATGTCGGTCGACACCGCCCGCCGCCTCCGCCAGTGGACCGCCGCGCGGCAGGGCCTCCTGCTCGTGGTCGGCACCCACGGCTCGGGCCGGACCAACCTGATTCGGGGGATCGCGGACCAGGTCGCCGCCTACCGGACGGTGGCGCAGGTGCTGGCCGATCCCGTCGGCCGCCCCGCCGGCACCTGGACCGAGCGTGGCGCCAACGATCACGAGGGCGCCGACGCCGTGCTGCGGGCGATCGACGCGGACCCCAAGGTCCTCGTGGTCGACGACTGCGACGGCCACAGCACGGCCCTCGCCGCCTTCCGGGCGTCCCTCCAGGACCGGCTCGTGGTGGCCGCGCTCCGAGGCCGCGACGCTGCCGAGGCGTTGCAGCGTCTGCGGGACGAAGGCCTCAGCGATCTGCTCCTGGGGGATCAACTCGTCGGCGTGATCGAGACCCGGCTCATCCGACTGCTCTGCCGGTCCTGCTGGGTCCGGGGCCCCCTGGACGCTGACCTGGCCGGCCGCCTCGGCCTCGTCACCGACACGATGCCGTCGGAGGTGCCCAAGGCGGGCGCCGGCTGCCCGGCGTGCCACCACACCGGCTACCACGGTCGCCGAGCCCTCGTCAGCCGGGTCGAGCTGGACGGCGGAGTGCAGGACGGCAGCTCGCCCGAGGAGCTCCGGCAGGCGGTGACGATGAACCGCCCCCGTACGGTCGCCGAAGCCGGCCTGGGCCTCGTCGTCCAGGGCCTGACGTCGATCGAGGAGCTCGCCCGGGTCATCGCCCCGCGGCCCCGCGCCGCCCGGCTCGCGCCTGCCGCCCCCGCGGTGAAGCCGGCGCAGGCCGACGCCGCCGCCGAGCCGAAGACCCTCGACGAGCCGGACGGGGAGCCGGCCGAGGCGGCCGCAGAGGCAGCCCCGACTCCGGCCGCCGAGCCCGGCCCCGTCGTGTCGGTCGCGTCGCCCGAGTGGAGCCAGGACGCGTCGGAGGAGACCGTCGCCGACTCCCCCGCCCCCACGGACGAAGACGACGAGCCCGACAGCCTGGATCTCGGCGACCTCGTCGGGTTCGACGAGGAGGCCGACGGAGACGACCGTCACCTCATCGTCGTCATCGACCCCCGCGAGGAGTTGCCGGTCGGGCTTGCGGGCGCGCTGCCGGAGGAGGAGTTCCGCGTCGTGGGGCTCGGCACGCTGGACGACGCGATGAGCTTCGTGCGCGGCGAGCTGCCCACCGCGGTGGCCCTGACCGCGGGTTGGCACTTCGACGCCGCGGGAGCGATCCGCGCGCTTCGGGACGATCTCTCCTCGGCGTTCCTCCCGCTGCTCGTCGTCGCCGAAGACGACGACTCCAACGTGGAGCTGCTCCGGGCCGGGGCCGACGAGGTCCTGCCCAGCTCGGTGCCGCCCGAGGAGCTCGAGCTGAGGCTGCGCGCCGTGATCCGCCGGGTCACTTGACCCCGGACGCCTCCGGCGGAGCGGCGCGATCTCGCAGGTCGAAGAGCACCCAGTCGTTGGCTCGCGCCAGCTCCCTCCGCTGCTCCCTCAGGTTGGCCTGCAGGCCGGCGTCGTAGTAGCCGGCGGCGGCTGACAGGGACAGGTACTCGGCGCCAGCCTCCCGCAGACGGAGCAGCTCCGGCCAGGCCAGCTCGGTGCGGTGGAAGCCGGTGCGGTCCGCGGCGTACAGGATCGACTGGGGGTGAACATCGACGACGACGACGGCGGCGTCCTCGGGGACGAGGGCGTTGATCGTCCAGGCGATCGTCCGGATCCGGGGGTCGATCCGGCGTCCGTTCTCGATCATCGCCTTCCCGGCGAGCAGGGTGGGGCCACCCAGGACGAGCACCCCGGCGACCAGCGCGGCCCTTCTGGCGTTCCCGCCGACACGCCACAGGCGGAGCCCTTCGACCACGCCGGCTCCGACCACCACCGAGGCGAAGGGCACCCAGGCCAGCTGGTAGTAGTTGTGCAGCCAGACCCCCCGGGTCGCGATGACCGCGCAGAGGCCCGCCGCGCCGAGGCCGGCCACCCAGGGGCGCAACTCCGGCTCGTGACGGACCCGACGGAGGCCCAGGACGAGGAACGCGCACCCCAGCGGCGTCGCCGTGTGCATGACGAACGTGCCCCCGATCCCACGCCAGGTGAGCGGGTCGAGCCAGATCGCGGGACCGCCCCACTTGCCGGCCCCCGCGCCGACGATCCCGAAGCTCGCGCCGTCCACCCCGAGGTGCTGGTGCGCGTGCCAGTACCAGGCGGCGGGGAGGCCCGCCGCGAGCAGCCCCGCCCCGGACGCGAGCGCGGGGCCGACCCCGCCCGCCCGCGTCACCAGCAGGAGGAGCACCACCGGGGCGAAGAAGGCGATCGTGGCCTTGACCGAGATCGCGACGCCGAGCAGCAGCCCCGCGAGCAGCGCACCGACCGCGCGGCCCCGCCCCGTCGCGCCGCCTGCGGCGTCCGCTCGCTCCAGCGCGAGCAGCAGGAGGCACACGGAGAGGGCGTCCGGCTGGATCGTGCGGCTGAAGACGACCGCCAGCGGACCGAACGCGTACAGCGCGAGGTAGGGGGCGGCGGAGCCCTCGAAGCGACGCCGCAAGAGCAGCCACAGCGCGATCCCGCCGACCAGCCACGCCAGCACCGAGATCGACCGCGCCACCGCGTAGCCCGCCCGGGTGACCGGCCCCTCGTCCGGGAAGCCCAGCGCGACCAGGGCGTTGTACAACGGCAGTTCGCTCTCCACCGTGCCCGCCGAGGGGCCGGCCCAGCCGATGCGGGGGTGCAGGAGGTCGACCCCGTCCCGCGCCATGATCCGCGCGATCGAGGCGGTGTCGGACTGCCGGACGTGGTGGGCGTCCTGGGGCGGGTTGCCCAGGCCGGGCAGGCGGAGGGCGATCGCCGCGACGACCAGCATGGCCAGGATCACGAGGTGTGGCCGCGGCCGCATCGCCCGGGATCGTACCAGCCCCCCGCGGGACAAATCGGACAGTCCTAAGGCCGACGAATTGCTATGGTTTACCCGGATCCGGGCAAACCGGTTGCCCGTCCTCCGAATCGACCACACCCTGAACTGGAGAGAGGAGCTCGCATGCCAGCCCTGGAACGGGGCTTCCGCAATCACCTCCTGTCGATCGCGGATGTGTCCGAGCGCGACCTCAACAAGCTCGTGGAGGAGCTGATGACGTACTGGTCCGAGACGCCGCAGCAGTACGTCCTGCGCCGCCACCGCGAGCTGCAGCGCCAGGGTCTGACGACCGGGCGCATCTACCCCCTCATCGCGTCGGAGCTTTCCGAGCGGTTGTTCGCAGCACCGCCGCTGTCCGAACGCCAGATCCGGCGGATCATCTACGGTTGACCCAGCCCCGCGGAGATAGAAGCAAATGTGTGGAATCGTTGGATATGTAGGCTCCAGGACCCCCGTGCCGATCCTCCTGGAGGGGCTGAAGCGGCTGGAGTACCGGGGGTATGACAGCTCCGGAATCGCCACCATGAACGGCGACGGGCGCATCTGGACGCACAAGAAGGAGGGCCGCATCCGCAACCTGGAGAAGGCGCTCCCCGCCGACATCCCCAATGCGACCTGCGGCATCGCGCACACGCGGTGGGCGACCCACGGGGCCCCCAGCGACTCCAACGCCCACCCCCACCTCAGCCACGACGGCCGAATCGCGGTGGTACACAACGGCATCGTGGAGAACCACAGCTCGCTGCGGCGCATGCTCAGCAGCGAGGGGATCCTCTTCCGCTCCGAGACCGACACCGAGGTCATCCCGAACCTCGTCTCCCGCTTCTACAAGGACGGCGACCTGGAGATGGCGGTCAAGCAGGCCCTCGGCCTCATCCAGGGCTCCTACGGCATCGTCGTGCTCGCCGCCGACCGACCCGACCACCTGGTGGTGGCCCGCAACGGCTCGCCGATCGTGCTCGGGGTCGGCAACAACGAGATGTTCGTGGCGAGCGACGCCCCGGCGCTCATCGCCCACACCCGCCAGGTCGTCTTCCTCGACGACGGCGAGGTCGCGGTCCTCGACCCCGACGGGTTCCGCACCACCGACCTGCACGACCAGCCGGTCGACAAGTCGGTCGACGAGCTGGACTGGGACCTGCAGGAGATCGAGAAGGGTGACTTCTCCCACTTCATGCTCAAGGAGATCCACGAGCAGCCCCGCGCCCTCAACCGGGGCCTGCGCGGCCGGGCG
The DNA here is from genome assembly GCA_964416435.1 of uncultured Rickettsiales bacterium. Classification (GTDB taxonomy): domain Bacteria; phylum Myxococcota_A; class UBA796; order UBA9615; family UBA9615; genus CAYQEG01. The sequence continues at coordinate 81,879 of CAYQEG010000010.1, forward strand.
CAGGTCGACTACGCCGACGCGAAGCTCGGCGGACTCAACCTGGACCGCCGTGAGTTCTTCGACATCCGGCGGCTCACGCTGATCGCCTGTGGCACGTCCTGGCACGCGGCGATGGCGGCCAGCTACATCCTCGAGGAGCTGGCGCGGGTCCCCTGCAACGTCGAGATCGCGAGCGAGCTGCGCTACCGCAACCCGATCGTCGACGCCAAGACCCTGTACTTCGCGGTGAGCCAGTCCGGCGAGACCGCCGACACCCTCGCCGCCATGCGGGAGATCCAGCGGAAGGGCGGCAAGGTCCTCGGGATCGTCAACGTGGTCGGCTCGACCATCGCGCGGGAGAGCGACGGCGGGATCTACATCCGCTCGGGTCCCGAGATCGCGGTGGCGTCGACCAAGGCGTTCACCTCCCAGCTGCTCGCCCTGGTCCTGTTCGC
>CAYQEG010000011.1:0-79161 GCA_964416435.1 uncultured Rickettsiales bacterium
GGACTCGCCCTGCCGCCCGCGGCCAGATGGCGTCGTCGCCGGCGCCTTGTCGGGGGCGCGCGGCGGGCGTTGAGCCCGCCGCCCCCTGACAGGACCTTGGTTTTCTCCTGACATCCCGGGGATTTGACGCGTGATATCTTCGCGACGTGCCGTCTTCGGGCCCCTTGACGTTCGCTCCCCTCCCGCAGGACGACCCGCTGCACCGGGCGCTCGCCAAGATCGGTGAGCTGTACACCGCGACCAACTTCATGACGTGGTGGGACGCCCGGGCGTTCGCCGTCTCCGGCGACGGGGTCGAGGCCTGGGACCCCGCGTCCCGAGACCACGTCGCGCTGCTCGCCAGCTTCATCGAGGAGCACGTCCTCCCGAGCTACGCCGGCGACGCCCAGGAGTTCGCCCAGCACGTCGCCAAGGTCGGTCGCGTCGGCTGGGAGACGGTGCGCGAGGGGCTGCTCGACGCGCTGAAGCACCACCCGGTCGCCGGCGGCTCCCGCCCCGGCACCGCCGCCTCCCAGTTCTCGCCTCACACGTTCATGCTCCTGGACATCCTCGAAGAGCAGATCGCCGCGGCGCTGGGCCTCAGCGGGGGCGCCGACCTGTCGGGCGAGAACCACGACCTGCGGTGCGCTCGGCTCAAGCCGCGCGACGGCTCGGCGTTCGAAGGCACGCTGTACCAGCACCTCTTCCTCGTCTGGTCGCCGGTCAACCAGAAGATCATCTGGTTCGACCTGGGCGGCAGTCAGTAGACCCGACCGTCCGGCGATCTCGGGGCTGGGGTAGGCTCGGGCCGTGCAGGTCACGTATCAGCTTCGCGATCTCGGGCGCGCCAGAGAGATCCTCACCGTCCTGGCGCGGCACGGTTTCGACCAGCTGATCGCCGCGACCCCGGTCAGTCGGATCCCCGGCCTGGGGCGGTTCAGCCCCCCGCCCGGGGAGGGCAGCGACCTGCCGACCGCCAAGCGGCTCGTGCGCGCCTTCTCGGAGCTCGGCCCGACCTTCGTCAAGCTCGGCCAGATGCTCAGCACCCGGCAGGACCTGCTCCCCGAGGAGTACGTCAAGGCGTTCGCCACCCTGCAGGACCACGTCGAACCGTTCGACGGCCTGGAGGCGCGACGCATCGTCCAGGAGGAGCTGGCGGGGGAGATATCCACGCTCTTCGCCACCTTCGACACGGAGCCGGTCGCCTCCGCGTCGATCGCCCAGGTCCACCGCGCGACCCTGCCGTCGGGCGAGCCGGTCGCGGTCAAGGTGCAGCGTCCGGGGATCGAGCGGACCCTCCGCTCGGACATCAACATCCTGTACCTCCTCGCCGAGCTCCTGGAGGGGCAGCTCGACCTGGGGCTCTACACGCCGGCCGCGATCGTGGAGGCGTTCGACCGGGCGATCGCCCAGGAGGTCGACTTCCTCAACGAGGCCGCCCACGCCGAGACCTTCGCCGCGGCGCTGCGGGGCGTGAAGGGGGTGGCGGTGCCTCGCGTCTACCGGCCGTGGTCGACCCGGCGGGTCCTCACCCTGCAGTGGGTCGACGGCTGCAAGCTGTCGGACATCGACGCCACCGACGCCGACCCCCACAAGGTCATGGACGAGCTCGTCGAGGCGACCTACGAGCAGATCTTCGTGCACTCGGTGTTCCACGCCGATCCGCACCCCGGCAACCTGATCATCGACGACTCGTCGACCCTGACGTACCTCGACTTCGGCCTCATGGGCCGGATCACGCCGGAGATGCGAAGCACGCTGGAGGCGGTCTTCGTGGGGGTCATCTTCGGGGACGCGGAGGGCGTCGCCCGGGCCATCTACCGGGCCGGCAGCGCCGACGGACGGGTCAACCTCCGGGCGCTCTCGGCCGAGATCGAAGAGCTGCTCGACCGGTACGGCGGCACCCGCCTGGCGGAGCAGGACACGAGCCGGATCGCGGTAGAGATGCTCGACCTCGCCCGTCGCCACCGCCTGCGTCTGCCCCAGGAGTACGCGATCCTCGCCCGCACCGAGGTCGCCCTCGACGGCATCGCCCGCACCCTGGTGCCGGACTGGGACATGATGGAGGCGGTCCGGCCCTACGCCGCCCGGCTCGCGTCGGACCGCCTCGATCCCAACCGGGTCAGCGGCGACCTGCTGCGCCAGGCGGCGTCCGTCGCGTCGATGCTCAAGGAGATGCCCCGCCAGGTCGACCAGGTGATGCTCGACCTCGAGCGCGGCAACTTCGAGCTCAAGGCGGAGACGCCGGCCGTCGACCGGCTGACCGCGGCGGTGGACCGGGTCGGGCGCGCGCTGGTGTTCGGCATCGGCGTGTCGGCGTTCCTGCTGTCGGCGTCGGTGCTCGGCGCCGCCATGGTCCTCCACCCCGCGGACGACGGACGGTTCGGGCTGCTGGACATCATCCTCGGCTTCCTCGTGATCTCCAGCCTGCTGGCCGCCTCCGGGCTGGTCAGCGGGTTGATGTGGAACCTGTTCATCCGCGAGCGCCTGCAGCGGGTGCAGTGGGGGCGTTTCCGGGGGCTCCTGCCCGGCTTCCGCCGCAGACCATCCCCGCCCGAATCCGGCCCGGCGACGGATCGCTGAGCGATCACCCCCTGGGCCGCTTTGCTGGCCTGGGCCCTCGCTGGTAACCTTGCCCGGACTTCTGACCGGGATCCGGAGGTCGTGGGGAACCTCCTGAAGGCTCCGCCATCCCAGCTGACGCGCACCCCCCGCTCCCGAGCTTGCAGGGCCCATGACGACCGTCACCGACAGCATCACTCTCCAGGCCTCCAAGGAACACCCGCTGCCTGAGTTCGCCACGGGACAGGCGATCGCCGGGTACGAGGTGATCAAGAAGCTGGACGAAGGCCTGATGGGGGCCGTCTACAAGGTCAAGCACGCCAAGACGGGCAAGACCCTGGCGCTCAAGATCCTGCGGCCCTCGCTGCTCCACCCGGGCATGACGATCGACCGCTTCAACCACGAAATCCAGCTGATCGGGCAGGTGAAGCACCCCGGGCTGGTCGAGGTGTTCGACTCCGGCGAACACGACGGCACGTTCTTCTTCACGATGGAGTACGTCGACGGCGCGACCTCGCTGCGGCGGGTCCTGACCGAGTACCAGGCTTCCGGAAAGGACATGCCCCGCAAGGAGATGCTCGACATCCTCACGGGCCTCCTGAAGATCCTGGACGAGCTGCATCCGGCGAACCTGCACCGGAACATCAAGCCCGAGAACATCCTCATCCTCGAGACCAAGTCGGCCGACGGAAAGGTCTCGCGGCGCATCCGCCTGACCGACATGTCGATCGTCAAGGTGGTCAGCCTCGCCGAGTCCTCGCTGGACCGCGAGGGCGCCTGGTATCTCGCTCCCGAGATGAGCGAGTTCAAGGACAAGGCGACCGCGAGCAGCGACCTGTACTCCGTCGGCGCGATCTTCTACGAGATGCTCACGGGCAGCCCCCCGCTGGGCCGCTACGAGCTCCCCTCGGCCCTCCTGGAGGGCGGCGTCAGCGAGCTGGTCGACGACCTCGTCGAGATCTCCCTCGCCCCCAACCCCCAGGATCGGTTCCACACCGCGGACGACATGCTCGCGGCGCTGGAAGAGACCTTCTCGGACTACTACGGGGCCGGCCAGGTCAAGCTCGGCCGCACCCTCCTCCTGCTCGGCATCCTGGCCCTCGTCGCCGCCGCCGCGGCGGTCTACTTCAAGGAGTCGGCGCCCACGGAGGAAGAGCTCCGCGCCGCCCAGATGGACCACCGGGCGGCCGTGCTCGCCGACGTGTCGGCCCGCAGCAGCGGCGGCGCCGCCCCGGCCACCAGCGACGCGAAGTACGAGGACATGGTCTGGATCCCCGCCGGGCCGTACGTCGCCGGCAAGTGGAGCGCCTACGACGACGCCGGCCTCGCCGGCGAGCGGGCCGAGAGCGTGGTCGAGGTGCCCGGCTTCTGGATCGACAAGTACGAAGGACACCTCCCGCCCCGCTCGGTCGAAGCCGATCCCGACGCCGACCCGGCTGCCGTGGAGGCGGCCGCGGCGGAGGCCCAGGCCTGGAACGACGAGAACGCGTGGACGGTCGACATCGACCGCACCTACGCCGAGAGCAAGGGGCTGTGCGAGCAGGCCGGCAAGCGCCTCTGCAGCGAGGACGAGTGGGAGAAGGCCTGCAAGGGGCCGGAGAACTGGTCCTACACGTACGGAAACACCTTCGAGAAGGCCCGCTGCCCGGCGTCCGGGTACAGCCGCTCGCAGCCCTACCGCGCCAACGAGCACCTCGCGTGCGCCAGCGGGTACGGGGTGATGAACATGGGCGGTGGCGTGACCGAGTGGACCGCCACTGGCTACGGCGACGGCAGCTTCATCGTCAAGCCGGGCCCCGTGGGGTCCGACGCCCAGTCGACCCGGTGCGCGGGTCGCACCGACCGCGCCGACACCTTCGCCCAGATCCACGTCGGCTACCGCTGCTGCGCGGACTGATCCCCGACCCGTGCTGCGCGCCCTGAGACCCACCCGCGTGGCGCGGGACGTCGGGCGTCACTTCGCCGGCAACGTCGGCACCCTGCGCTACTACGTCGGCGACGCGCTGAACCGCAAGGATGACGTCGGCCTGCCCGGCGAGACGGTGCTCCTGATCCAGGGGTTCTTCCAGACCCGGCGGGTGATGGACACCCTGGAGCGGCGGCTCCGGGCCGACGGATACCGGGTGGTCTCGTTCCACCTGGGCGGCTTCCTGAACAACTTCAACACGCGGGGCGTACCCAGCCTCGCCAAGATGATCGACAAGAAGATCCGGCGCCTGCAGGAGCGTCACGGCATCTACGAGATGCACGTCATCGGACACAGCATGGGCGGGCTCGTGGCCCGCGAGTTGGTGCAGCACGCCGGGGGCAAGGACTACGCCCGAACCGTCATCACCCTCGGCAGCCCCCACCACGGCACGCCGACGGCCGCCCTCGGCGCCGGAGTCGGGCTGCTCTTGGTCTCCCGCGCGCTCTGGCAGCTCTTCCCGATGTCGCCCTTCATCCGGAACCTCAAGGAGGGCTCCTTCCCCTCGGAGGTGCGGCTCGTCTCCGTGTACAGCGCTCACGACCTGGTCTGTCCCTGGCGCAGCTCGATCCTCACCCCGCGGGACGGGGAGGCGGTCCGCAACCTGCTCGTCAAGGAACTGGGGCACATGGACCTGGTCGAGGACCCCTACGTCTACGGCCTGATCCTGCGTGAGCTCAAGGAGCGTCCCAGCGACGTGGCCGCCGGTCCCGTCGCCGACTTCGACGAGGAGGTCACGCGTCGCCCGGCGGTGTGATCGGCCCAGCCTCACGGACGGATCCGGGCGGCGTTCGAACGCCCGGTTGAAAGGCTGACGGGCGCGGTGCATCATGCCGCCGCCCGCGCCTCCGCGGGGTCGGAGCGCCCCTTGACCCAGGACCGCTACAAGGAAGCCGGCGTCGACATCGACGCAGGGGCACGACTCGTCGATCGCATCGGCCCCCTCGCCCGCGCCACCATGCGCCCGGAGGTCCTCGGCGGCCTGGGCCACTTCGGCTCGATGTGGCGGATCCCGGCTGACCGATACAAGGAGCTCGTGCTCGTCTCGGGCACCGACGGGGTCGGCACCAAGTTGAAGGTCGCCCAGGCGGCGAACCAGCACGACACCATCGGCATCGACCTCGTCGCGATGTGCGTCAACGACGTCATCTGCACCGGCGCCGAGCCGTTCTTCTTCCTGGACTACTTCGCGTGCGGGAAGCTGGACGTAGACGTGGCCGAGGCGGTCGTCGGCGGGATCGCCGAGGGTTGCCGCAGGGCTGGCTGCGCCCTCGTCGGCGGAGAGACGGCGGAGATGCCGGGCGTCTACGATCCGGGCGTCTACGACCTCGCCGGCTTCTGCGTCGGTGGCGTCGAACGGAGCGAGATCCTCGACGGCAGCGGCGTTCGGCTGGGCATGAAGCTGGTCGGGCTGGCGTCCGACGGGCTGCACAGCAACGGCTACTCCCTCGTCCGCAAGGTGCTCCTGGAAGAGGCCGGCCTGGCCCTCGACGGGCCTCTGCCGGGCTGCGCCGGGACCGTCGCCCAGGAGCTGCTGAGGCCCACCCGCATCTACGTCCAGCCGGTGCTCCGAGCGCTCCGCGACTTCGACGTCGGCGCCGTCAGCCACATCACCGGCGGCGGCCTGGTCGACAACGTCCCCCGGGTCCTGCCCACCGGCGCCAACGCCCGCATCCACCGGGGCTCGTGGGACATCCCGCCGGTGTTCACGGCCGTGCAGGAGGCCGGCGGCATCTCCGACGACGAGATGCACCGCACCTTCAACCACGGGGTCGGTGTCGTGCTCGTCGTCGACCGGGACGCCACCACCGAGCTGATCGAGCTGATGGCGGCGATGGACGTGCCCGCGTGGGAGATCGGGGAGGTCGTGCGCGGCGACGGCGATCCGGCGGTGGAGCTCGTGGGATGACCCCCCGGGTCGCCATCCTGATCTCGGGCCGCGGCAGCAACATGACCGCGATCCTGGACGCCGCCGAGCGCGAGGGCTGGGACGCGGAGTTCTGCCTCGTGCTGTCCAACCGGCCCAGGGCGGCCGGCCTGCAGGTCGCGGCCGATCGTGGCGTGCCGACCGACGTCGTGAGCCATCGGCGCTTCCCCCCCGATCAGCGCGCGCTGTTCGACGCGGCGGTGGCGGACCGGCTGGAGGCGGCGGGGGCCGACTGGGTGGTCCTCGCAGGCTTCATGCGCATCCTCGGCCCCCGGTTCACCGACCGCTTCGCGGGCCGCGTCCTCAACATCCACCCGTCCCTGCTGCCGCACTTCCCGGGCCTGCACACCCACGAGCGGGTGCTCGCCGCGGGCCACGCCGAGCACGGCTGCACCGTGCACCTGGTCGACGACAGCCTGGACGGCGGGCCGATCCTGGGGCAGGCGCGGGTGCCGGTCCTGCCCGGCGACGACCCGGACACCCTGGCGGCCCGGGTGCTCGTGCAGGAGCATGTGCTCTACCCTGCGATCGTGAAGGCCGCGATCGAGGGCCGCCTGCAACCCATCCCCAACCCCCGCCCCCAAGCCGCCCCGGAGGCCTCCCTTTGATCAGCCGCAACTACGAGGTCCTGGTCGTCGACCCCTCCCCCGGCGCCCTCGTCGCCGCGGCGCTGCTCGCGCGCGCGGGGCGCTCGGTGCTGGTGCTGGACGACGGCCAGGGGCCCGCCGCCGCGGGTCGGTTCCGCTTCCTGCGCCACCGCCCCCCGATCGCCGGGTTCGGCGGCGGCATGCTGCTGACCCGCACGCTGCGCACCCTCAAGTTCCACCCCCACGAGCTGCAGGCCGTGCGACGGGGGGAGCCGGGTCTGCAGGTGATCACCTCGCGCCACCGGCTCGACATCGCGACCACCCCCGAGGGGCTCGGCGCCGAGCTCGTCCGCGAGTTCCCGGGACAGGCTCACGCGCTGCAGCGGGTGATGTCCCAGGCCCTGGCGTCGGGTCAGTCGTTCGCCGACGCCCTCGATCGGGCGGTGGAGGAGGCCGGACAGACCGGGTTCCTGCACTCGGTCGGCCTCGCGCGGCCCGGCTGGAACCCTCCCCTGCCCCCCGGTGACGTCCCGACCTGGGGCGAGTTCCTGGACGACTCGGACCTGGGGCCCGAGGGCCGGCTCGTGCTGCAGGCGCTGCTGCGGCCCATCTGCGCGCTGGACGTGGTCGAGGACCTGCCGCTGCCGGTGGCCGGCATCCACCTGTGCGCCGCGCTGGACGGCGTCTACGCCGACGCCAACGAAGAGCACCCGCTCCTCGGCCTGCTCCTGCGCCGGGTCCGCGCCATGCGGGTCGATGTCCAGAGCGAGCGGCTGGAGGCGCTCATCGGCGGACGTCGCAAGATCGACGCCGCGGTGTTCGCCGGCAAGGAAGAGGAGATGCCCCTGGAGTTGGTCATCACGGGGGGCGACCCCGAGGACCTGCTGCCGTGGCTGCCGGGCCCCACCCGGCCCTACGAGCGGCTGCTCCACCGCCTGGCCCCCTCCCACTTCCGGTACTCGATCTTCCTGGGCATCGCGTCGGCGGTCATCCCGCCCGACCTCGCCGAGCACGCGATCCTCGTCGACGACACGCCCGGCGCGATCCACGAGCCGGGCGGCTGCCTGACCATCAGCACCACGCCTCCGTCGGCGGGCCTCGCGCCGGACGGGTTCCGCTCCATGACCGTGAGCACGCTCGTCCCGTACGCCGAAGACGGCAGCTTGCCGGGGAACCTGGACGCGATCGCGAGCCGGATGCTCGAACAGGTGAAGTGGCTGATTCCGCACCTGGAGCGCCACCTCGAGCTCGTGCAGATCCCGACCAGCACCGATGTCGAGGACGACAGCATCGCCGTCGATCCCCGTCCGGTCGCCTACACCCCCGCGATCCCCCCGGGGGACGACCCGATCGCCGCCGGCCTGGGCGTGTTCATGCCGCACCGCAACGTGTTCTGCGCCGGCCCGGCCGCGTTCCCGGCCCTGGGATTGGGTGGCGAGAGCCTCGCCGGACGCCTCGTCGAGCGCCTCAGCCTCGCGGGCGCCAAGCGCCCGACGTAGTCACATTCCGACCCGGACGCGGTCTACCGAGATGACGCCCTTGAGTCGCTCGAGGCTGCTCATCATCGAGCGCAGCTGACTCGCGTCGGAGACCGCGACGTCCAGCGTGATGTGGCCGCGGTCCTCCTTGGTCGTGCGGATGTCCGCCTTCGTGATGTTGACGTTCATCTTGCCGATCGCCTTCGTCAGCTCCGCCAGCATCATCGGCCGATCCACGGTGATGACGTGGATGCGGGCTTGGTGCGGCACCTTGTGGGCGACGTCCCACTCGACCTCGACCCGGCGCTCGGGCGGCAGCGAGAGCCCCGCCCGGCAGTCCGAGGCGTGCACGGTGATGCCGCGGCCGCGGGTGATGAACCCGATGATCGGATCCCCCGGGAGCGGCCGACAGCACTTCGCGAAGACCGTCAGCACGCCCTCTTGTCCGTCGATCCGGACCGGAGAGCCGCCCCGGCGGCTCAGGCGACGGATGATCCGGGTCAGCGTGGTGGTGGCGATCTCGTCCACCACCTCCTCGGAGGCCAGCTTGTCCGCCGCGATGTAGTGGGGCAGCACCCGGTCGACGTCCATCCGGCCGTAGCCGATCGCCATGTACAGCTCGCGGGCGGTGCGGTGAGGGGTGTTCTCCCGGGCCGCCGCGAGGTCATCCTTCTTGAGCACCGCCTTGAGGCTGCTGCCGTGCTTGCGGAGCTCCTGCTCCAGCATGTTGCGGCCCATGTCCTCGGCCTTGTCGCGCTCCTCGCGCCGCAGGTACTGGCGGATCTTCGAGAGCGCTCGGCCGGTCTTCGCCAGCTGCAGCCAGTCCTTCTTCGGGTGCTGATCGCCCTTCGTCAGGATCTCGACCGAGTCACCGGAGCGGAGCGGGTAGTTGAGCTTGACCATGCGGCCGTTGACCCGGGCGCCCGAGCAGCGGTGCCCCACCTCGGTGTGGATCGCGTAGGCGAAGTCGAGCGCGGTCGCGCTGCGGGGGAACCAGCGGACGTCCCCGCGGGGTGTGTAGACGTAGACCTGGTCGGCGTACAGGTCGACCTTCAGGACGTCGATGAACTCCCGGCCGTCCTCGATGTCCTCGGCCCACTTCAGGAGTTGGCGGACCTTCGTGTACTTGTCGATCTCCTCCTTGCTCAGGGCGAGCCGACCTTCCTTGTACTTCCAGTGCGCGGCGATGCCGAACTCGCCGAACCGGTCCATCTCGCGGGTCCGGATCTGGACCTCGATCCGCTGCCCTTCCGGGCCGATCACGGTGGTGTGCAGCGACTGGTAGCCGTTGGCCTTGGGCTGGGCGATGTAGTCCTTGAACTTCTCGGACTGGGGGGCCCACAGGCCGTGGACGACGCCCAGCGCGCCGTAGCACTGGGCGAGGTTGTCCGTGAGGATGCGGAACGCCAGCAGATCGTGGACCTCTTCGAAGGTCAGCTGCTTGGACTGCATCTTCATCCAGATCGACCACAGCCGCTTGACGCGACCGCTCACCTCCAGGCCGGGGTAGTGCGGGTGGAGCTTGTCCGCGAGCAGCGAGCGGACCCGATCGATGTAGCCCTCGAACCAGGGGCGCCGCGCCTCCACCTGGCGGCTCAGCTCGGCGTGGACCTCCTCGTGCAGGTACTTGAAGGCCAGGTCCTCGAGCTGTCCCTTGATCGTGACGATGCCCAGCCGGTTGGCGATGGGCGCGTACAGGTCCATCGTCTCCTGGGCGATCCGGACCCGCTTGTCCGGCCGCATCGCCTCCAGCGTCTGCATGTTGTGCAGGCGGTCGGCCAGCTTGACGACGATGACCCGGATGTCGCGCGACATCGCCATCACGAGCTTGCGGAAGCTCTCCGCCTGGGCCTCTTCGGCGGTGCGGAAGTCGAGCTTGTCCAGCTTGGTCACCCCGTCGACCATCTCGGCGATCTCGGGGCTGAACATGGTCCCGATCTCTTCGAGGGTCGCGTCGGTGTCCTCGACCGTGTCGTGCAGGACCGCGACCGCGAGCGTGTCCACGTCCATCCGGAGGTCGGCCAGGATGTTTGCCACCTCCAGGGGGTGGGCGAAGTAGGGCTCGCCCGACTTGCGCATCTGACCTGCGTGGTGCTTGCTCGCGTACACCCACGCCTTGCGAATCAACGACAGGTCGGCATCCGGCGCGTAGCCGCGGACCTTGTCGAGGATGTCGTCCAGGCGAATCATGGGTCTCCGAGGGGCCCGGCGGACTGCTCCATCATGGGAGCCCGTGAACCCCACATGAATCCTAGCAATCGCTCATGGGGGAAGCTATGGGCCGACGTCTGCCCGACCGGCGCGGCGGGCTCGCTCGGTCTGGACGAACCGTACGAACTGCTCCGTCGCCTCGTCGAGATCTCCGTTGACGACCCGCTCATCGAACAGGTGGGCCTGCTTCACCTCGCTGCGGGCGGTCTGCAGCCGATCGTCGATCACCGCCGTGGTGTCGGTGGCCCGCCCCCGCAGCCGGCGCTCCAGGACCTCCATGGACGGAGGCAGGACGAACAGGAACGCCGCGTCCACGCCCGAAGCCCGCACCTGCGCCGCGCCCTGCACGTCGATGTCCAGCAGAACGACCACCCCCGCCGCGACGCGGTCGTGCACGTGGGAGCGGAGCGTGCCGTAGCGGTTTCCGTGGACCACGGCGTGCTCCAGGAACGCGTCCTCCTCGACCAGCACCTCGAACCGGGGGAGGTCGAGGAAGTAGTAGTCGACGCCGTCCTGCTCGCCGACCCGGGCCGGGCGGGTCGTGCAGGAGACCGAGAACTCGACGTCGGGGATGCGCTCTCGCACGCGGGCGACCAGCGTCGACTTGCCGACCCCCGACGGGCCGGTCATGACCAGGAGCAGACCGACGGACGACTCGGTCATTCGACGTTCGCAGCCTGCTCGCGGATCTTCTCGAGCGTGCTCTTCAGCTCGACGACCAGCGCCGACAGCGCGCTCTCGGACGCCTTGCTGCCGATGGTGTTGATCTCCCGACCGAACTCCTGGGCCAGGAACTCCAGCCGCCGCCCGACCGGCTCGTCCGAGTCCAGCAGGTTCCGCGCCTGGGACAGGTGTGATCCGATCCGCGCGATCTCCTCGTCGATGCCGGCCTTGTCGGCGAGCATCGCCGCCTCCTGGACGATGCGGTCGGCGTCCGCCGAGACCCCGGAGCCGGCCAACAGCTCCTCGATCCGACGCTCCAGCCGGGAGCGCACCGCGCCGGGCACGTCCGCGGCGATGGCGGCCACCTCGGCGGTCAACCGCTCGACGGTTGCGAGGTGCAGGTTCAACTCGGTCCTCAGAGCCGCGCCTTCACGGTCCCGCATCGAAAGCAGCTGCTCCAGCGCCTGCTCCAGCGTCGCGAGCACCAGGCCCCGCTCGGCCTCCGAATCGACGTCCGCCTCTCGGGTCGACAGCACCCCCTGGACCCCCAGCAGGAAGCCGACGTCGACGGCGCCCGGTGCGCCCAGCTCGTCCGACAGCCGCTGAGCCCCGGCCTGGACGGAGCGGGCGAGCTCGACATCGACCACCACCTCCGTCGCCGCGGCGCCGTGCGCATCCCGTCGGATCGCGACGTCCACGCGCCCGCGGCCGAGGCGCTCTCGGAGCCACGCCAGCAGGTCGTGTTCGAGGGCCGACCAGGCGCGGGGCAGCTTCACCTTGACGTCGAGGAACCGGTGGTTGACGGCCCGCAGCTCCACCGAGGCGCGCACGCCGTCGCGCTCCACCTCGCCGCGGCCGTAGCCGGTCATCGATCGCAGGGTCATTCGCCAGGCTCCTGTTCGGGGGGCCGGATGTTACTCCCCTCCACCCGCAGCCGCTGCAGCATCGCGAGCAGCTCCGACCCGATGATGTCCGGGCTGCTGCGGCGCTCGGCCGCGGCCCGGCCGGCCCGACCCAGCTCCGACCTGCGCTGCGGATCGCGGTACAGCTCGGCGAGCTCGCGCACGAGCTGAGCGTGGTTGGGCTCGCTGGCCCCGCTGTCGGTCTCGACCAGGGGCAGGAGCACGGCGCCGGAGTCGGTCGCCAGCTCGAAGTCGAACCCCTCCAGCGCCGACGTCACGACCGGAAGGCCGTACGCGCGGGCCTCCAACAGGCTCACCGGCACGCCGTCACGGTCTCCGTCCTCGGCGACCCGACAGACCAGGACCGCGGCGTGGAACTGGCCCGACGACAGGAGGCGCTCGACGACCTCGACCGGCTGCGCCCCGACCAGGTCGGCGGAGAGCAGGCCCCGGTTCATCCGCTCCAGCCCCGCGGCGCGGGTCCGGAGCGCGATCCCTTCGGGCCCGTCACCGACGATGGTCAGCTCGATCGGGGTCCCCTCCGACGCCAGCTCGGCGGCCGCCTCGAGCAACAGGTCGTGCCCCTTCTTGGGGACCAGCCGACCGACCGACAGCAACCGGAGCGGCGAGCCCACCTCCGGCGGCTCCGCGACGTCCTCCGGGACGGAGACCGGACACCGCAGCAGAGCCACCCGCTCCGAGGCGAGCCCCGCCCGCAGGAGCCGATCCCGGTGGTACGGGGTGATGGTCGTCACGTGCGCGCAGTTCCGCAGGATCCAGGCGAAGTCCTCCACCGGGACGAACAGGTCCCGGGCGTGCACCGCGACGCTGACCGGGACACCGACCATCGCCGCGGCGGCCACCGCGTAGCGCGCCGACTCGGCCGCGAAGTGCACCCGGACGACGTCCACGGCGGCCTTGCGGAACGCCCGCGCGAGCCACGCCACCCGGCGCAGGTCCCGCCGACGTCCGGCGGTCGCCCAGGCGGCCCGCACCGCGATGAACTCCGGCTGCTCCTCCAGCGCCGCAGCCGCCAGGATCGCCCGCGGGCTCGAGGGGCGAGGCACGATCCGGGTCCGGGCGTACAGGGGCTCGTGGCGGGCGTGGCGGACCGCGCCGGCGACACGGTCGAGCACGAACGGCACGACCTCGCCCCCCTGGGACTCGAGCGCGATCGCCTCGTCCAGGACGAACGTCTCCGACGGCGCCGGCAAGTAGCGCAGCAGGTACGCGATCCGGAGCGGCCGCTCCCTCACGACAGGCTCCCCAGCAGGTCCCGGCCGCGGTCGGCCCACCCGGGCCGGGGATCGCCGCTCGGGCGGCCATCGGCCACCGCGACCCGGACCTGGGCGGCGAGCGCGTCGGCGTTGTCCGCCGGGGCGTACCGAGCGGGGCGGCCGTCGAGCAGGGCGCGGACCGACGGCAGGTCGGTCGTCACCAGGGGCAGGCCGGAGCCTGCGGCGTCGGCCACCTGAAGCGGGCACAGCCGCGTCTCCGTGTCGGCGTCCCGGGGATACAGGGCCAGCCAAGCGGCGGCGTCGTCCAGGAGCTCCTCGCGCTGCCTCCCCCACCGGGGGCCGATGAGCTCGACCCGCCCGCGCAGCGCGGGGTCGTCCTCGATCCGTTGGCTCCAGCGCCCGATCCGGGCCCCGCCCTGGTCGCGGCCAGCGACCCGCAGGAGGGGCAGATCCGGGTGACGCCGCCACGCCTCGAGGGCCAGGTCGAGGCCTCCGCGGCGGTGCAGACCCATCGCGACGACCGGTCCCCCGGGGTTGCTGCGACGACGGGTGGCCCGATCTCGATCCAGGCCGCAGGCGTTGGGGAGGACCCGCACCCGGTCGCGCGTCACCCCGGCCTCGACGAGGTCGGACGCCAGGCCCGCCGCCACCGTGACGTGCAGGTCGGCGGAGCTCAGCGCGGCCGCGTGGCGAGGGTCGCTCGGGTCGGGCCGGACATGCCACTCGAGCACCACCGCGCGCCACCGCCCGCCCTCGGACGCCGCCACCCGCGGGTCGCGACAGAGCAGCGTCGCGTCCGGATCGCGGAGCCCCGCGAGCGTCCGGCGGAACAGGAGCCCGGCGATCGGGGGTCGGAACCTCCGGCCGGGCCGACGGATCTCCAGGGTCGGAGGCAGCGGCCGACCGAGCCACTCCTGCAGGTCCCCGGGCACCCCGTCGATGATCCCCGCGTCCCCCACCAGCACGACGCGGGGGACCCCGGCTTCGGCCAACCCCACCGCCTGCTGAACCGCCCCCCCCCCGGGGGGGCGGGGCGCGGGCACGGCGGCGCCCCCCGCCACCACCCACACCCCGGGCACCCCACCCCCCCCAGCCCCGCGGCGCGGCGGGGCGACGGACGTCCCCCGGTGGCCCACCGAGCGTGGGCTGCGCGCCCGAGCCGGTCGCGCAGCTCCGGGTCGGAGGCGAGCCGGTCGATGGCCGCCGCGAGCTCGTCGACGTCCCGGGGGTCGTCCACGAGCAGCCCGGTGCGCCCGTGTTCGATCGCCTCCGCGGCCCCGGCGGAGCGAGCGCCGATCGACGGGAGGCCGCGGGCGGCCGCCTCCAGGTAGACGAGGCCGAACCCCTCGGTGTCGCCCTCGGCCTCGGTGCGGGCCGCCATGACGTGCAGGTCCGCCTCGGCCCACGCCTGCTCCAGCTCGTCCGGCGCCAACCGGCCCCGCAGCCGGACCGATGGGCCGGCCAGCGCCGTGAGCCGCTCGGCGTCCGGGCCGTGGCCGACCACGTCCAGCTGGACCTTCCCCGCCAGGCGCCTCATCGCGGCGATGGCCACGTCCTGCCCCTTGCGGGGGATCAGGCGTCCCACGCAGAGCGCCCGCACCGGCGCTCCAGGGGTCGAGGATCGCCCGACGCGCGTCGCCGGCTCCCGCACCGCGGCGGGGACGCGGGTGATGCGCCCGGCCGGGACCCCCCGCGCCTGCAGCTGCGCGCGCATCCAGTCGGTCAGGCACAGCCACCGGGCGTCAGACGCGAGCACCGCGGCGCGCTGGGCGGACCGTCGATGGTTCAGCGCTCCGGTGATGTCCCGGCCGTGAGCGATCACGGTCAGGCCCGGCAGGTCGAGGTCGAGCCCGGCCAGCGGATCCCACGTGGTCGCGATGACGACGTCCGGCGACCAGCGGTCGAGGTGGCGGCTCACTCCCCGACGGAAGTGAGACGGCCCGCGCTGGCGCCAGGACCGGCCCGGGAAGCCGACCACCGGCCAGTCTTCGCGCGGCGCCGCGGCCAGGAGGCGGGTCCGCTCCCCTCCCCCGCGGGTCCAGACCTCGACCCGGGCCCCGGCGTCGGTCAGGCCGCGGGCCAGCCCCCAGGTGAGCGTCGCGACGCCGCCCCCGGTGATCGCCGGCCAGTCCCAGGTGAGCAGCGCTACCCGCACGCCGCCTCCCACACCCGGTCCACCGAGATCGCGTCCATGCTGCTCGCCGCCACGACCCGGGCCGGGCGGGGGGCGAACCGGGCCGGGTCGGACGGACCGAACAACACGACCGGTTCGGCGCCGGCCGCCGCCGCGACGTGGGCCAACCCGGTGTCGGGCACGACGACCCGGCGCACGCTCAACGCCGCCGCCGCCCAGGCGCCGATGCTCAGCGCCTGCTCCCCGGCGGCGACCGGGGCGCCCAGCGCCGCGCCGATGGCCTCCGCCTCCATCGCGTCCGCGGGGTCGGGGCCGCCCGTCACGGCGACGTGTCCCAGTCGCCGGCCGAGGTCGATCCAACGCTCCCGGGGCCAGCGCTTGGCGCCCTCCAGGCCGACGGCCCACGGGTGCAGCAGCACGTCCGGCTGCCCCGCCCGCTGCCACCAGCTCACCCCCGCGGGGTCGGCCTCCAGGCGTTCCGATGCGTGATCCGGGGCCGCCAGGTCCAGCGCGGAGGTGGCCGCGTCCACCACGAGGTGGAGGCCCTCCCGGTGGTGGACGGCGCCCCGCACGTCGACGGCCTGGGTGAGGAGCAGGCGGCGGGCGTCGCTCGGCGCCCCGATCCGGGGCCGCGTCCTCGCCCACACCGCCTGGAGGGCGACCCGGAGCGAGGGCGCGAGCAGCACCGCCGCGCCCCCCCGGGCCCAGTCGGCGTGCACGCGGCCCCAGGCCCCCTGGCCATCGAGCACGCGGGCCGCCGCGGGGCGACCCACGAGGCGGAGATCCGGCGCGACGGCGGCGAGCCGACGGAGCGGCCCGAGCGCCATGACGGCGTCGCCAATGTGGTTGGGGACCGCGACCTGGACAGCGACCACGGTGAACCGGCGTTACTTCCTGCGGTTCT
Organism: uncultured Rickettsiales bacterium; assembly: GCA_964416435.1. Lineage (GTDB taxonomy): Bacteria > Myxococcota_A > UBA796 > UBA9615 > UBA9615 > CAYQEG01. The sequence goes on from CAYQEG010000011.1 coordinate 16,552, forward strand.
TGCGGCGCGCCTTGCGCTGCTTCTTGCGGGCGGCCTTGCGCTTGGTCGCGTTGCCCTTGTCCTTGCGGGGGTTCTGCATGCCCGGCATGCCCGGCAGACCGGCCATGTCACCCTCGGCGCCCGCCATGTTGCCGAGCCCGCTGAGCATCGACGGATCCAGCGAGATCCCCTGGCGCTTGAGCCGCGCGAGGCCCGCGGCCTGCCGCATGCCCGGGATCTTGCCCATCAGTCCGGTCGCCCGACCCATCTCCTTCATCATGGTGCGGGCCATGTTGAAGCGCTCCATGAGCTCCTTGACGTTCTTGTGGCTGCGCCCCGAGCCGCGAGCGATCCGCTTCATGCGGGAGTCGTTGATGACGGCGGGGTTGCGACGCTCCTGCTGGGTCATCGAGTCGATCATCGCGCGGATTCGCGTCAGCTCGCTCTCGTCGACCTGGAAGCCCTTGGGCATCATGTCGCCGAGCATCGGCATCTTCTCGAAGACCTCTTGCAGCGGCCCCATGCCCTTGAGCATCTCGAGCTGCCCGACGAAGTCGTCGAAGTTGAAGTCCCCCTTGAGGATCTTCTCCGCGTCCTTCTCGGCCTTCTCGGTGTCGACGACGTCCTCGAAGTCCTGCATCAGGCCGACGATGTCGCCCATGCCGAGGATGCGTGAGGCGAGGCCTTCGGGCCGGAACTCCTCGAGCCGATCGAGCCCCTCGCCCACGCCGACGTACTTGACCGGGACGCCGGTCACTTCCTTGATCGACAGGGCCGCGCCGCCGCGGGCGTCACCGTCGAGCTTGGTCAGGACGAAGCCGGTCAGCGCCAGCCGATCGTGGAACGCCTTGGCGGTGCGCACCGCGTCCTGGCCGATCATCGCGTCGCAGACGAAGAGCACGTTGCGCGGGTCGGTCGCCTCCCGGATGCCCTCCAGCTCGCCCATCATCAGGTCGTCGATGGCGAGCCGACCGGCGGTGTCGAGGATGACGGTGTCGCGACCGACGCTGGCCGCCTGCTGCATCGCCATCTGACAGAGCTGCACCGGCGGGACGCCGCGCAGCGAGAAGACCGGGATGCCGAGCTTGCGCCCCAGCACCATGAGCTGCTGCACCGCGGCGGGGCGGTAGGTGTCCGCCGCCACGAGCATCGGCTTGCGGGCCTTCTTCTGCTTGAGGTAGCGCGCCAGCTTGGCCGCGGTCGTGGTCTTACCGGAGCCCTGGAGGCCGACCATCATGATGGCCGTGGGGCCCTTGTTGGCGTACTCCAGCTCGGTGTCGACCGGGCCCATCAGGCCGGCCAACTCGTCGTAGCAGATCTTGACGAAGTGGTCGGCCGGCGTGACCTTCACCGCCTGCCGCTTCTTGGTCTTCGCCTTGAGCTGGACGACCTCGCCGACCGCCTTCTCCTTGACGCGGTCGATGAAGCCACCCACCACGCCATAGTCGACGTCGCCCTCGAGCAGCGAGACACGGATGTCCCGCAGCGCCTGGGAGATGTCCTCTTCGGAGATCTGCTGCTGGCCCTGGAGCCGGAGTCGGACGTTGCGGAAGCCGTCTGTGAGGGTCTCGAGCATGGTCCTTCCCTGGGGCCGCGGAGTCTATCAGCCGCTCACGCCGGTCGAGCCGAAGCCCCCGGCGCCGCGATCGGTCTCATCCAGGTCGTCGACGACGTGCACGGAGACCGGAGTCACCGTCGCCACGACCAACTGGGCGACGCGCATGCCTCGCTCCACCGTGAACGGCTGGTCACCGTGGTTGACCAACAACACCTTCACCTCGCCGCGGTAGTCCGCGTCGATGGTGCCGGGGCTGTTGATCACGGTGACGCCGTGGCGGAACGCCAGGCCCGACCGCGGCCGGACCTGGATCTCCGCGCCGGCCGGGACCGCCATCTGCAGCCCCGTCGGCACGGCCGCTCGCTCCCCCGGCTGAAGGACCAGCGGTTCGTCCACCGTGGCGCGAACGTCGAGACCAGCCGCGTGCTCAGACATGGCCCGCGGCAGCTCGACGTCCGCGTCCCGCTCGGGACGGATCCGCCGGATCCTCAGCTCGATGGGAGCCAACTCAGGCTTACGCCTCGGCGACGACGCCGTCGCCCTGGGCAGCCCGGCGGCTCAGCCGGATCTTCCCGGACTTGTCGACGTCGATGCACTTGACCAGCACCTCGTCGCCCTCGTGCAGGACGTCGGTGACCTTGTTCACGCGGCCCTTGGCGAGCTCGCTGATGTGAACCAGGCCGTCGGTGCCGGTGAAGATCTCCACGAAGGCGCCGAAGTCGACGATCTTCTTGACGATCCCGAGGTAGAGCTTGCCGACCTCGGCCTCCTGCGTGAGCTCACGCACCATCTTGATGGCGGCGGCGCACGAGTCGCGGTCCACCGAGGCGATGGTCACCACGCCGCTGTCCTCGACGTTGATCGTGGCGCCCGTGGCCTCCTGCATGCCCTTGATGGTCTTGCCACCGGGGCCGATGATGTCGCGGATCCGATCCTGCTTGATCGTGATCTGCTCGATCCGCGGCGCGTAGGGGCTCAGCTCCGTGCGGGGCGCGCTCAGGCACTCATCCATCTTGTCGAGGATGTGGACGCGGCCCTCGCGAGCCTGCATCAGCGCACGGGTCATGATCTCGGCGGTGACGCCCTTGATCTTGGTGTCCATCTGGAACGCCGTGACGCCGTTGCGGGTGCCCGTCACCTTGAAGTCCATGTCACCGAGGTGATCCTCGGCGCCGGTGATGTCGGACAGGACGGCGAAGTCGTCGCCCTCCTTGATCAGGCCCATGGCGATGCCGGCGACCGGAGCCGAGACCGGCACCGAGGCGTCCATCATCGCGATGCTGGCGCCGCACACCGAGGCCATCGAGCTGCTGCCGTTGGACTCGGTGATGTCGGAGACGACGCGCACCACGTAGGGGTAGTCGTCGCCGGCCGGGACGGTCGGCACGACCGCGCGGCGCGCGAGCGCCCCGTGGCCGATCTCGCGGCGGCCCGCGCCGGTCAGGCGGCGGCACTCACCCACCGAGTACGGCGGGAAGTTGTAGTGCAGCATGAACCGGTTCCAGCCCTGCTCGTCCAGCTCGTCGATGCGCTGCTCGTCCCGACGGGTGCCGAGCGTGCAGGTCACGAGGGCCTGCGTCTCACCGCGGGTGAACAGGGCGGAGCCGTGGGTGCGGGGGAGCACACCGGCCTCGACCGAGATGTCCCGGATCTCGTCCGTCGCCCGGCCGTCCAGGCGGACACCCTCGGCGATGACGCGACCGCGCATCAGGTTCTTGACCAGCTTCTCGTGCAGCGAGCCGATCAGCTTGCGGCGGGCCTCCACCTCGTCGGCGTCGTCCGACGTGCTGGCGAACGCTTCACGCGCCTGGTTGCGGATCTCCCGCTGGGCCAGGCGGCGGTCGTTCTTGCCGACGATGCTGAAGGTCGCCATCGTCGCGTCGGTGAACTGCGCGGCGATCTCGCCGTAGAGGTCGCTGGTGTCCGCGACCGGCGGCGCCTCGCGCTTGGCCTTGCCGACCTCGGCGACGAGGTCGAGCTGCAGCTGGATGAGCGGCTGCGCGGCCTGGAAGCCGAACTCGAGGCCCGCGACGATGTCCGTCTCGGAGGCCTCCGACATGCCGCCCTCGACCATCGTGATGGCGTGCTGGCTGCTCGCGACGATCATGTCGAAGTCGCTCTCGGCCAGCTGCGTCTTGGTCGGGTTGGCGATCCACTCACCGTCGACCCGGCCGACGCGCACGCCGGCGATGGGGCCGTCGAACGGGATGTCGGAGATGCAGGTGGCGGCCGAGGCGCCGGTCAGCGCCAGGACGTCCGTCGCGTTCTCCTGGTCGTGGGAGATCGGGTAGCTGAGGAGCTGGATCTCGGCGCGCCAGTTCTTGGGGAAGAGGGGCCGGCAGGGCCGGTCCATCATCCGGGCGACGAGGATGCTCTTGGGCCCCGGACGACCTTCGCGCTTGAAGTAGCCGCCGGGGATCATGCCGGCCGCGGCCGCCTTGGGGCGGTACTCGCAGGTCAGCGGGAGGAAGTCACGGCCGACGTTCGGCTTCTCGGCGCCGGTCGCGGCGACGAGGACGACGGAGTCGCCCATGCGGACGAGGACAGAGCCCCCCGCCTGCTTGGCGATCTTGCCGGTCTCGATGGAAAACGTCTGACCATTGATGGTCGTGCTCTTGATTACGTGTGCCATGAAGGCAGTCCCTTTCGGTGTGCGGTCTACGACCCCGCTTTGAATCCGGCGGGACCGCGTCATGGTGAAGCCGACCGGGCGCTCCGCCGGACCGCGTTTGCGGCGGAGTCGTGGTTCCCGGACCGGTCGTGGCCGCCCTCCTCCCCGTCCCGGGGGAGGACACCCACTGTGTTGGCCGCCGCGACCAGCGCGGAGGCCTCGTGGCACGCCCCTTTCGGGCCGCGCGAAACGACGAAGGCCCGCCGAGGCGGGCCGTCGTCAACTACTTGCGAATGCCAAGCTGCCCGATGATCGTCTTGTACCGGCCGAAGTCGATCCCCTTGAGGTAATCGAGGAGGCCGCGTCGGCGCGAGACCATCATGAGCAGACCACGCCGGCCGGCGTGGTCCTTGTGGTGAATCTTGAAGTGCTCCGTCAGGTGGTTGATCCGCTCCGTGAGGAGGGCGATCTGGACCTCGGGCGAACCGGTGTCGCCATCGTGGGTCTTGTACTGATCGATCAACTCAGCCTTGCGCTCGGGGGTCATGTCGTCTCCTCCGCCGGTGCCGTCCCGAGGGATTCGGGGTGTCGCACACCGCAGATGTGGTTGTAGAAGCGGTCCAGAGCGGACCGCGTCGCGCGGAAGGTAGGTGCGCGGCTTGGAACTGTCAACTAGCGAAGGACCCGCTCGACGTCCAACACGACGGCGGACTCCTCCCTCCGAGGCAGCGAGTCGCTGCTGCAGGTGGCCCGCATCACCGCGATCCCGCGCAGTCCCGAGGCGTCCTCGACGACCAGCCGATCGCCCGGCCGGAAGGCCACGTCGACCGGCTCGCACCGCGGCATGTCGCCCTTGCGCAGCGGCTGGCCGCTGCGCACCCGGGCGGTGACGTCGTCGGGCATGCGCAGGGTCGTCAACCCGCCCAGGAGCTGAGCGACCGGGATCAGGGCCGCGCCGAGGAAGTCCCCCCAGCGCTGCGCGTTTTCCTCCGGCTCGAAGCGCACGGGGGCACCCTCCGCCTCCTGGCGGGCCTTGCGCTCATCGCGCCAGGTCCCGGCCCGCTCGTCGATCGCGTCGAGGGTCACGGCGCCGTCGACGAGCAGCCCGCCGTTCTGGAGTCGGCGCAGCGAGTGCACGTGGGCGCCGACGCCGAGCAGCTCCCCGAAGTCGTCGGCCACCGCCCGCACGTAGGTGCCGGGCCCGCAATGCATCTGGACCTCGACGTCGACCACGCCCTCTCCCCGCTCGACGCCGAGCAGGTCCAGGGAGTAGATGACGACCTCCTTGGTCGGCAGCTCGACCTCCTCGCCCTCGCGGGCGTACTCGTACAGGCGCTTGCCGTCGACGCGAGCCGCGGCGTACCGCGGGATGGTCTGCGTGATCTCGCCGACGAAGGTCGTCAACGCCTCGGCGATCTGGTCGTCGGTGACGGCGGTGGGGTCAGCCTCGCCCGTCACCTCGCCGGTCAGGTCCATGGTGTCGGTCCGCACCCCGAGCCGGAAGACGGCGCGGTACACCTTCTCCTGGTCCTGCAGGGACGGCATCAGCCGCGTGGCGCCGTTGAGCAGGAGCGGAAGCAGGCCGGTCGCGAAGGGGTCGAGCGTACCGCCGTGGCCCGCCTTGCCGAGGCGGAGCCGACCGCGCACGAACTCGCAGACCTCCCGGGACGTCATCCCCGCGGGCTTGTCCACGAGCAGCACGCCCTGGAGGATGTCGTCGTTGCGCCCCGAGCGGCGGCGACGGCCGCGCCGGCTCACGAGTCGTCCCCGGGGGCGTTGAGCCCGGCCAGCAGCTCGTGCACCTGCACGAGGTTGTTCATCCCCTTGTCGTACTCGAACCGGAGGCGGGGCGTGTTCCGCAGCCGGAGCTTCCGGCCGACCTCGCCCTGGAGGAACCGGCTCGCCTTGTCCAGGCCGGTCTTCAGCTCGGCGATGCGGTCGCTGTCGTCGACGGCGCCCAGCGGCACGAACCAGACCGTGCCCTCTCGGAGGTCGTTGCTCAGCTCGACCCGGGTGATGGTGACGTCGCGCACGCGGGGATCCCGAACCTCACGACCCAGGAGTCGCGTCAGCTCTCGTTGGACCTCGCGGGAGACCCGGTCGGCTCGGCGGGGGGCAGGCACGGGAGGCTAGATACCAGAAGCGCGGCGCCTATTCACCGTCGACGGACCGTCGGGCTCAATCGAGCTCCTTGGGCGCGAAGCGCCAGACGTCGATCTGGTCGTACAGCCGACCGTCCGACAGCGTGCGCTGCAGGCTGATCTTCCGCTGGTTCCAGGTGCGGTTCCAGCGGACCTCGTTGGTGGCGACCACCGGCGTGCCGAGGTCCAGGGGGAACCCCGAGGTGCCGAGCGCGGTCGGGATGTCCATGGGGTGGGCGAGGCCCTTGCGGATCCGATAGATCCGGCCGTCGTAGGTCCAGAGCTCGGCCCGGGCGAAGACGATGTGCTCCTCCGCCTCGGGGAGCTCCTCCCGGGAGATCTCGGCCCCGAGCTGGTCCTCCGTGACGTCGGGGGGGATCTCGCTCAGTCGGCGACCGCTGAGGTACGGGATGTCGATGTGCAGGCCCTCGCGCTTCGTGTACCCCGCGGTCGCCCGCCGCCGCTCGGCGGTGCCTGCGGGGCCTGCGCTGGCCCGCCGCTCGGCCTGCTCGATCAGGGACACCGGCGCGGCGGTCCGGCCACCGAGCAGGCGGCCGACCAACAGCAACGCCAGGAGCAGCCCTGCGACTCCGGCGACGATCGCGATCTGGCGGACGGTCATCACCCACCACTATCGAGCCCCAGACCCCGCGTTGACAACCCGCGGCCTCGGTCGGAGGATGCGGCGCCATGCCGATCACCGTCCGACTCTTCGCCGCGCTCCGCGAACATCGGGGCGAAACCCGCCTCACCGTCGACGCCGTCCCGGGCGAGACAGTCCGCCAGCTCTTCGAGCGCCTGTTCCCCGATCGGCCCGGCCGGGACTGGCCCGGGCCGCTGATGTACGCCGTGGCCCAGGAGTACGTCGACGCCGACCACGTGCTCGGCGACGGCGACGAGGTGGCCTTCGTTCCGCCGCTCGGCGGCGGGAGCGACCGGGCGCCGCGCGTGCTCCTGAGCACCGACCCGATCGAGCTGCAGCCGCTGATCGACCGGGTCTCCGGGCCGACCCGCGGCGGGCTGTGCTGCTTCACCGGCACGGTCCGCGACCACCACCTGGGACGCGGGGTCGTGCACCTGGAGTACGAGGCCTACGAGCCGATGGCGCTCAGCGAGATGGAGCGCGTGTGCGACGAGATCGAGCGCCGCTGGGAGGGCACCTGCGCCGCGATCTCCCACCGGCTGGGGACGCTGCAGATCGGAGACGCCGCGGTGCACGTCGCGGTCGCCGGCGGCCACCGCGTCGAGGTGTTCGAGGCGTGCCGGTTCGGCATCGACGAGCTCAAGCGCACGGTCCCGATCTTCAAGAAGGAGGTCTACGCCGACGGCAGCACCTGGAAGGGCCAGGGCGGTGGCTGACGAGGAGCACAAGGAGGGCTTCCGCTTCAAGTCGTCGCGCGGTCGGGCGGACCTCAACCCCTACGTCGATCGCATGCACGAGTACGCCCCCTGGGCGATGACGGCCGAGCAGGCCGACGCGCAGGCAGGTCGCTGGCGGGACGAGATCGGCGTCGCCCCCGACGCCCCGCTGATCCTCGAGATCGGCCCCGGCAACGGGTTCTTCTTCCGGGAGCTCTGCCGACGCAGCCCCGACGCGGCGCACGTCGCCGTCGAGGTGCGGTTCAAGCGGGTCTGGCTCACGGCCCGCAAGGCCCGGGGTGAGGGGCTCGACAACTTCCGGGTCGCCCACCATCACGCCTCCCACCTGACCGACCTGTTCACCCCCGGGGAGGTCACGGCGGTGCACGCCAACCACCCCGACCCCTGGCCCAAGGATCGGCACCACGGCAAGCGCCTGCTCCAGCCGGGGTTCCGGGACGCTCTGGAGCAGGTGCTCGAGCCGGGGGGTGAGTTCTGGGTCCGCAGCGACTTCGCCGAGTACGGCCCGGTGGCGCGCACGCTGCTGGGGACGGGCGGCTGGACGGAGCTGGCCTTCACCGCGGACCTGCACGCGCCGCCGGGCGACGTGCTGCTCGCGGGCCCGCCGCCGGGGGCCCGCTTCTGGGCCGCCGACATCGAGACGAACTACGAGCGGAAGTCGCGGGCCAAGGGGCTGGCGATCATGCTGGCGGGGTTCCGCTGGGGGCCGGCGACGCCCTGAGGCCCTTCATGCCCTCGATCAGCCTCCCGAGGCTGATCTTGTCGACCGACAGGAACCAGACGCCGAGCCCGGTGAGGAGCACCACCTGGGCGATGTGTACGAGCACGCCGAACGCGGCCGCCTCGGTCATCGTCCGGCCGTACAGCTGGGTCAGGCAGATCGCGACGGCCCACTCGAAGACCCCCGCCGCGCCCGGAGGCGGCGGCACGATCAGCACGATGCAGACGCACACCAGGATCGTCGCGCCGTCCCAGAAGCCCATGTCCGCGCCGAACGGGAACGCCATCGCCATCACCCAGATCGACGCGCAGTTGACCCCCCAGGCGAAGAACGTCCAGAAGACCTGCTGAGCCGCCGCGCGCCGGCTGCCCAGGGACCGGACGGCGTGCAGGAAGGCGGACAGGAAGCCGGCGACGAGCTCCGCGAAGCGGTGGCCGCCGAACCGGAACAGCCGACGGGCGAGGTCGACGCCCCGGTCGCCCATCAGCAGGAGCGCGCCGATCGCGCCCCCGAACGGGATCAGGACGGCCAGGATCGCGGTGCGGCCCAGCTGCACGATGTCGTACTCGCGGCCGTCGATCGTCAGCGGGGTCGTCTGCACATCGTCGATCCCCCACAGGAGGACGCCGATGAAGATCAACCCCAGCGCCGCCACGTCCAGCACCCGCTCCACCAGGACGGTCGCCATGCCGCTGCCGAACGGCACCTCCTCCCGCTCCAGGAGCAGGTAGGGCCGGGCGAACTCCCCCAACCGGAACGGCAGCACCGTGATCAGGAAGAACCCGATCGAGCAGATGGAGAAGTACGAGCGGAAACCGACCTCGGGCTTGATCGCCTGGACCAGGCGGCCCCAGCGCACCGACCGGCTCACGTGCAACCCGCCGAACAACGCCGTGCCGAGGAAGAAGACCGGGTAGTCGACCTTGCCGAGCTCGTCGACCAGCTCGTCCCAGTGGATGTCCTTGAAGACGAAGTAGAGCGCCAGACCGCCGATCAGCAGCGTCGCCGAGAGCTGCAGGAAGCGCTTCATGGCCGAGCCGCCTTCGACGCCTCTAGATCTTGTAGACCGGCGTTTCCGTCGCGATGCCGCGCGTCGCGTTGCGTGAATCGACCACGCGCTGGGACACGGTCAACACCCGCTCCCAGTCGATGAGGTCGTGATCCGCGGTGATGACGACGCAGTCCGCAGTCTCCAGCAGGTCGTCCGTCAGCTCGATCGAGCGGGCCGACCGGCCCGAAGTGAGCCGGATCGCCTCGACGTGGGGGTCATGGTAGACGACGTTGGCGCCCTTCCGCAGGAGCAGCTCGATGACGTCGAGCGCCGGGCTCTCACGCACGTCGGCCACGTTCGCCTTGTAGGCGACGCCCAGGACCAGGACGGTGCTGCCGCGCACCGGCTTGCAGGCGTCGTTGAGCGCCTCCGCCGTCAGGTCGACGACGTACTCGGGCATCGCGGTGTTGATCTCGGCCGCCAGCTCGATGAAGCGAGCGGTGTAGTTCAGCCGCTTGAGGACCCACGACAGGTAGTGCGGATCGACTGGGATGCAGTGCCCCCCCAGGCCGGGCCCCGGATAGAATTTCATGAACCCGAACGGCTTGGTCGCGGCCGCGTCGATCACCTCCCAGGTGTCCAGCCCGAGCCGGCGGCACATCATCGCCACTTCGTTGACGAGGCCGATGTTGACCGCGCGGAAGGTGTTCTCCAGCAGCTTGGCCATCTCCGCCGCCTGGGTCGACGACATCGGCACCACCGTCTCCAGGAAGGCGCCGTACATGGCGGCGCCGGCGCGCGTGCAGGCGTCGGTGATGCCGCCGACGAGCCGGGGGGTGTTGCGGATGTCGAACCGGGGGTTGCCCGGGTCGACGCGCTCGGGCGAGAAGCACAGGAAGTAGTCGCGGCCGGCCTGCAGCCCGTTCTGCTCGAAGATCGGCAGCACGAGCTCCTCGGTCGTGCCGGGGTAGGTGGTCGACTCGAGGATGATCAGCTGGCCGCCGGTCAGCCGCTTCGCGACCTGCTCGGCGGCGGCGAGGATGTAGGAGACGTCGGGGTCGCGGGTCTTGCCCAGCGGGGTCGGTACGCAGATCGAGATGACGTCCCGATCCTCGAGCCCGTCGAAGCTGGCGGAGGCGGAGAAACGCCCCTCGGAGAGGTGTCGGGCCAGCTCGTGGTCCGGCACGTCGCCGATGTAGCTGCGCCCCTCCATCAGCTTCTCGACCTTGCGCTGGTCGATGTCGTACCCCTCGACCTGGAAGCCGGAGCCGCAGATCGCCATCGCCAGCGGGAGTCCCACGTAGCCCTGTCCGATCACGCCGATCTTCGCGCTTCGGTCCTGGATGCGGCCCAGCAGAGCCTGGAGGGTTTCGCCGCCTTCGCCGGGGCGGGACGCTTTGACGTTCATGGGTGCTCCGTGGGGGGATCCGAAAGGCGGCGAATCCTGACACCGCCCCGGCCGGGGGTCAATGCGACGGTCCCGGTCCTGCAAGCTAGGCCCCCGTTGGCGGCTCCGGCAACGCTTTGCTGACCTCGTCGTGACCGCGCTCGCCCAGCAGGTCGTCGACCTCCCGGACGAGGGCGACGGTGAAGTCGAGGGCCTGGGCCAGCGCCCTTGGCTCCACGGCGTCGACGGTGTCCGAGTGGGTGTGCAGCGCCGGCGAGCGCTGCCCCTCGACCATCGACGTGAGGGTGACGGCGCGCAGGCCGGCGTCGGTCGCGGGGCCGGCGTCCGTCGTGCCGACGATCTCGACCTCGGGCACGGGCCCCAGCCCGGACCGCGTGGCGAGCCGCTCGGCGAGCCCGGGCAGCGTCGGGCGGTAGGTGAGCCGGTTCCAGCGACCCTCGGCGGTCACGATGTGCAGATCGCCCTGCCCGACCTCGTCGATGTTGATGACGAAGGTGTTGTCGACGTCGATGTGCCGCTCGAACTGGCGCAGGAAGGCGCTCATGCCCCCCGCTTCGGGCTCCCGGTCGCCGGTCGCGACGACCCACAACTCGACGTGCCGAAGAGGCCTCGCCGCGATCGCCTTGGCGACCCCCCAGACGACCGCGAGGCCCGACGCGTTGTCGATCGCGCCCTCCACCGGCGGCGAGCGGAGCCAGTCGAGGGCCAACACCGCCAGGCCGATGTGCACCAGCGCGGCCGACAGCAGCATGGTCAGGGCGAACGCCGACAGGTCCGGCCGGCTCCATTGCTCGATCGCCGCGAAGGTCTGGGCCATGCCCGCGACCAGCACCAGGCTCCCCGGGTGCAGCGTCCGCCCCGGCTGCTCGCGGTGGATCGTCCAGCGGTTCATCCAGGGGCGGAACAGCGCGGACGACGAGGCCACGTCGGCGTGGGCGACCAGGAGCAGGCGCCCGACGGCGTCGGAGTTGCTCAGCTTGGCGATCATGTTCCCGGTGATGCGCTTGAGGAGGAGCCTCCGGAGGATGCGGGGCCGGCCGTGCAGCTCGCCGAAGAACGAGATCGTCGTGAGCAGCCCCAGGGCGGCGCCGAACAGGGGCCGCGGGATCGAGAGCAGCAGGGCGACCCCGAAGCTCGACGCGTGGAGGAGCAGGATCGCGGGGAGCGGAGGGGGACAGACGGCGCCCTCGACAACCGCCTCCATTCCGATACGGTCCAAGCGTCCTGCCAGGGCCACCTGGCACATCCGCTCCGCCTCGGAGCCTGCAACCCGCCCGGAGAACGCGGACTGCGCCTCGATGAACTCGACGAGACGACGAACTTTGGGCGAGTCGGGCGCGGTGGCGGTCATCGGGGTCCAGTGTCGGCTCGATGGCTCCTTCTGTCGACCCGTCGCGTCCAGCGACCGGGTCGCTATACTGCCTCGATTCGGGGACCAGGATTCGGTCTCCTCCCCCCCCTGGCCCCGAGGTAGGTGAGCCGATGTCGCTTGTGGTCGATGAGCTGGTGCCCCTTCGCCGTGAGGGGACCGACTACGTCTTTCATGTGCCGACCTCCTCCTTCTTCGAGCTCGACGACGACAGCCGGGCGGTGCTCGACGCGGTCGAGAACCTGCAGGACGTGCCCGACGAGGAGCTCGTCGGCGCCCTGACCGGCCACATCGGGGTGGACGCCGAAGAGGTCAGCGACATCGTCAAGGACCTGGTGCAGCTGAGGCTGCTGGTCCCGTCCAGCAGCCGGGGCGCCCCGTCGACCGAGCCGACGCCGCGGGACGGCGGCGTGCGCAACCTGACGATGCACGTGGCCCACACGTGCAACCTGGCCTGCGGCTACTGCTACGCCGAGCAGGGGTTGTACAAGGGCAAGGCGGAGCTCATGAGCGCCGAGCGCGCCCGCGAGTACGTCGACTGGCTGTTCACCCAGGCCGACGACGACGCCGGTGAGCTGGGCATCTCCTTCTTCGGCGGCGAGCCGCTCCTCAACTTCCCGGTGGTCAAGGACGCGGCGCTGTACGCCATGAGCAAGGCGGAGGCGGAGGGGCGCAAGATCCGCTTCGGGATCACGACCAACGGAACGCTGGTCAGCGACGAAGTGGCCGACTTCCTGGCGTCGATCGGGGCTGTCGTCACGGTCTCCCTGGACGCGATCAAGAAGAAGAACGATCGCCTCCGCCCCTACCACTCCGGCCGGGGCTCCTACGACATCGTGATGGAGCGCATCGCGCCGCTTCTGAAGCGCGGCAAGGTGTCGGCGCGGGTGACGGTCACCAAGCTGAACCTCGATGTCGTGCACACGGTCGAGACGCTGCTCGACGCCGGCTTCGCCGAGGTCGGCTGCTCGCCGGTGGACGCCAAGAACGCCGCCTACGATCTCGACGGGGCCGACTACGCCCGCCTGCTCGAGGGGTTCAAGGTGCTCGTCCGTCGGTACGTCGACGAGGCGGCCGAGGGGCGGCGCTACGGCTTCTCGAACATCGGGAACATCCTCAAGGCGATCCACAACGGCCACAACAAGGAGTACCCGTGCGGAGCGGGCATCCAGATGGTCGCGGGCGCGCCCAACGGCGACATGAGCCTGTGCCACCGCTTCGTCGGCGAGAAGGACTACGTGCTGGGCTCGCTCGGGGCGGGGGGCCTGGACGAGGCGAAGCGCCAGCAGACGCTGGACGAGGTCGCCCTCGAGGAGCGGAGCGACTGCAGCACCTGCTGGGCCCGCTACATCTGCAGCGGCGGCTGCCACCACGTCAATTTCTTGTTCAATGGCGACCCCGCGCGCACCTACCTGACACACTGTGACTGGCTGAGAGCCTGGTATCGCACGGGTCTCGAGGCGTACGCCGAGATCCTGCAGCGCAACCCTGCTTTCATCAGCAAGTTCATCGACCCGGGCTGGGTCTGCCGAAACTGAGGACATCCGCATGAGCCGCATCAAGCCGATCAACGTCAAGGCCCGGCAGATCGCCGAGACCGTGCAGCGCGATGTCCGGGGGTATGCCTTCTCGGACTGCTGTGCCTCGTTCGCCCCCGGCTGGGAGGTCGGCTGGAACGACGAGCCGGACCCGTGCCCCTGGAAGCACGACCTGAGCCTGTGCTGGGTCACCTGCTACTGGATGGGCCAGGTCCCGGACACCAACTCGTACTCCAGTTGGCTCGACGCCTGCCAGAACATCAACAACGACTGGCGCAACCTCTGCACCATCCCGGACAACGGATAGGGGTCGGTGATGCGCAAGCTCCTCGTCCTGCTCGCCCTCATCTCGCTGACCCTCCCGTCGGTGGCCTTCGCCGGGCGCACCGTCTGGGTCTCGAGCAACCACATCCAGGTCATCGACGTCGACGCCGGCAAGGTCGTGGGTCGGATTCCGCTGCAGGAGTTCATCCACGACATGGAGTTCAGCGTGGACGGCGCGTCGGCGTACGTGGCGAGCAGCCACGGGCTGCGGGTCGCTGACGCCGACAAGCTCGAGTTCGTCCAGGTCGTGGACCAGCGCCCCACCTCGGCGGTCTCCGTGAGCGCCGACGGCCTCCGGGTCGCGGCGATCCACCGCGCTGACTCCGAGTCCTCCCAGGCCGCGCGACTCGCCGGCCTGCCGCTGCCGGCGTCGTCCGTGGTCGTCTACAGCGCCCTCGGCATGGCGGCGGAGCACAGCTTCCCGGTCTCCGGGAACGCGCTCGACGTGATGCTGAGCCCCGACGGCTCGACCGTCTTCGTGCTCGTCCCCCACGACGGCAACGTCTACGTGCACAACCTCGACGGACAGCTGGTCGAGACCATCGAACTGGTCGACCAGGGCGAGGAGCACGGGGCGATGCTGAGCCGGATCGCCATGGCCCCCGACGGCAGCCGCCTCGTCGTGTCGGTCACCGACCGCGACCAGTCGTGGCTCGCCGACGTGGACCTCGCGTCCGAGCGCTCCGCGGAGGACAAGGTGCTTCGCCAGGACCTCGGTCACGCCCGCCGGGTCCAGGGCCTCGCCTGGGACGTCGACGGCAGCGGCGTGTACGTCTCCGCGGTGCGGTCCATCGTGAAGTTCGACCGCATCGGCCTGCCCGTGAAGGCCCAGGTCTTCCCGGTCAACTACGTCGACGTGGAGCCCCTCCGGGGCGACGAGGCGGTGGTCATCACCCCGACCTTCTCGGAGCGCTCCGGCACCGGCGGCGTCTCCCTGCTCGACGGGGACGGCTCGGTCCTTCGCACGATCGAGCTGCCCGACATGAGCCCCTTCGTGGTCTCGGCCCGGCCCTGATCCTCGGAGTACACGCGCCCGATCGGCGCCGCCTGCAGGCCCTGGAGGGATCCGGGGATGCTCGGCGTTCTGAGTTCGCCTGGCTGCAGGGACGCGGGGACTGGAGCCGGCTGTACTTCGGCGTGGAGTTCTGCCAGCACCTGCTCCCCTCCCCCGACGACGTCGACGCAGCCGCCGCCGTCGCGCGGACCCGGGGGCTGGGGCTGACGCTCCTGACGCCGTACGCGACGGACGAGGCGGTCGACGTGATCGGCCCCCTGCTGGACCGCCTCGAGGCGGCGCCCGATCCCGAGGTCGTCGTCAACGACTGGGGCGTGCTGCACCTGGTGGGCGGGCGGCCTCGGCTGCGCGCGGTGATCGGCCGCGGCCTCAACCGGGCGATGCGCGACCCCCGCCTCCCCGACGTCGGGCCGGAGCACCTCGGGGGCGACGCGGCGCCGTCCTCCTGGCGCACCGCGAGCCACGACTCGGGCCCGTTCCGGCGGCTGCTCGAGCGGCTCGGGGTGGAGCGGGTGGAGACGGACGTGCCGCTGCAAGGCCTGAGCGAGCCGAGCCCGGGAGGCCCGCGACTGAGCGTGCACCTCCCCTGGGGCATGGTCGCGTCAGGCCGGATCTGCATGGTCAACGCCTGGGGCAAGCCGGCGTCCCAGCGGTTCGTGCCGCCGCGGCATTGCGACGCCCCGTGTCGCCGCTTCACGGTCGAACTGCGCGCCCCCTGGCAGCGGCGCGACGCGACCAGCGAGGCGCTGCCGATGGTCGACGCGGGCCAGATCCTCCCCCTCGACCACCTGCTGAACCGGCGACGCAACCGGTACCCGGACCCCGAACAGGATCCGGCCCCGCGATTCTGGGCGAAGGGAAACACCCACTTCTACCGGCTGGACGGGGAGGCGCTGGCGTCCGCGCTGGCGTGGGCGGACGACGCCGAGACGGTCGACCGGCTCGTCGTCGCTCCCGACCTGCCGATGTAGGGTGCCGCCGCAGATGCAGATCCTGGCCCCGGTCGCGTCGGTCGACGAGGTGGAGCCGCTGGTCGACAGCGGCGCCGACGAGCTGTTCTGCGGCGTCTTCCCGGCCGGCTGGTACGAGCGCTGGGGCCGCGGCGCCTGGCCCAACCGGCGCGGGCCGGGGCCCGCCAACGTCGAGCAACTGGACGACGTGCGGCGGCTGGGCGACGAGACCCACCGCAAGGGCGCCGAGCTGTACGTCGCCCTGAACCAGCAGTACTACCCCGACGACCAGGCCGAGTTCCTGCTCGGCGTCGCCCGGGAGCTGCAGGACAGCGGGGCGGTCGACGCCTTCATCGTCACGGACCCGGGGTTCATGCTGCTCCTCAAGGAGGAGCTGGCCGGCTGCCGGGTCTTCGCGTCGACCGTCTCCGTCGCCCTCAACGCCCCGAGCGTGCAGTTCCTGGCGTCGCTGGGGTGTGACCGGGTCATCCTGTCGCGCCACCTTCAGCTCGCCGAGCTCGCTCAGCTGAAGGCCGCCATCCCTGATGTAGAACTCGAAGTCTTCCTGCTCAACGACAACTGCTACTTCGAAGAAGGCCTCTGCAGCACGACCCACACGATGCCGGGGTTCGGCGTCTACTGCATGACGCCCTGGGAGCTGCGGGTGGTCCGTGACGGGGATCCCGGCGAGGCCAGCCGATCGATCGACGACCCCGAGGAGCGGGCGCGCTGGGACTTCCTGGTGGAGGAGCACCGGGAGTACCTGCGCCACCTCGGCACCCGCGGCCACGGCGGCGGGCGAGCCGCCGTCCCGCTGGGACCCTGCGCGCTGTGCGCGATCCCCGAGTTGATGGAGTTGGGGGTGCACAGCGGCAAGATCGTCGGCCGCGAGGCGAGCCTGTACCGCAAGCTCCGGTCGGTGCAGTCGGTTCGGCACATCCGCGACCTGGCCCGCGACGGGGCGGATGCCCGCGCGGTCAAGGCGGCCGCGCTGGAGCTCCGGGACGACCCGGCCGGCTGCTCCGCGGGCTACTCCTGTTACTACCGCGAGGCCCGTGACCGGACGCTGATCGCGGGGCCGCGGCGGGCCCGGGGGCCGAAGCGTCCCGGCCGGGGGGGACGATGAGCGCGCCCCCCTTCGCGCCGTCGCAGGTCCGCCCCGACGGCAGCTCCCCCACCGACACCGCCGTCGACGAACGCACGCCGATCGTCTGGCGCCGCGTGTTCGCGTGGCTGCTCCCCTACTGGAAGGCGGAGCTGACCCTCGGCCTGCTGATGGTCGTCGGGATCGGTCTGTCGCTCGTCTACCCGTTGCTCCTGCGGGAGATCGTCGACGACGTCGTCCGCTGGAAGGACACCACCCGGCTGATGCCGCTCGCGCTGCTGGCGTTCGCCGCGACAGCCGGCGGGGTGCTGCTGTCGGCGGGCGCCGGCTGGTTGCAGACGTGGGTGACGTCCCGGGTCCTGGTGGACCTGCGGATGACCGGGTTCCGCCACCTGGAGGAGCTGGGCCCGGCCTGGTTCGCGAGGCGCCGCCTGGGCGACGTGCTGTCCCGGATGGGGGGCGACCTGTCGGAGCTGCAGCGCGTCGCGACGGGCACGCTGCTGCAGGTCGTCGGCTCGATCATCACGCTGATCGCCGCGCTGACGGCGCTGACGGTCCTGCAGCCGACGCTGCTGTTGATCGCCGCCGCGTTCCTGCCCGGCGCGGCTCTCCTGCTCTGGATTCTCCGCCCGGTCATTCGTCGGTTATCTCTTCGAATTCGCGAACGAATGGCGGATATCTCTCATGAGATGCTCGAATCTTTCGTCAACCTGCGGATGGTCAAGGCCCACGGCCTCGAGGAGCGGCAGGCGGAGACGTTCAAGGAGCACAACGAGGCGCTCGTGCGGGCCGTCCTGCTGCACCGTCTGTGGGACGCCGGAGGCAGCGGGGCGTTCCAGCTGCTGGTGACGGCCAACATGCTGACCGTGCTCGTCGTTGGCTTCGGGTTCGTGGTCCGGGGCGAGATGTCGGTCGGGGATCTGACCGCGTTCGTGCTCTTCCAGCAGCGGCTGTACGGCCCCCTGCAGGGGCTGGCCGGCACCTACATCAACCTGCAACGCGCCGCGGCGCCGATCGCTCGCGTCTTCGAGCTGCTCGACGCTCGTCCGCTCCTGGAGCGGCCGGGCACCGAGGTCCCCGCGTCGATCGAGGGCCGGGTCGCCTTCGAGGACGTCAGCTTCGCCTACGGACCGGGCCGACCGGTGCTCCAGAACGTCTCCTTCGAGCTGGAGCCGGGGCGCACCCTGGCGGTGGTCGGACCGTCCGGGGTCGGCAAGTCGACGGTGATCGACCTGCTGTTCCGGTTCCTCCTCCCGATGGGAGGCACCGTCCGGGTCGACGGCGTCGACGTCCGAGATCTGAACCTGCCGGCGGTGCTGCCCCAGGTCGCCCTGGTGGGCCAGCAGCCGGCGCTGTTCGACGCATCCCTGCGGGACAACATCCGCTGGCTGGAGCCGGGCGCCGACGACGCGATCATCGACGAGCTGGTCGAGCGGGTGGGCCTGACCGAGTTCGTCGCGTCCCTGCCCGACGGCCTGGCGACGGAGCTGGGTGATCGGGGGGTGCGGCTGAGCGAGGGGCAACGGCAGCGCATCGGCCTCGCCCGGGCGCTGCTCCGCGATCCCGCGCTCCTGGTGCTCGACGAGGTCACCTCGGCGCTGGACTGGGAGAGCGACCGACTCGTGCTGCGGGCGCTCGCCGAGCGACGGGAGCAGCGCCGCTCGACCCTGGTGGTCACCCACCGCCTGCACCTCGCGGCCGACGCCGACGTCGTGGTGGTCCTCGACGGAGGACGCGTCGCCCAGACGGGCACCCACGCCGAGCTGCTCGAGGCGGGGGGGCTGTACGCGCACCTCTGGTCCCTGCAGACCGGGGGAGCGAGCGCGTCGTGACGGTCCGGGTCGCGCTGCTCGACTCGGGGGTGACCGCCTCCCACCCCCACCTCGCCGGGCTGAGGCTGGACGGGTTCTCGCTGGAGGGGCTGGAGCCGCCGCTGCAGCGCTCCGACGACTTCTCGGACCGGACGGGGCACGGGACCGCCTGCACAGCGGCTCTGTACCGGCTGGAGCCTCGCATCGACGTGTTGGCGGTGCGGCTGCTGGACGAGGAGCTCAGGACCACCACGGCGGCCCTCGCCGAGGGGATCGTGCGCGCGGCCGAAGCCGGGGCCCAGGTCATCAACCTCAGCCTCGGCAGCGGGCGCCCGGAGGCGGAGGCGACCCTGCGCGACGCCGTGCAGGCGGCGAGCCGAGCGGGGGCGATCTGCGTCGCCGCGGCGCATCCGCGGGGACGTTCGCTCTGGCCCGCCGACCTGCCGGAGGTGCTCAGCGCGGCGACCCACCGGGACTGCCCGTTGGCGGACCTGTACCGCGTCGCGGGTCCCCTCCCCCGGTACGTGGCGTCCGGCTGGCCCCGCCCGATCGAGGGTCGGCCGGCCCGCGACAACCTGTTCGGCACGTCGTTCGCGGCGGTCCATCTCACGGCCCGGGTGGCCGGACTGGTCGCGGACGGGACCCCCGTCGACCACGCCTCGCTGGTCTCCGCGCTCGACGCCGCGTGCGCTGGCCCCTGGAAGGACGACGGGGCGGGTTGACCGACCTGCGTTGCGGGGTCACCCTGCCGCCATGGCGAACACCGACACTCCCACCTTCCTCGACGCCCAGGAGGCGTTCGAGGCTGGCGACATCGAGACCACCCTGGTGATCTGCGAAGGGCTCATCGGCGAGAACGAGCGCAAGGCGGCCCCCGAGGTGCTCTGGCTCGCGGCCGAGTGCCTGCTGGAGATGCAGGAGCCGGCCGAAGCTGCGCACCTGCTCGAGGTGGCCCTGACGAGCGCTCCGGACGAGCCCCGCCTCCTGCACGCGCGGGGGGTCGCGCTGTTCGAACAGGCCCGCTTCGACGAGGCGAAGCCGCTGCTCGAGCGGGTCTCCGAGACCGAGGAACCGGACGCCGAGGCGCTCATGTACCGGGGCTTCATCGCCGAGCGGGAGGGGAACGACGCGGCGGCCGCCGCGTTCTTCGCGAAGGCGGTGGAGTTGGACCCCGAGAACCTGTCGCCGCCAGCGGAGTGGACGGCCCAGCAGATCTCCGAGGCGTTCGACGAGATCGTCGAGGAGATCCCCGACCCCCTCGGCATCTGGCTCGCCGGCCTGGAGCTCAAGGTCGACGAGCTCCCGTCGGACGAGCTGCTGCGCGGGGGAGACAGCCCCGTCTCCCCGTTGGTCCTCTGCCTGTTCGACGGCACGCCCTCCGGCCCCCCCAAGGGCGACGATCCCGAGGACTGGCTCGGCGCCCACCCCTCCGCGTTCCGGATCTTCCGACGCAACCTCGCCAAGGGCGCGACCGACGTCTACGAGCTGCACCAGGAGCTGCTCGAGGGGCTCCTGTGGGAGGTCATGGAGTTCTGCGGCCTGGACGACGGTCACCTCGCCGCCCTGGGGCTGCCGATGGAGCCCGAGGAGGAAGACCTCCACGCCGGCGGCGGCTGAGCCGCCCCGCCGGTCAGGTCAAGCGCTCCACCAGCGCCGCCGTCAGGAGCAGGACGAGCTTCTCGTCCGAGACCCCCTGCTGCTGCGCGAGCCCGAGCCGCTCGCGGTAGCGCGTCGCCGCCTCCGCGAACAGGCGGTGGCGAACGCCGTCGTCCAGGGCGTCACGACGCATGCACAGGTCCAGGAGGAGGTCCCGCTCGGCGGGCGAGACGCGCCGGAGGGCGGCCGGCCCGACGTCGAGCTCGGCCGACCCGGATCGCCGCTCCCCCGCCAGGCCGCGGATGCGCTCGGGGGGCGGAACGCGACGCTGCCGGACGACGACGGTGCCGGCGACGAGGTCGCCGAGCCGTCGATGCTCCCGCCCCAGCAGCATGAAGCAGGCCGCGACGCCGCCGAACAGCGGCAGCATGTCGACGAACCGGACCAGGTTGCGCAGCACCACCTGGCCGAACGTCAGCCGGAGTCCGCGCTCCCCGATGACGCGCAGTCCCAGCGCCCGCTTGCCGACGGTGCGGCCGTCCCAGAGCAACTCCAGGAGGATCCAGTACCCGGAGAAGAGGGCGAAGCTGGTCAGCGCGAAGATCGCGGTCGCGTACTCGCCGACGATCGCGGCGGCGACGCCGAAGATCATCGAGAGCACGATCAGGAGCAGCACCACGAGTACGATGTCGATCAACCACGCCATGAAGCGGGTGCCCGGGCCTGCGAGCGTGTGGTGGAACCGCACGTTCTCCGGGGTATCGATCGGATAGTCGAGCATTGGACTTTGGCCGCTTCCTCGATGAACACCGCCCTGCCTGGAGGCAGCTCGAGCACCTGCTCGACGAAGCCGAGCGGAAGGGGCTGAAGCGCCTGGAACCCGAGCAGGTGCGGGACCTCGCTCGATTGTATCGGAAGGCGTCGGCGGACCTCCTGCTCGCTCGCGACACCGCCGGCCGAGCCGACGTCACGGACTACCTGGAGGCGCTCGTCGGCCGCGCCTACACCCGCATCTACTCCGCGCGCCGGCTGCGCCTCGGCGCGGTGCTCTCCTGGTTCATCCGGGGCTGGCCCGAGGCGGTGCGGCGGGAGAAGCGGTACCTCCAGTTGTCCGCGTCGGTGTTCTTCCTGGGGCTCCTCGCGGCCTTCCTGCTCGTATCGCTGGAGCCGGACGCGTTCGACTACCTGGTGCCGTCGGAGATCGCCTCGTTCTACGCGGAGCGCCCCGACGACTACCGGGACGCGCGCTTCGGCGAGATGACGGACCAGGACTCGGCGTCGTTCTCGACCATGCTCATGGTCAACAACATCCGGGTCGCGCTGCGGTCCTTCGTGTTGGGGCTGACGCTCGGGGTGGGCACCCTGATGACGCTCTTCTACAACGGCGTGCTGCTCGGGGCGATCGCCGCCAACTTCGCGACCTGGGACCAGAACGTCGAGTTCTGGGCGCTGATCCTGCCGCATGGAGTGTTCGAGATCTTCGCCATCGCCCTGGGCGGCGCCGGGGGGTTCATCCTCGCCGACGCCATCCTGCGGCCCGGTCGGCGGCGCCGCATCGACGCCCTCAAGGAGCGCGGCCTCGACGCGCTCAAGCTGATCGGGATGGCGGTGCCGTTCCTGGTGTTCGCCGGCCTGGTCGAGGGCTACGTGACGCCGATGTCGATCCTCCCCGACCTGGCCAAGATCGCGTTCGCCCTCCTGACCGCGATCGGCCTCGGCGTCTACCTCAAGGCGCCCTGGCTCGCCGCGATGGACGAAGCCCCGGATCAGCCGCCGAGGACCGTCGCGGACATCTGGTAGAAGCGGTCGGCGGCGTCGCCGGCGTCGGGGTTCTGCTCGGTGACGCGGATCTGCCAGGTGCCCGAGCTCAGCTCGTAGGCCTCGAACACGGCGTCCTCCTCCCCGTCCCAGGTCTCCTCTTCGACCAGGTCGCCGGCCGGGTCGAACAGCTCGACCGCCAGCGCGGTCGTCTCCCCGTGGTCGGTGCGCTCGAACCGCAGCGCCAGGCGGTCGCCCGAGTCAGCCTCGACGGAGTACCAGTCGGCGTCTCCGGCCGGGTGGATCCGGCCCCACAGGGTGGTCCCCCCCGCCGCGAGCGCCTGGGCCTCACCTCCGTCGTCGTTCGGCTCCTCCTCCGCCGGCTGGCCGTCCTCGGTCGGATTCTTGGCCGCGTGCAGGAAGTACCAGTAGTCGAACCCACCGCGGCCGTCGGCCTCCTCGACCTCCAGGAAGTAGTCCCCCGTCTCGAGGACCGGGACCCAGGCCCGCTGGTCGATGGCCCAGCTCAGGGACTCGTAGGACGCGATCGGCGTCGAGCCGTCGGGCAGGTAGACGGTCACCTTGACGGTGCCGAGGGAGCCGCTGTTCGGGAACCCGTAGACGCGGAGCGCCTCCCCCTCGATGACCGGCACGGCGATGAAGTCCGAGTCGCCGGTGGGCTCGAGGAAGCCGCCGGCGGTGTAGTTGACCAGCGTCTCGGAGACGTCCCAGTCGGACGCCTCGGCCGGGCTGTCGTTGTCCTCCGAGGCGACCGTGACCGCGGTGTCCCCGGGCGCTCGCCCGAGCGTGACGACGTACTTGCTGTCGTCGCCGCCGACCGGCGGGTCGGTCGGATCGTTGGCCCACGAGCGACGGTCCTGGACCGTGAAGTAGAACGTCCCCGTCGCCGGCACGCCGCTGTACAGCCGGGAGTCCGGCGGCACGGACGCGACCCGGTCGAAGTCGTCGTTGAAGCCGATCTCGTTGCCGTCCTCGTCGTAGTAGACGATGACGGTGTCGAGCACGTCGATGTCCTCGGCGAAGGTCGTCATCAGCACGAGGTCGCCCTGGGTGCCGTTGAACCGGAACCAGTCCACGTCACCGGCCGGCGCGATGTACAGCTCCGTCGAGGTGTCGTACTCGACGAGCTGCGCTTCGGCGCGGCTGTTGTTCCGGTCGCCCTCGACGCAGAGCCCGTCGTCGTCGCAGATCTCCAGGCCCGTGGTGAAGGAGCAATCGGTGTCCGCGTCGCAGAGCTCGCCGTCGTCGTCATCGGGGGGGGCGATCAGGTCGTCGTCGTCGTCCAGCGGCGGAGGACACGCCGCCAGGGCGCCGAGCACGAGGAGGAGGGGAACGAGCGGGCGGGTCAGCATCGAGGTCGGCTCCATGAGGGGACGATAACGCACCGAAAAGCCCCCTTCGGGGGTCCGGCTGCGCCTGATGCCGCTACAGCGCTCCCCGCTGCTTCAGCTCCAGGTAGCGATCGACCACCGCGGCGGTGATCTCCTCGGGGTTCTGGTCGATCACCTGGGCGCCCTGGGCCTGCAGTTGCCGGATCAGGGTCATCCGCTCATCGAGCAGCTCGGCCGCCCCCACGCGCGTAAACAGGCTGCGCTGGTTCCGCGGCTCGGTGGCGGCGAGCTGGTGGACGTCGGGGTCGTCCATCGCGACCACCAGGGAGAGGTGACGACGGCGGAGCGCTCCCAGGGCGGCGAGCAGCTCCTGGCCCTGCTCGCCGTCGAGCAGGTCGGTCAGCCAGACGACCAGGGAGCGGCGGCGAGTCGTGCGCCCCAGGGCCCGCACGGCCTCGCGGTAGCGCGGGAAGCTGCGCGTCGGCTGCTGGTCGAACAGCAGGTCCAGCACCCGGCCGAACTGAGCCTGGCCGGCCTGGGGAGGCACGTACGCCCGCACCTCATCGTCGAACACCGCGACGCCGACCCGATCCCCGCGCATCAGCGCGACGTAGGTGAGCATCAACGCGGCGTTGACGGCGAAGTCGAGCTTGGACAGCCCCGCCGCGCGGGTCGCCATCAGCCGCGTGGCGTCGACGAGGATGACCAGGTTCTGGGCTCGCTCGGCCTGGTAGACCCGGGTGATGGGCCGCTTCAACCGGGCGGTCGCCTTCCAGTCGACGTGGCGGATGTCGTCGCCGCTGACGAACTCCCGGAGGCGCTCGAAGTCGCCGTCGCGGCCCAGGATCCGGGTTCGTCGGGCCCCCCCCAGGTGGAGCAGGTCGCGCCGGGCGCGCAGTTGGTAGCGGGCGAGGTTCCGCAGGTTGGGGTGCACCCGGGCCTCCCCGCCCAGGTCGAGCACCACCTGGTGCTCGGCGAGCCCCCAGCGGCGGCGGAGCCGCACCACGACCGGCCCGAACGGGAACGCGCCGCGGGAGACCGGCTGGACCCCGTAGCCGGCCTCCACCGGCGTGTGGGGCGGCAGCTCCGCCTCGACGATGTCCTCGTCGGGGGCGAGCGCGGGGGGGCAACCATCGGCCACGAGCAACGTCAGCGGCACCTCCGTCCGGTTCCGGAGGCGCACGACGATCCGAGACGCCTCCCCGACGGAGAGCGCGCTCGGCGTCACGCGCTCCAGCACGATCGCGTCGGCCCCCGGGTGGCGCAGCCCGTCGACGATCGTCGCGAGCACCAGCAGCCCGGCCACCAGCAGCACCAGGCCCGCCGCCAGCGGCGCCGGCGCAGCGAGGACCGCGACGGGGAGCAGACAGGCGAGCGCGATCAGCGCGCGTGGGGCGGGGGCGAACGACGTCACAGCTAGCGGGGGACCTCCACGCCGTCGAGCAGCTCGGCGAGCACCTCCTCCGCGCGCACCCCGTCGACCGCGGCGTCAGCCTGGAGGATCAGCCGGTGAGCGAACACCTCGGGAGCGAGCGTCTTGATGTCGTCCGGGGTCACGAAGTCGCGCCCCTCCAGGGCCGCCCAGACGCGACACGCGAGCAGCAGGTGGAGCCCGGCGCGGGTGCCGGCCCCCAGCACGAGGTGCGAGGACTCCCGGCTGGCCGCCATGACCCGCTGCAGGTAGCGGACGATCGATGGGTCGATGTGCACGCCGGCGATCGCGCCGCGCAGCCGGGTCAGCTCGGCGGGCTCGAACACCGGCTCGATGGTCTCCGACACCTCCTCGTGGGCGGAGCTCCCGTCGGAGTACCGGGTCAAGACCGCCTCCTCCGCGTCGGCGCTCGGGTACGGCACGCGGATCTTCATCATGAACCGGTCGAGCTGAGCCTCCGGCAGCGGGTAGGTGCCCTCGAACTCCAGCGGGTTCTGGGTCGCGAAGACCGTGAAGATGTCCGAGACGGTGCGCCGGTCGCCGTCGATCGTCACCCTCCGCTCTTCCATCACCTCCAGCAGGGCGGCCTGCGTCTTGGGCGGCGTCCGGTTGATCTCGTCGGCGAGCAGCACGTCGGTGAACACCGGCCCCTCCCGCACCACGAAGTCCTGCGTCCTCGGGTCGAAGATGTGGGTGCCGACCACATCCGACGGCATCAGGTCGGGGGTGAACTGGATCCGGCTGAAGCGGGCGTCGACGGTGCGGGCCAGGGAGCGGGCGAGCAGCGTCTTGGCGGTCCCGGGCACGCCCTCGAGCAGGGCGTGCCCCCGAGCCAGGAGGCAGGTCAACATCAGCCGGACGGGGCGCTCCTGGCCGTACACGATTCGACGGACCTGGGCGACGGCCTCGTCGGTCCGGGTGCGCAGGTCGGCGACCGAAGGGGGGGCGGGTTCGTTCACGGGGCATCGCTCCGTTGCGTTGTGTTCGGGGGTTGGCCGGACGGTCGCCGGCGAACGTTGAGGTGCTCGGTTTCGAATCGATGTACGAGACGAGCCAGCTCGAGGGTCTCGTCCCGCGGCGGGTCGGGGTCGGACAGCATCGAGGCGAAGCCCCGACGGATCCGCTCGAACGCCCGGCCGGCGCCGGGCCCGAGCTCCCGCTCGACCCACGGCGCCACGGAGTCGCGATCCCACCGCAGCCCCGAGCGTCGCTCGACGGCCCGACGGAATCGGCGGGACAGCACCGCGAGGGCGTGACTGCGCAGGCCGGCACGCTCGTAGAGGCCAGCGATGGCGTGGACCAGCTCGGACGATGTACGGGGGTTGCGAGACGCCTTCGGCGGCAGGACGGAGCCGAAGCGGGCGCCCGCCCGCCACAGGTACAGACCCGCGAGCAGCACCGCGAGCAGGAGGGCCGGCAGGAGCCCGGCACGGCGGGCGTAGGCGATCGTGCCCTTGTCGTCGGTCGCGCCGGCGTGCAGATCGTCGAACATCACGACGCCGTCGTCCCGGAGGCGATCCCTCACGAGCCGGACCCAGAGGTCGAGGTTGCCCGCCCGGCTGATGCCTCGGTTCGTGATCGTCGACGGATCGGAGACCACGATCACCTCGCCCTTGCCCGCCGGGATGCTGGCGACGATCGGGACCCCGTCCACGGAGTACAGCACGTTGCCGTCGCCGGTGAGGGTGATGCCCCCCCGCCCGGCGACGGCCAGCGGCTCGCCCAGGGTCACCGGGAGCGGGAGCACCGGGAGCGCCTGCCGGTAGCCCGGCCCGGTGCGTGGAGGACGCTCCAGCGCGTCCCACTCGAACTCCACGTCGAACGGATCGAGCAGCGCGGTCGGGTAGTGGGTCACGACGATGACGGTCGAGCCCTTGGCGATGAACTCCTCGAGGATGTGGAGCTCAGCCTCTCCCAGGACGGTCGGGATCAGCCCCGGCGCGGACGGCATGAAGAGCACGGATCCCGCCGGCCGGCGCACGAGGGTGATGAGGCCCAACCGCAAGCTCTCGACGTCGTGGCCCAGGCCCCGGAGCACGGACGCCAGGGCGGCGGTCCCCTCCGGCCCCCGGTCGAGGGTCGAGCGGTTCGACGACACGCCCGCGCCGAGGAACAGGAGCCCGGCGACGCCGAGCAGCAGCCCGGCCACCAGGCCGAGGGTCCAGCGCCGGGCGGAGCGGG
Source organism: uncultured Rickettsiales bacterium (assembly GCA_964416435.1). Classification (GTDB taxonomy): domain Bacteria; phylum Myxococcota_A; class UBA796; order UBA9615; family UBA9615; genus CAYQEG01. Next base: position 43,772 of record CAYQEG010000011.1, read on the forward strand.
CCTCCGACTTCGCCGACCGCACGGGTCCCCCCTCAGCCATGGACCGCTCCGGGGATCGCGTCGGTGACGACCGCCTCGGCGCCCAGCAGGAGCGGGCGAGCGGTCCGGGCCATGCGCTCGTAGTCCGCCTCGCCCACCGGGTCCCCGCCGTACCAGGCCAACTCGAACCGCCACGTCGCGTCGACGAACCGGTCGCGCCGCACGTCGCTGCCGCGGAAGGTCCGGAGGTGTTCGCCGTTGGTCCGCTCTCGCCGGTAGTCGATCTCCCGCGTGCGGTCGAGCCGGGCGAGGGCCGCGAGGAACAGCGATCGGATGGCCTCGCGGTACAGCCCCTCCTTCGCCAGCTGGTCGGCGTGATCCCGCCAGCCCAACGGCGTTCGCTTCCGGGCGTCGGGGAGGTCCGACCCCGCGCCGGGCAGGCGGCCGTCGATGTCGGGGGCGCGCACCCGGAGGGCGGCGCTCTGGGAGATCAGGAAGACGCCGATCAGGATCGCCAGGATGAGGGCGACGAGCGCCATGACGATGCGGCCGTCGAACGCGGGCAGGACGGGAGCGGGGCCCGTGGACGGCTGCGGAGGGGGACGCTTCCACGTCAGCTTCCGCATCAACCCCTCCCACCAGGTCCTGAAGCTCTGCTGCAGGCCCTCGCGGTATTGCTCGCCGGCCTCCTCCCGGACCGAGGTGTCGTACGAGGTGTCGGCGAGCTCCTGCTCGAGCAGGCCGCGGGCGGTGACGACGTCGGGCAGCGCCGGCAGGGTGGGATCGGCGAGCGCCCGACAGGTGTGCTCGGCCTCGCGCAGCAGCCGGGAGGTGCGCCGGGCGCGCCGCTCCGTCTCCGCGGTGTGGATCCAGTCCGGCAGTCCCTCGGCGAGCGCCTCCCCGTCAAAGCTGAGCGGCGCGCCCCCCGACGGGGGCAGGACGTCTCGACGCAGGCCCGTCTCGAGGCTGGACTTGAGGTACGACAGGTCCTCGAACCCGCTCGTGTCGTAACGATCGAGGGCCGCGTCCAGTTCCCCGCGCCAGTACTTCAAGTCGTCGGCGTAGTCCTCCGGCGGCGCCTGGGCCCAGGCTGCGGCGGGGCCGCCAACGCCGACGAGGCAGACGAGGGCGAGCTTGGCGGCCGTCGTGCCCGGGCTCCGCAGCCCGCCGGTGCGACCCCGGGAGTCGTCCTCCTCGGTCAGCTTGCGCCAGCGCTCGACCAGGTCGGTGCCGGACTGACCGAGCCGGGCATCGAGGTACAGCAGCGCCCTCTGGATCGCCCACAGCGGCTCGATGAGGAGCAGGGCGACCACCAGGCTGCCGAGGACGAACGCCTCGTTGCCCAGCCCGAACAGCTGCGACAGCACCGTGACGTCCGCCCCGGTCAGCGCGCGAAGCACGATGAGGAGCACCTGGGAGCCCACCAGCAGGTTGATCCACGCGACGAGGGCGAGCCCGCCGAACAGCATGCTCGAGCCCAGCCCCTTGCCTACCGTGCCGCGCGGGAGCCGACGGCAGCGGGCGATGGCGGCGCCGGCGTCCCGTTCCTCGACGGCGACGACGGCCGCGAGGGGCGCGCAGAACCCGGCGATCGCCAGCCCCGGCAGGACCGCCAGCCCGAAGCCGATGAGGGTGAACGCCGAGCCGACGGTGCCGACGCAGATCAGCGAGGCCCAGCGCAGCCGACCCGACGTGCCCTCCAGCGCCGAAGGGTGCAGGGCGGCCACGACCCGCCGGGCGATCACTCCGTGAGCCACCGCCCGCAGCTGGTAGGCCAGCACCACGGCGGCGGACAGAGCCGCCGAGCCGACGACCACCCAGCCGCCCCACGCGTCATCGATCCAGACCTCCCGGTGCAGGTGCACGAACAGCAGCGAGAGCGCGGCGAGGGGCGTCGCCGCGAGCAGCGGGCCGCCCAACCACCGCAGCGGATCCGACTGGATGAGCGCGACCCCCTCGTCCAGCAGGATCGAGCTTCGGGCGCGGCGCACGCGCCGCTGGAAGGTCCGACGGCTCAACGTGACCTCACGGAGGCGAGCCCGACATCTGCTCAGCCCACCATGTAGAGGAAGAAGCCGAACGCGAAGGCGGTGAGCGCCAGCAGGCCCGTGGACACGACGGTCATCAGGCCGAGCCCGACCCGCACCACCGCGCCGGACTCCAGCACCGCGTCCTCGTCGTCCTCGTCAGCCCGAGCCTCGAGGCAGCCCGCGCAGAAGTTCCGCCCCTGAAGCCGGGTCGAGCAGCCGTCGCAGACCACGCGGCCGCAGGAGACGCAGATGCCGATTCCGGGAACGGCGGGATGGAGAGTGCAGTTCAAGGTGGACGGTCGTGGAGGCTAGCAGACCGCAGGGGTGGCATGATGTTGCCGATGGAGTGGGTCGTCCTCGGTTCTGGAACGCTGGAGATGAGCCCGGACCGCGGTCCGGCCTGCCACCTCCTGTACGACTCCGCCACCAGCGTGCTGGTCGACACGGGCCCCGGCTGCCTGGACCGCCTCGCGAAGTTGAGCGTCGACCCCACGGGCCTGCAGGCCGTCGTGCACTCCCACCTGCACCTCGACCACCTCGCGGACCTGTTCCCCCTCCTGTTCCACCGGTGCCTCCAGGAGCATCGCCTCAGCGAGCTGGTCCTGAGCGGAGGGCCGGAGCACGAGCCCCGCCTGATCCAGGTGGCGCGCACGCTCTACCCCAAGCTGCTCCAGGGCGGAGTCGGCTTCCACGGCATCGAGCCCAACGGCCGGCTTCGGCCGCTCCCGGGCACGCCGCTTCGGGTCGCGGCCTGGCCCGCAGACCACAATCAGGAGGCTCGCATCCTGCGGTTCGAGGGCTCGGATCCCGAGCCCTGGAGCCTCTGCTACTCCGGCGACACCGGCCCCTGCTCGCAGCTCCGTGAGGCGGCTGAGGGGGTCGACTGGCTGGTCATCGAGTGCACGACCCCCGACGACAGCCGGCGCGACCAGCACCTCACGCCCGAAGACGTCGCGCTCGTGATCGACCAGGCGGGCCCCAAGGGCACCGCCCTCGTGCACCTGTCGCCCCTGTGGGACAGCTCGGAGACCGCCGCGGCGGTCGTGCGGGCCCACCTCGGGGCGCTCCGGCTCGGCAGCGTGCCGTACGTGGTGGGCGGCTTCGACGGCCTCGCGCTACCGCTGCCGTTCGGGCAGCCCTACTCCCACTCGATGGTGCCCGGCGGCTTGGACGAGACGTCGTAGACGACGCGGTTGATGCCGCGGACCTCGTTGATGATCCGGTTGCTCACCCGCGCCAGGACGTCCCTCGGCAGGTCGTACCAGTCCGCCGTCATGCCGTCGGTGGACGTCACCGCCCGGAGCGCGCAGACGTTCTCGTAGGTCCGCTCGTCCCCCATCACGCCCACGGTCTTGACCGGCAGGAGCACTGCGAAGGCCTGCCAGATGCGGTCGTAGTGGCCCGTCTCCCGCAGCTCCGAGATGAAGACGTGGTCCGCCTGGCGCAGCACGTCGCACCGCTCCCGCGTCACCTCCCCCAGCACCCGCACCGCGAGGCCGGGGCCGGGGAACGGATGCCTCCAGAGCCGCTCGTGGGGGAGGCCCATCTCCGCCCCCAGGGCGCGGACCTCGTCCTTGAACAGGTCTCGCAGCGGCTCCAGGAGCTCCAGGGACATCCGCTCGGGCAGGCCGCCCACGTTGTGATGGGACTTGATCGTGACCGACGGCCCACCCCCGGGTGAGACGCTCTCGATGACGTCGGGATACAGCGTGCCCTGGGCCAGGAACCGGGCGCCGTCGACGCGGTGGGACTCGTCCTCGAAGACCTCGACGAAGACCCGGCCGATGATCTTCCGCTTCTGCTCGGGCTCGGAGACCCCGGCCAGCGCGTCCAGGAACCGGTCCGCGGCGTCGACGTGCACGAAGCGGATGCCCCGGAAGTCCTCGAAGAAGGCGCAGACCTCCTCCGCCTCGCGGAATCGGAGCAGCCCGTTGTCGACGAAGATGCAGGTCGCCTGCTCGCCGATGGCCTGGGCCAGGAGCCCCGCCACCACGGTCGAGTCGACGCCGCCGCTGAGCCCCAGGATCACGCGGTCGTCGCCCACTCGACGGCGCACCGCGGCCACCTCTTCGGTGAGGAACGAGCCCATCGTCCAGGTCGGCTCGCACCCGCAGACCCGGTGCACGAAGTTGCCCAGGATCTCGTCGCCGCGCCGGGTGTGGGCCACCTCGGGGTGGAACTGCACGCCGAAGATCCGGTCGTCCGACGACGCCATCGCTCCGAACGGCGAGTTGCCGCTCCGAGCCACCGCCGTGAACCCCTCGGGGAGTCGGAGCACCCGGTCGCCGTGGCTCATCCACACGGGGAGCGGCTCGTCGGTGGGCAGCCCCTCGAACAGCGCCGTCGCGGACGACAGCTCCAGGTCGGCGCGGCCGAACTACCGCACGGCCGCCGCCTCCAACACACCCCCCAGCAGCTCGCACAGCAGCTGCAAGCCCTAGCAGAAACCCCGGATCGGGAGCCCGAGCTCCAGGACCGACGGATCGATGTGGGGCGCGCCCTCGGCGTAGACCGAGGCTGGGCCACCGCTCAGGATCAACCCGCGCAGCTCGTGCAGCTCGTCCTCGCGGGGCGGCTGGTCGAAGGGGCGAACCTCGCAGTAGACCCGAGACTCACGGACGCGTCGCGCGATCAGCTGGGTGTACTGGGACCCGAAGTCCAGGATCAGGATCTTCTCCCGTTGACTCACGCTGGGACTCCTGTGCGACGACGACGTCGGGCGTGGTGGCGGGCTCGGGGCGGGGCGGCAGGGAGCGGCTCCAGCGGCCCCCCGTCAGGGCGTCGAGGGTAGCGTTCAGCTCCTGGACCCGCAAACGGCGCTCCAGGCCCTCCGCGAGGGGCTCCTGAGGCGACGCCAGGCGCTCCTCGCAGAGCAATCGCCGACGATCGAAGTAGGCGATGGTCACCTGATGCAGAATCGCCTGACGGAGCTCGACCAGCTCCCTCCCCTCCCGCACCGAACGCATCAGGTCCACGCTCGATGCGACATCGGCGAGGTCCCACTCGAGCCACACGTCCAGGGTGTAGTCGCTGTCCTTGTCCCGACTGTCCAGGAGGTTGAGCTCGTCCCAGCTCTGGCCGGCGCTGTCTTTGTAGCGGCCGCGCAGGCGGATCAGAGGCAGCGCCCCCCGCGCGCGAGCGTCTCTCACCAGGCGGGCGGCCCGCGCCGGGTCCGCCATCGCCTCCCCCGTCGCCCACAGCTGAACGAGCTCCACCGGCGGCTCGTCGTCGAAGGACGCGAGCACCGCGTCGACGTCCGTCCGGGGCGGTGACGCCGGCGACGCCGCGTCTCCCGCCAGGGCGGGGGGCACGAACAGGCCGGGGAGGGTGACGGGCAGCAAGAAGATGAGGGCGAGGCGGATCACGGCAGCTCCTCCAGCCCGACCAGGGGGTCGAGCGGGTGTGGGGGGATGGGGTGGAAGTCGTCGCGCTCGAGTTCCAGGGGCGAGCGCGCCCCTCGGCGCCCGAACGTCCAGCGGACCTCGAACAGCAGGGCCACCCGGTCGGGACGGAGCGAATCCGAGTCGCCCCGAACGCGGAGGTGGAGTCGCAGCACGGGCAGCGCCGACGGTGGGATCCCGGACGGCCTGGGACCCAGCACGGTCGGGTCGGCCGCGACTGCGCAGTCTGGCGCCGCCACGAGCAACGCGACGAGGAGGATGAGGAAGCGAATCCAGCGGCCCGGCCACGTTGACACGCCAGAGCCTCGATGGTACCTAGGCGCGGCATCGGCGGGACTCGCGCCCCCGGTACGCACCCAAGCCCTTGTATTCGTAGAAGTTTTCGACGGCACCGCAACTGGTCCGGCCGTCGTCTCAGCAGCACCAGGGAAAAGACCCCGATGGACAACTTGATCTACGCAGTCCCCGCAGCCGGCGCGCTCGCCCTCCTCTTCGCCTTCTGGAAGGCGTCGTGGGTGTCGAAGCAGGACCCGGGCGACGACACCATGAAGGAAATCGCCAAGCGCATCCAGGAAGGCGCGATGGCGTTCCTCGCTCGCGAGTACAAGGTCTTGTCGATCTTCGTGGTCGTCGTGGCCGTCCTGCTCGCCGTGGCCAACCGCGGCGGCGAGGGCCAGAGCCCGCTCATCGCGGTCTCGTTCATCATCGGCGCCATCGCGTCGGGCCTGGCCGGCTTCTTCGGCATGAAGGTCGCGACCAACGCCAACGTGCGCACCACCAACGCCGCCAAGACGGGCCTCTCTCCCGCCCTCGACGTCGCCTTCTCGGGCGGCGCGGTCATGGGCATGAGCGTCGTCGGCCTCGCGATGGTCGGCCTCGGCGGCCTGTACATCGTCTACTCCACGATGTGGACCGGCTCCAGCGGCCTCCCGACCGTGCTGTCGGTGCTCACCGGCTTCTCGATGGGCGCCTCCAGCATCGCGCTGTTCGCCCGCGTCGGCGGCGGCATCTACACCAAGGCTGCGGACGTCGGCGCCGACCTCGTCGGCAAGGTCGAGTCCGGCCTGCCCGAGGACGACCCCCGCAACCCCGCCGTCATCGCCGACAACGTCGGTGACAACGTCGGTGACGTCGCCGGCATGGGCGCGGACCTGTTCGAGTCGTTCGTCGGCGCCATCGTCGGCGCCATGGTCCTCAGCATGGGCTTCGTGGTCGTCAAGAACGGCGCCGACGGCTGGGTCGGCCCGGTCATCCTGCCGCTGCTCGTCGCCGCCGGCGGCACCATCTGCTCCATGCTCGGCACCTTCGTCGTCAAGACCAAGGAGGGCGGCAACCCCCAGCACGCGCTCGACACCGGCGCGTTCGGCGCCGCCGGCGTGATGGCCATCCTGACGTTCGTCCTGGCCAAGTTCCTGTGGCCGGCCGAGGGCGCCAAGCTGGTCACGGACGCCTCGATCGTCGTCGAGTGGTGGGAGGTCGGCGCGGCCACCGTCATCGGCCTGGCCGTCGGCGTCGCCATCGGCCTCATCACCTCCTACTACTGCTCGATGAACAAGGGCCCGGTCGACAGCATCGCCGAGCAGAGCAAGACGGGCACCGCGACCAACATCATCGCCGGCCTGGGCGTCGGCATGCAGTCCACCGCGATGCCGATCATCATGATCGCCGTCGGCGTCGTCGCCGCGGACGCGGTCGCCGGCCTGTACGGCGTCGCCATCGCCGCGCTGGGCATGCTCAGCACCACCGGCATCCAGCTCGCCGTCGACGCCTACGGCCCGATCGCAGACAACGCAGGCGGCATCGCCGAGATGTCCCACCAGGAGCCGGACGTCCGAAAGCGCACCGACAAGCTGGACGCCGTCGGAAACACCACCGCCGCCATCGGCAAGGGCTTCGCCATCGGCTCCGCCGCCATGACCGCCCTGGCCCTGTTCGCCGCGTTCATGCAGCAGTCCAAGATCAGCGTCATCGACGTGTCCGACCCGCTGGTCATGGCCGGCCTCTTCATCGGCGGCATGCTGCCGTTCCTCTTCTCCTCGATGGCGATGAACGCCGTCGGCGAGGCGGCCATGGAGATGATCGAGGAGGTGCGCCGGCAGTTCCGCGAGATCGAAGGGCTGCTCGAGGGCAAGGCCGCTCCCGACACCGCCCGCTGCGTCGACATCTCCACCGCCGCCGCGATCAAGCGCATGGTCGTTCCCGGTGGCATGGCGGTCGTCACGCCCGTCGTCGTCGGCTTCGCCTTCGGCCCCAACGCCCTCGGCGGCGTGCTCGCCGGCGTGCTCGTGGCCGGTGTGCTCATGGCGATCTTCATGTCCAACGCCGGTGGCGCCTGGGACAACGCCAAGAAGACCTTCGAGGAGGGTGAGGGCTTCAAGTTCGCGGACGGCAGCGTGCAGTCCAAGGGCAGCGACAGCCACGCGGCCGCCGTCGTCGGTGACACCGTCGGCGACCCCTTCAAGGACACCGCCGGCCCGTCCCTCAACATCCTGGTGAAGCTCATGAGCGTCGTCGCGCTGGTGATCGCCCCGCTGATCGCCGCCGGCACCTTCGAGCCGTTCATCAACCTGTAGGCCGTCGGGGACGCGCAGCAACCACGCTGCGAGGACCAGGCAGCCCGCTAGTACGAACCAGGACATGGCCCGGCGTTGAGCAAGCGCCGGGCCATGTTCGTCCGGAATCTCAAACCACGTGATTCCAGCTACTTACGGGATCACGTCCGCGAGAGACTGTCCGGGATCGTCCGGTTTTTCCCGGACACTCCCGGACACTCCCGGACACCACCGGACAGTCGGGACGTATCATCCAGCCGATGGTCGAGGTCTACCGAGAGTTGCTCGATGTCCTGGATGGCGGCGGCCGGGCAGCCGTCTGCACGGTCATCGCGGCGGCCGGCTCGTCACCCCAGAAGATCGGCAGCAAGATCCTGGTGCACGCCGACGGCCGCACGGTCGGCACCATCGGGGGCGGGGCGATCGAGCACGCGGTCATCGCACAGGCCATCGACGTGTTGGAGAGCGGTCGGGCCCTCCTGTTCAAGGCCCACCTGAGCCGAGACCTGGCGATGTGCTGCGGAGGACGCATGGAGATCTTCATCGAGCCGGTCGGTGACCGCCCCTGGCTGATCGTTTTCGGCGGGGGCCATGTCGGAGCCGCTCTGTGCGACATCGCGTCGATGTCGGGGTTCCGGGTCCACGTCGTCGACGAGCGGCCGGACTACGCCACAGCCCAGCGACACCCCCGCGCCGCCGCCGTGACCCCGTGCGACCCGCTGGATGCCCTGGTCGACCTCCCCTTCGGAGAGGACGCCTACGTGGTGATCGTCACCCACGACCACCACCTCGACGAGCGCCTGCTCCATCGCTGCACGGAGCTGCCCCACCGGTACCTCGGCATGATCGGGAGCCGCGCCAAGGTCCTTCGGTTCTTCAAGCGGTACGAGGCCCGGGGGCTGGACATGTCCCTGTTTGGCGATGTGCACGCCCCCATCGGGCTCGACATCAAGGCGCGCGACCCGGGCGAAATCGCCGTCGCGATCGCCGCCGAGCTGATCGCGGTTCGACGGGGGGCGGGAGAGACCGCCGGCTACGCGAAGATGAAGCTGACGCCGAGGAGCAAGACCCGCTCGTCAGCGTGATCGCTCAGGCGTCCCGGGTCCGAGGACTCCGACCGAGTCCGGCCCGGACGACCTCGAGGAGCTCGGGGGGCCCGAAGGGCTTGGCCAGCAGTCCGTCGAACCGGTCCGTCACCCGCGCCCGAGTCTCGTCATCGAGATAGGCGGTGCACGCGATCACCGGGACCGAGCGGCCGGTCGGCTTGCCTCGGAGCATGTCCACGACGTCGAACCCGTCCATGCCCGGCATCCGGATGTCCAGCACGATGCAGTCGGGTCGGAACCGGGCGACGGCCAGGCCAGCGGCGAACCCGGACGTCGCCGTCTCGACGTCGAAGTCCGGCTCGAGAACCCGCACCACGAACGCCAGGTGATCCTCGTCGTCGTCGACGATCAGGACGCGGGCCGGGCCCGAAGGCGCCGGCGGCTCGATCTCGAGGGGCATCTTGTAGGTACGGGCGAACTCGACGAGGTCGGACTCGGCGATGCGCCGATGGCCGCCGGGCGTGCGATGGGCGGCGAGCATGCCCGCCTTCGTCCAGTTGACGACGGTCGCGAGCGAGACCCCCAGCAACTTGCTGACCTGGAACGTCGTGTAGTACTTCGCCGACATGCTTCTCCTGAGCGGCGGAATCTAGCAGGTTCAGATCTCCCCGACGGACTGCTCATCGTGGACCAGGGAATCAACCAGGACCCCGAGCCGTGCGATCCGGGACCCAATCGTCCGAAGTTGGCTCTGAGCCGACGCGGACAGCTCTGGGCTGAGCTCCAACAATTGGGTCTCGGCCAGGACGACGCCCAGGTGCCCCCTCATGGCGTGCACCAGCCGAGCGTTGTCCTCCGCCCTGCCTGCCGACATCGGCGGGGAGGCCGACGCCAGCGCGACCCCGCATGCCGCCGCTACCAGGTCGGCGACGTCTTCGACGTCGGTGTGCGCCTCCAGTCGGAGCACGCCGACCAGTTCCCCCCGGAGTCGGCACGCCAGCAGCACCCGCTCGGGCGACTCCGGGACCGCGGTCGCGGCGCCCCGCGTCAGCGTGCCGAGGGCCGGGTGTACGCCCCCCTCGACCGCTCCCGACCATGCGCCCTCGCCGTCCCACCGCCCGGCGTGGAGGGCCCAGGCGTCACCCGCGGGGGCATACAGCTGCCAGCGCCCCACGCCGAGGGCGCCCAGCTCTCGCTCCAGGGTCGCCCGCAGGCCGCCAGCGGTCGCCGAACGGAGCAAGCGACGGGCCGCCGAGACCCGCGACGAAGACCGGACGCCGGCTGCCCGGCGGGCTGCCACGGCGAGGCGGGCGTGGCCGACCGGGCACTCCGGATCCGCCACGACGTCGAGCACTCCGAGCGCCGCCCAGTCATCCAGGCGGTCCTCCCACGCGGCCCCGACGACCACGGTCGGCACCAGGCCCGCGAGCAGCTCGACGGCGGCCTGCGCCTCCGCTCCGCACAGGAGGATCAGGTCCGGCGGCGACTCGAAGGCCGCGGCCTCGAGTTCGGAGAGGCTCCGGAGCCAGCGAGCGATGTGAAGTGGACCGCTGAGGGAGGCCCTACGGGCTCCGTCGGTGGACGCCTCCAGGCCGAACACGACGGGGGCGCGCATCACCGGGCTTCTTCGAAGTGCACCGCCTCGAAACGCTGGAGACGAGCCCCGCGGCGCCACGCGTCCGGGGGCAGGCCGGCTTTCGTGCACGTCGCGTCCAGGAACTGCTCGGCGCTCCAGCCCCGTTCTGTCGCCACCTGAGGCAACAGCAGGCCGCGGCGGCCCCCCTGCTCGACCATCAGGCCATCTCGGCCGACGACGACGTCGCTCGGCGCGCAGTCCATCGGCGGCCCCAGGAGAGAGACCTCGATCACCAGCCCGGGCAGCTCCTCCCGCGTGACGCTCGGGAACCGGGGGTCTCGGGTACCCGCCGCGACCGCCATTTCGGAGATGACGCTGCCCACAGGAGCGTCCGCCGAGGTCCGGCCGATGCAGCCCCGGAGGCCCCCGTCCACGGTGCGCAACGTGACGAAGCCGCCGGCCTTCAGCTGTTCGAGTCTGGGGGGTAGCCCGATCGAGGGGGCGGATGCCCCCAGGCGGTCTGCGAGGGAGCGTCGCGCGAGGGCGAGCAGCGCAGCTTGCTCTTCCGCGTCCACACGGAAGGGCGTCACGGTCAGCTCATGAAGAACTGCACCCGGGTCTCGCCCAGCTGCACGATCTCTCCGCCTTCGAGCCGCTGGCGAGTCACCAGCTTGCCGTCCACGAGGGTGCCGTTGGACGACTTGTTGTCCTCGACGATGAACTCGTCCCCGCGCCGGAAGATCCGGCAGTGGTAGCGGGAGATCTTGCCGTCGTTCTTGATCTGGATGTCGTTGTTGCGACCCCGACCGAGGCTCATCACGTCCCCGCTGAACGGGTAGATGACCTGCTCGCCATCGGGGGGCGTCACGGCGAGGCGCGGGCCGTCACCGGGAGGCGCCTCGACCTGGCCGCCGATGTCCGCGGTGTTCTGGACCGGCGGCGGCGCGTCGCCGATGCCGGGCTGGGCCTGGATGACCCCCGTCGCCATGAGGTCTTCACCCTCCGCCATGGCCGGAGGATCGGGCAGAGGCGCCGGCGCGGCCGCCTCAGCGGTCTCTGCGGCCGGCTCCTGGTCCGCTTCGGGCCAGGCCGGCGGGTCCGGCACTGCCGGCGCCGACTCCGCGGTCTCCGGAACCGACTCGGGGGGCTCGACGTCCCACTCGTCCTGGGGTCCGCCACCGGCCTGGTAGGCCTCTTCGCCCAGCTCGTCGGCCGCCGGCGGCGGCTCTTCGAAGGCGACGGGCTCGGCGGCCGGCTCGGGCTCCGGCTCAGCGGCCGGGGGCTCGGGCTCGGGCTCCGGCTCCGGCTCCACGCCGGTCACCCGAGCGCGGACCGTACCCAGCTCAGCGAGGGCACCATCGATCTCGCCGATCGAGGTGCGCACCGCCTCCAGTCGCTCTCCATCGAAGCCGGACCGGGCCTCGGTCTCCCGCTTCTCGAACTCGTCCTGCGTCAGCTCGCCGATCACGTGGCGCAGCTTGAACTCGTCGACCTGTGCCTCGACCGCCTTGGAGGTGTCCTCCAGCTCACCGGCTTCGTCCGACAGGCGCTGGTGCTCGGCCGTCGCGACGTCCGCCAGCTCCCCCAGCTCGTCGCTGAGCGTGTCGAACTGAGCGAGATAGTCGGCGATCACCGTCTGAACGACGTCAGACGGGAACTCGCTGGCGTGCTCCTTGGCCGCTTCGATCCAGCTCGCGAGCTGACCCGCCTTCTCCAGCTTGTCCCGCAGAGGGGCCAGGGAGAAGCCCTCTTGCTGCTTCGGCTTGCTCGCTGTCCGCTTCTTCGTGGCCATAGATGCCTCCGGATTGGGTCGGTCGACCCCGACGCGGCGCTAGTCTGATCCGCACGCGCCCGGCGAATTTCTACTCAGTCGGCCTTACTAAAGTCAATCGGCGACGCCGGGCTCGCATCATTCAGATGCGCTCGGAACCGCCCTCGGACGGACCCTTTTCGGCAGCCTGCGTCGCCCGGCGGTCCACGCGTGGACGCCCGACGCAAGAGAGACCGACCCGGCGAATCCGAACATGATCGCGGCGACCGTCCCTCTCTGGGCTGCCGTGTAGGAGGTCGGGCCGTACAACGCGAGCAGCCCCGATCCGACGAAAAGAGCGGCGCCCGCGAGGAAGACGAAGCCGAGCTCCTGCTGATCTTCCTGAATCCACTGACCCGCCCCGGGGAGCACGAGTGACAGCGCGAGCCCGGCCCGACTCCGCCAGGTGGGGCGGAGCCGATACTCGACGTGCTCTCGGGTGATCATCTCCGGAGGCGGCGCGTCGGCGCCCGGCGACCCCGGCGGCGGCAGGGTCCCCAGCGGCGTCACCGCGTCGACCAGGCCGAGCTCGATCTCGAGCGGCCCCCGCGGGAGCACCAGGAGCAGGTCGCCCGTCTCCGGATCGACGCCGCCCAGGCCGCCGTCGATGTGTCCGCCGCGGATCAGGTGCAGACGGATCGCCGCGAGGTACTCCAGACCGCGGAACGAGGGGGGAGTGCGCGTCTGGGCGGACCGAACCCCCTCATCGGGGGTCCACGCCGGTCGCTCCGGCTCCTCGGCGCGGGCGGAGGAGACCGCCACCAGGAGGAACAGCACCACGAGGAAGCGTCGCACCTACTGGTAACCCCGCTCGAGGTTCTCGAACCGCGCGAACTCGCCACGCCAGGCCAGGTGCACCTCGCCGATGGCGCCGTTGCGCTGCTTGCGGACGAGGACCTCGGCCAGCCCCTGGTTGTCGGGGGTCTTGTTGTAGACCTCGTCCCGGTACAGAAACATGATGACGTCAGCGTCCTGCTCGATGGCGCCCGACTCCCGCAGATCGCTCATCATCGGGCGCTTGTCCGCCCGCTGCTCGACGCCACGATTCAGCTGCGACAGCGCGACGACGGGGACGTGCATCTCCTTGGCCAGGGCCTTGAGGCCCCGACTGATCGACGAGATCTCCTGCTCGCGGGACTGCATCTTGTCGTCCGAGCGCATGAGCTGGAGGTAGTCGACGACGATCAGGTCCAGCCCCCGCATCGCCTTGACGCGTCGGCACTTGGCGCGGACCGCGCCGACCGTCATCGCCGGCGTGTCGTCGATGAACAGCTCGGCCTGCTCCAGTCGCTCGACCGCTCCGAGCAGCGGCGTCCAGTCGTCCTGCCGGAGCTTGCCGGTGCGCATGCGGCTGCCGGAGATCCGCGCTTCGGACGTCATCATGCGCGCCGCGATCTGCTCCTTGCTCATCTCCATCGAGAAGAAGGCCGCGGTCGAGCCGTGGCGGAGGGTGGCGTGCGCGGTCAGGTTGAGGGAGAAGGCGGTCTTCCCCATCGAAGGCCGAGCCGCGAGGATCACCAGGTCGCTCGGCTGCAGGCCGGACAGCAGCGTGTCCAGGTCGCGGTACCCGGTGGGGATGCCGGTGACGTCCTCGGGCGACTCGGCCCGACGCCGGAGTGTCTCGTAGACCTCCTCGACGACGTCGTTCAGCCGAGACAGCTTCCCGGAGTCGCGGCCTTCCCTCAGCTCGAGGATCTTCGACTCGGCCCGCTCGATCGACTCGTTCGCCTCGGAGTCGCCCTCCAGCACGTCCGCCGCGATCTGCCGACTGGTCTCGAGCAGGCGGCGCAGCATCGACTTCTCGATGACGCGGGAGATGTACTCGTCGAGGTTGGCGACGCTCGGCACCGCCGCGCTGAGACCGGCGAGATGGGCGTAGCCCCCCGCCGACTCGAGCCGGCCCTGCTCCTCCAGGCGACCGGTCACGGTCACCATGTCGATGGCCCGTCCCTGCCGGGCCAGGTCGGTGAAGGTGTCGAAGAGGAGCTGGTGGCCCGGCTGGAAGAAGTCGTCAGCCCCCAGCCCACGCTCCGCGGCGCGATCCAGGCTGTCGTTGCTCAGCAGGATCGCGCCCAGCACGGCGCGCTCGGCGCTCGTGTCCTGAGGCGTTCCCCTGACCTGGTTGCTCGAGTGTGAGGAGGCGGACTCAGCCAACGATCAACTCCACGCGCAGCGGGTCCGGCCGCGCGCCAGGATCATGCCGCACGTCCCCCTTCGTGGGGGGACAGATCTGCCCTCGGAGAGGACTACGCTTCGGCGGCGGGAGCCTCGGCCGCTTCGGCCGCGGCGGCGGCCTGGGCGATCAGGGCGGCGCTGTCGGCGTCGGGCTCGACCGAGACCTTGATCGTCGCGGTGACGCCCTGGCCGAGCTTGATCGTCACGTCGAAGTCGCCAAGGCTCTTCAGAGCCTCGGGGAGCTGCACGTTGCGGCGATCCACCTCGACACCTCGCGTCGCCAGCTCGGACGCCACGTCGCGCGTGGTGACCGAACCGAAGAGCTTGCGCTCGGCGCTGCAGGCCCGCGTGAAGACGATGCGCCCAAGCGCCTCGAGCTCCTTGGACGCGGCGGTGGCGGCGTCGGCGAGGCGCGAGCGCCGAGCCAGCATGGCCCGTTGGACGTGCTGCAGCTGCGACACGTTCCGCTCATCGGCCCGCACCGCCAGCCCCCGGGGGAGCAGGAAGTTGCGGGCGTAGCCGTCCTTGACGCTGACGATGTCGCCAGCGTTGCCGAGCGTGTCGACCTCTTCCCTCAAGATGACCTTCATCACGTCTCTCCAGTTTCGGCGTCGTCCGGCCCGTCCAGCTTCCGCAGGTCGAACCAGGCGTCCGTCAGCCCCATTCCGGCGAACAACACCGTCGTGGGGGGCATCAGCATCAGCGCCTGAGCTGCGATCCCGAGCATTCGCATCACGGGACCGGTACGCAGGCGATAGAACCAGTGATTGACGACCGCGACTCCCTGCAGGCCGTACAGGACGGACAACAGGAACAGCCCCGCGATCGCTCCGCTGAACAGCGGCTCGACCCGCGGGAGCGGGTCACCGATGGGGCCTACCTGTAGGACCACCACCGCGGCACACCCCATGAACGCGTACATCACACTCATGGGAAGGCGCCAGATCGTCAGATCGTCTCCTTCTCCTTCTCCTCCGGTGAACCACCTCGCGTAGACGAGGTTGAGCCACAGAGTCACGATCGTGAGGGCCGCGACCAGCGCCGGGAACAACCGAGTGGCCCACGTCTGCAGGTCCTCGCGGTTCCGCTCCACGACCTCCAGCTGCGTGGCCGCCTCCGGTCGAGTGCCGGCCTGGGCCTCGAGGCTCTCCGCTACCGCGTCGAGCGAATCCGAGACCCACCTCTGGACGAGTCCAGTCGTCCCTCCTTCCGCCCCGCTTCCCGCCGCGACGCCCAGCATCACGACCAGAGCGAGGTAGCTGGCTGTCGCCACCTCCAGCGCGGACCGACCGTGGCGGGTCCACTCCAGAGCCCGGTCCAGGAGCAGCGCCGGAAGCACCGCCATCAGACCGTAGGCGAAGACCGCCTCAGTCGGCCCGAAGGCCGCCGCGGCCCCTGCCGAGGCTCCCGTCAGGGCGAGCAGCCCGGCAAACACCGACGCCGCGAAGACCCCGACCAGCGCCCCGCGGCCACCCTCCGCCAACCCGCGCCGCCGACTCGTGATGAGCAGCGGCGCCGGCGCGAGCAGCGCGATGACGCCAGGGACGGGCGCGAGGAACAGCCCTGCAGACAGGACCCCACTGACGGACGCAGCCAGCCAGGGGGGAGCCGTCGGCGGGAGCTCCCGAGCCCCTCCCTCAGGCAGGTGCCGCCTCGGCACCCTCGGCGCCCTCGGCCTCGGCGGTCGCGGCAGCCGCAGCAGCGGCGGCAGCGGCCTCGGCCTCGGCGATCCGGGTCTCGACGTGCACCCGATCCTCGACCTTGACGGTCAGGAAGCGAACCACGCGGTCGTCGATCCGGAGGTTCCGCTCGAGCTCGGCGATAGCCGAGGCGTCGGACAGGAACCGGATGAGGACGTAGTGGCCCTTGCTGTACTTCGCGATGTCGTAGGCCAGCTTGCGGATGCCCCAGTCATCGACGCCCAGAATGCTCCCGCCCTGGTCACTGATGACCTTGGTGGAACGCTCCTGGACAGCCGCGACGGCGTCTTCTTCGACGTCCGGCCGTACGATGTAGACGAGCTCGTACTCCCTTGCGTACATGCGCTCTCCTTCAACTGCTTCCAACGGGTCCTTCCCCGTTGAAGCGATTCATGGCTTGCTTCGCGCCGCTCCGAAGGACGGCTTCGACGCAGTCGGCGGCCCGCTCCACAATGGAGGGGACCACCCTTCCCTGGTCCGGTGTCCACCGGGCCAGGACCCAATCCGCCGAGCCCATCGGGCCGTCGGGACGTCCTATCCCGACCCGGACTCGGCTGAACTCCGCTCCCCCCATCTTCTTGACGAGGTCACGCAGTCCGTTGTGGCCGCCGTGGCCGCCACCTTGTTTGACCCGCACGACCCCGAAGGGGAGGTCCAGGTCGTCGTGGACGACGATGACGTCGTCCCGGCTCAGCTTGTAGAAGCCCATCATCGGGCCCACGGAGTCGCCGCTGAGGTTCATCCAGGTCTGCGGACAGGCCAGGATCACCGACTCCCCCGCCATGTGCCCCTTGCCGAGCTTCGCCTTGAAGCGCTTGTCCCGCATCGACACTCCGTGGCGGTCGGCGAGGCGACCGAGCACGTCGAAGCCGACGTTGTGGCGGGTGCGTTCGTAGCGCGAGCCCGGATTCCCGAGGCCGACGACGAGCTTCACATCACTCCTCGGCGTCCTCGCCCTCGTCGCCTTCCTCGCCCTCGTCGCCTTCCTCGCCTTCCTCGCCCAGGAGGTCGTCGAGCGCGCCGCCGCGGCGGCCGATGCAGGAAGCGACCGGGAAGTCGGTCTTGATGACCGCGGCCACGCCCTCGGGGAGGGTGAGCTCGCTGAGCATGATCTTGTCGCCGATGCCCAACTCGGTCACGTCGACCGGGATGGACTCGGGGATGACCTCGGGGCGGCAGCTCAGCGCGATGGCGCGCGCCGGCAGGCTGATCCGGCCGCCGATCTCCTGGCCATGGGCCCGACCGGTGGTCTCGATCGGCACGTTGACCGTGATGGTCTTGCCCTCGGGCACCAGCTCGAAGTCGGCGTGCAGGAGCGCGCGAGAGATCGGGTGGCGCTGGACGTCGCGCAGCATGGCGAGCTCGATGTCGTCGGCGCCCTCGATCTTGATCGAGACCGGGTGGTTCCACCCGAGGCGCGACTTGTGCAGGCGATGCAGCTCAGCCGGCGCGAGGGCCAGCGAGGTGGCTGCGCCACCGGCGCCGTAGGCGACCGCCGGGATCTTGCCGGCGCGACGCAGCTGGCGGGCGCTGCCCTTGCCGGAGCCGGTACGCAGTTCCGCGTTGATGGTCTGGGTTTCCATCTCTTGTTTCTCCTGTCAGTCCTCGTCAGGGGCCTCGAACAGGCTGCTGACGGAGTCTCCGGTGTGGATGCGTCGAACCGCCTCCCCCAGCAGGGGGCCGACGGAGACGACGTGGATCTTCTTGCAGGCGCGACCGTCCTCCCGCAGCGGGACGCTGTCGGAGACGATGAGCTTCTCGAGCACGGAGCCGGCGATCCGCTCGACCGCGGGGCCCGAGAGCACCGCGTGGGTCGCGACCGCGGCGACGCCGCTGGCGCCCGCGTCGATGACGGCCTGGGCGGCCTTGGTCAGCGTCCCGGCGGTGTCGACCAGGTCGTCGACGATGACGGCGAACCGACCCTGCACGTCACCGATGATGTTCATCTCGGCGATCTCGTTGGGGCGGTCGCGGCGCTTGTCGATCATCGCCAGGGGCGCGCCGAGGAGCTTGGCATAGCCCCGCGCGCGGGCGACGCCGCCAGCGTCGGGCGACACGATGACCGCTTCGCGCTCCCGCACGAGCCGGCGGACCTCGGGGATGAGGGCCGGGCTGGCGTACATGTTGTCGACCGGGATGTTGAAGAAGGCCTGGATCTGGCCGGCGTGCAGGTCCAGCGTCAGGATCCGGTCGGCGCCCGCGGTCTGCAGCAGGTCGGCCACCAGCTTCGCCGAGATGGGGCTGCGGGGCGTGACCTTGCGGTCCTGCCGCGCGTACCCGTAGTAGGGCAGCACGACGGTCACCCGGTCCGCGGACGCGCGCTTCACGGCGTCCATCAGCACGAGCAGCTCCATGAGGTGCTCGTTCACGGGCGTGCAGGTCGACTGGATGATGAACACATCCCGACCGCGAATGTTGTCCTTGATCTCGGCGAACACCTCGCCGTCGGCGAAGCGCTTGAGGACTCGGCGACCCAGCTCAGCCCCCAGGGAGGCGGACAGGCGCGAGGCGAAATCCGGGTTGCTGTTCCCGGTGAGGAGCTTCAGCGGACCGTATTGCATCGTCTCTTTCCGACGAGATCACGTGGACACGACCCCCAGGTGGAGTCGTGGGCCCGGCGCCTTCTACACACCCTGTCGGGGGAGGTCAAGAAGTCCGTCGACTCGATCGAGGGCCTGAGCGCCGTACGGGGGAGTTGGCGGTCCGGATGTGACAGGCGGGGGGCGACGACGACCTGGTGAACTCCGCGGCCTGCGGCCGCTGCGCGGGCCAGAGGCCCGTGCCCGTCTACCTGGTGACCTCCGCTCGGGGGCCGCTCCGCGAGCCGAGCGGAGTCGAGGTAGACGGTTGGCTCGCCGCGATCAGGGCCCGTGGGCGGATTGGCTGGGGCGGGTGGATTCGAACCGCCGCCGCAAGGTCCCGGCGCCGCCGGGACCGAGGAGGCACGCGCCCGCGCGGGCCCCCCCGAAGCCGAAGTTCTTCCGGCAGCCAATCCGCCCCGGCGGGGCGGATTGGCTGGGGCGGGTGGATTCGAACCACCATTGCCGGATCCAAAGACCGGAGTCCTGCCATTGGACGACACCCCAGCGGGTCGGGGACTGTAGCAGCTAGCCCGTACGGAGCCTCGCAGCCTGCCCTTTGCGGAGGTGCTTCACCGCCTCCCGTATTCCATCGAGGGTCAACGGGAACATCGGGATCACCTGGCCGATCGCCGAGATCGTCTCGTGCCGCCAGAACCGCTCCGGCTCCGGGTTCAGCCAGACGCAGTCCTTGAAGTGCTCCCTGAACTTCCTGATCCAATCCAGCCCACTCAGCTGGTTCTTCTCCCACAGCGACAGGATGCCACCCATCGCGTTGAGCTCCCACGGCGCCATGCAGGCGTCCCCGACGAAGACCACCTTCGTCTCGGGCCGGTGCTTGCGGAACAACTCCCCGGTCGGCACCGACTCGAGCCGCTCGATCGACGAGTAGACGCGCGAGTAGGGGCAGTTGTGGAAGAAGTAGTGGTCGAAGCTCTTCCAGTGGCCGATCTCGCTGGCCGCGGTGAACAGTCGATCGACCAGGCGCGCGTACGGATCCATGGAGCCGCCCGCATCCATGAGGAGCGCCAGCCGGACGTTGTTCTTGCGCTCCTTCTCGAACACCAACTCGATCTCTCCGCCGTTGCGGCAGGTCTCGTCGATGGTCGGATCGATCGCCAGCTCCTCGGGCCCTTCGCGGGTCAGCGTTCGCAGCGTGCGGAGCGCGACCTTGAACTGCCGCACATCGATGGTCACGTCCGTGCGGTAGTTGCGGAACCGACGCTCCATCGCCACCTGCACGGCGCTGCGCTGGCCGCCGGGGCCCCCGACGCGGATGCCCGCGGGGTTCTGGCCGGAGTTGCCGAACGGGCTCCGCCCGCCGGTGCCGATGTAGCGGTTGCCGCCGTCGTGGCGCTCCTCCTGCGTCTTCAGCAGCTCCTCGAACTTCGCCATGAGCTCCTCGAGGCTCATCCCGGTCATCGCCTCGAACGCCTCGCGGCTGAGGTCTGGTGGGATCGGCTGCGCCAGCCACTCCTTGATCTGGTCCCGGATCTCGAGGAGCTCGGCGTCGCCGAAGGTCGCGGCGAACGCGAGGTCCCAGGCGTCGTAGTGCGCCTCGGTGTGGATCAGGACCGCCCGACCGATGTCGTAGAGATCCTGCTCGCTGTGGACGAGCCCCGCGGCCAGCGCCTCGTGCAGCGCGAGGAACTCCTGTGTGCCGACGGGCACCTTCTGGCGTCTGAGCGCGAACAGCAGGTCCGTGAACACGACCCCTCCCCTACGCCCAGGCGACCCGGCGCTTGGCGACCTCCAGGTCGCCCTCCTGCTTGAGCAGGGCGCCGAGGAACGGCACCGCCTTCGCGACGTCCTGCGCCCTCACCCCGCCGCGGATCAGGACGAAGAGCCAGTCGATCAGCTCGCTCGTGCTCGGCTTCTTGCGCAGGCCGTCGATCCCGCGCAGTTCGTAGAACCGGACGATCGCCGCCTCCAGGAGGTCGTCCTCCAGCTTCGGGAAGTGCACGCGAACGATCCGGCGCATCAGCTCCCGGCTGGGGAACGCGATGTAGTGGAAGACGCAGCGCCGCAGGAACGCGTCGGGCAGCTCCTTCTCGGCGTTGCTGCTGATGATCACGACCGGGCGGTGCTTCGCCGTCACCGTCTCGTCCAGCTCCGAGATGCTGAAGCTCATGACGTCCAGCTCGTGGAGCAGGTCGTTGGGGAACTCGATGTCCGCCTTGTCGATCTCGTCGATCAAGACGACGACGCGCTTGTCCGAGGAGAAGGCGCGTCCGAGCGGCCCCAGCTTGATGTAGGCGCGGATGTCGCCGACGTCACCGCCGCCGAAGCGGCTGTCGTTCAGCCGCTGCACGACGTCGTAGTGGTACAGCCCCTCGTTGGCCTTCGTCGTCGACTTCACCTGCCAGCGGATCAGCTCCATCCCGATCGACTCGGCGATCGCCGTCGCCAGCAGCGTCTTGCCGGTGCCCGGCTCGCCCTTGACGAGGAGGGGGCGGCCCAGGGCGATCGACGCGTTGACGTCGCGCTGGAGCGCGTCATCGGCGATGTAGCTGGTGGTGCCGGAGAAGACGTCGAAGGTCGGGTTCGCCATCCCGCAAGGGTAGGCACATTGACTGAGCAGTCAATCAGATCACTGGATCCCGGAGACCCCGACCAGCCACAGGCTCAGCGACTCCCACCACGTGATCATCAGGAGGGCGACCAGGAGCAGGCCCAGGAACGGCAGCGTCGCCTTGAAGATCTCCGCCACGGGGCGCCTGAAGAAGGCGCTGCTGATGAACAGGTTGATCCCGAACGGCGGCGTCGCGAAGCCCAGCTCCAGGTTGACCACCATGATGATCCCGAGGTGGATCGGGTCGACCCCGAAGGCCGTAGCGATCGGCAGCACCAGCGGCGTCATCACCACGATGGCGCTGAAGATGTCCATCACGCAGCCGACCACCAGCAGCAGCACGTTGAGCGCCAGCAGGAACCCGATCTTCGTGCTGATGACGTCCTGGATCATCGCCGTCGCCTGCTGCGGCACCTGCTCCGCCTTGAGGAACGCCGAGAAGGCGAGGGCCATCAGCAGGATGATCAGAATCGAACCGACCAGCATCATCGTGTCGATGGTCACCTGGGGCAGCTGCTTCAGCGTCACCTCGCGATGGATCACGACCTCGACCACGAGCGCGTAGACCACGGCCAGCACCGACGCCTCCGCCGGCGTGACCAGGCCGCTGAAGATGACGCCGAACAGGAGGGGCGGCAGCGCCAGCGCCAGCGCCCCCTCCTTGCAAGCCGCCCACAGCTCGCCGGCGTCGAACGCCTGGCGGGGCAGCTTCCACCCCCGGAGCGAGCTGTAGACCGCGAGGAACCCGATGGTGATCACCCCCGGGATGAACCCGGCGACGAACAGCGAGTTGACGTCCACCTCGGCGAAGACGCCGTAGATGATCAGCGGCAGCGACGGCGGCGCCAGGATCCCGATCGCACCGCAGGAGGTGAGCAGCCCCAGGCTGAACGGCCGGCCGTAGTCGCGCTCCAGGTTGGGCGCGAGCATGCCGCCGACGGCGATGATCGTGACCGCCGAGCTCCCCGACAGCGCGGCGAAGAACGCGCACGCCACGATGGTCGCGATGGCGACGCCCCCGGGCAGCCAGCCCATCGACGCCCGCATCACCCGGACCAGCCTCCGGCTGATCCCCCCGTGGGTCATGATCGCGCCGGCGAGGGTGAACAGGGGGATCGCGAGCAGCACCGGGCTGTTGGTCAGCTCGACCATCTCGAGGATGACCTGCGTACCCGCTGCCACCCCCCACTCGTCCGGCATCAGGTCGAAGGGCTGGATGTAGGCGAACCCGAGCACCGCGAGCAGCCCCAGGGTCGCGAACAGCGCCTCCCCGAGCAGCGCGAGCAGCAGGAACACCGCCGGCAGCACGCCGGCCCAGCCGAACTTGAACCAGCCCGCGACGCCGAGCGCGACCGCGGCGAGCAGAGACGGCGCCACCCGACTCCACCGGGTCTCGGCCGCGAACCGCTCCTCCATCGTCAGGACACCGGCGGCCTCCATCAGTAGAGCCTCCCCTCGGTGTCCGGCCCGGCGAGGTACTCGAGCTCTCCGGTGACGATCCCGTGAACGTCCTGGGCGATCAGGACGACGAAGTGCCAACCGATCAGGACGAGCGCGGCGGGGATGATGATCTGGGCCTGCCAGACGGGGATGTCGAGGATCGCCGAGGCGTCGCCGAACTCCTTCTGGGTCTCGATGTAGAGCTTGCCGATCCAGCCGAGGTACCCGACCAACGTGAGCGCGACCAGCTGCACGACGACGTTGAACCCGGCCTTGGCCCGCGGCGAGAGGTTGCGGTCGACGAGGTCGATGGTGATGTGACGCCGCTCGACCGTGGCGATCGACGCGCCCAGGAAGGCGATCCAGAGCATCAGCGTCCGCACCACCTCGTGCCCCCAGGCGAAGCCGCCGTGGCCGACCATCCGGAGCACGATCTGGGCGAGCGGCAGCAGCACGATGGCCGCGACCATCAGCAGCATGAGGCCCTTCTCGACCGTGGCGAGGCCGCGGTCGAGGCGTTGGAGGTGCTTCAGCATCGGTCGGCTAGTGGCTGGCCCGGTAGGACTCGAGGGCGGCGTACGTCTTGTCGAGCAGCGCCTGGCTGAAGGCGCCGCGCTGGACGAGGTCCTGGTGCGACTTCCAGGCCATGTCCCGGAACGTCTGACGCTGCGCGGGAGTCCACGTCGACACGGAGATGCCGTTCTCCTTGAAGCCCTCGATCAGCTCGGGGTCGATCTCCCGCACGCCCTCGCGCACGTCCGTCTGCATCTGCGCGGCGTGCCGCGTGACGATCTCCTGCAGATCCGAGGGCATGTCGTCCCAGAAGCGCTTGCTGAACACCACGGCGGCCGGCTGGTAGACGTGGTTGGTGTCGGTCCAGTGCTCGGTGTAGGCGAACCACTGGGCGGCGGTGCTGAAGATCGGAGTGCCGGAGTAGGCGTCGACCATGCCGGTCTGCAGCGCGCCGAGGATCTCCGGGACCGGCAGGGGCGTCGCCTTGACGCCCAGCGCCTCGTACATCGACAGTTGCACGGTGCTCTCCTGCATCGCCACCTTGCTCGACGCCAGGTCGGCCGGCGTCAAGATCGGCTTGCTGCCGCCGAAGTCCAGCCAGCCGTTCTCGGCCCAGATCCACAGGTGCAGGTCCTTGGCCGCGAGCGCGGCCACGAGGTCGTCGCGGATGACCTCGTCCATGACGTAGTCGGCCTCGGCGTGGCTCTCGAACAGGAACGGGAGCTCCAGGATCTGCAGCTCGGGCACGATCGTGGAGATGCCGCCGGTGCTGAAGCCGCCGCCGTTGAGCTGGCCGAACCGCATCTTCTGCAGCATCGCCTTCTCGTCGCCGAGGGCGCCGTTGAGCCAGACCTTCACCTGGATCTGGCCGTTGGACTCCGCCTCGACCTTCTCCTTGAAGGCGAACAGGACGTCCGACCACGGGGTGTCCTCGGGGGCGAGGGTGCCGAACTTGATCTCGTAGACCTTGCCGGCCGGCGCCTCCGCCGGGAGCAGGGTCAACGCGAAGAGGCCGATCAAGGCCAGGGGGAGCAGTCGTCGTGCGGTCATCGTGCGGCCCTCAGAAGATGTCGTCGGTCTTCGCGAGCATCTGCTCCGCGTCGAACCGGGCGACCTCGTACTCGAAACGGAAGACCGAGTCCTCGGGGATCGGGGTCTCGATCACCTCGGTCAGCAGGCGGACGTACAGCTCGCGGTCCCCGGACCGGCGGGCGTAGTACCAGGCGTAGTTGACCTGGTTCTCCGTCCAGTGGGGCGCCAGCTCCATGCCGCGCTCGAAGTGCATCCTCGCCCGGTCGAAGTCCTGGCCCGCGAACTGCGGAATCTCGACGAAGAAGGCGCCGAAGAAACGATGGACTGCGCCGTTGTAGTAGTCCTCGCCGAGCTCGAGGATCTTCTCGTTGAGGCCCCGGACCTTGGGGATGTCCATGGCGACGCGGAGGATGCCCTTCTGCTCGCCCCACTTCGCCCAGTCCAGGGCGCACCAGTAGGCGGCGTCGACGTCGTCGGCGACGAGGAACCGGATCGCGTCCTGGATGCGCTCCCCACCCTCGATGGCGGCCCGGAAGTCGGGGTTGGTCCTCATGATCGCCTCGAAGGCGTGGTCCTTGCCCTTGAGGTAGATCCCCATCTTGTGCTTCTTCGACTCGTCTCGATCGAAGTAGTACGCGAGGCCGTAGTACAGCACCGCGAGGCGGACCCGCATCGCCTTGCCGTCCGGCCGGTCGGGGTCCTCGGCGAGCGCCGCCTCGTACAGGTCGATCGCCTCCTGCGTCCCCTCGCGCGTGTGCCTTCGATCGAAGGCGCCGTCGGCCTGGGCGTGCAGGGTCGGCTCGACCGCAGGCTTCTCCGCCAGCTGGCCGGTGACGTCGGCGGCGGTGGCCGGTGGCTTCTTCTTGCCGCAGCCGGGGAGCAGCAGCAGCCCGGCCAGGGCCGCGCACACGATGAGCGTACGGTTCATGGGAGTCTCCTGTTCGTCGTGCCGCTAGGGGCAGTCGTCTGCGCCGACCTGCGGCACGGTCCAGGTGTCCGGGCCCCAGATCTCGGAGCGCGCGCCCAGGTCGTCTTCGACCTCGATCTCGAAGCTGATGTCCGCCCCTCGGACCCACGCCTCGGAACAGATCTGCAGCCGCATCGTGCCGCCGCAGCCGAGGCTGCCCTCGAGCCGGTCGTCCAGCGGAGCGGCGCCCTCGAGGCGGAGGACCCACCAGGGGTTGTCGAAGTTGCAGTCCTCGTCCTCGACCGCGACCCGGAACTCGCTGACCCACGCCGGGGCGGGGCAGCCGGCCGGGTTGGGCACGAGCTCGCAGACGGAGACGCCGGTGATGACCGGCGCGTCGCCCAGGGGCGTGTCGTCCTCGCAGTCGATGGTGCCGTCCTCGTCCGTGTCCCGGTCGGGATCGGCGCAGGCAGCGCTGTCGTCATCATCCCCGGGCGGGCAGCCGATCAGCAGCAGGACGGCGAAGAGCAGGAAAGGGAGGCTCGTGCGCATGTTCGATCCTCGGTCGCGGGCGGTCTATCCGACAGAGGTAGCGCCGTGCCCGGCCGCCGGTGGTACCCGGGGTGGGAGTCGAACCCACACTCGAGGGATTTTAAGTCCCTTGCCTCTGCCGATTGGGCTACCCGGGCCCTCCGGGCGGCCGCGCGGAGGATGCGCGGGTGCCCTGCACCTGTCAACGAATCCAACCCCGCGGCGTGCAAACGGTTTCCGCGCTGTGTCCGCGCCGTGACCCCCGCCGCGGGAGCCGATCTCCGAAAACTGATAGCATCTTGGTGGAGACGGCCGGCGAATGGCCGATGAGGAACCCGGCAGCACATGAGCAAGATCATCGGGATCGACCTCGGCACGACGAACTCGGTGGCTTGCTACATCGAGCACGGGGAGCCGCGAGTCATCATCAACGAAGAGGGCGGCCGCCTGACGCCGTCCGTGGTCGGGTTCAGCAAGGACGGTGATCGCTTCGTCGGTGACATCGCCAAGCGCCAGCTGCTCATGTACCCGGAGAACACGCTCCACTCGATCAAGCGGCTGATCGGCCGCACGTTCGAAGAGGCGAAGCCAGACATCGAGCGGGTCAACTTCTCGATCGTGCCGTCCGACACCGGCGGGATCTCCTGCGAGGTCCAGGGCAAGCAGTACAGCCCGCAGCAGCTGAGCGCGTTCATCCTCCAGAAGGTCAAGAAGGCCGCCGAGGACTTCCTGGGCGAGGCGGTCGAAGAAGCGGTGATCACCGTGCCGGCCTACTTCGACGACCGGCAGCGCCAGGCCACCAAGGACGCGGGTCGCATCGCCGGCCTCGAGGTCCTCCGGATCATCAACGAGCCCACCGCGGCGGCGCTCGCCTACGCGATCCGGCGCAAGGAGCCCGCCACGATCGCGGTCTACGACTTCGGCGGCGGCACCTTCGACATCTCCATCCTCGACGTCGACTCGGACATCGCCGAAGTACGGGCCACCGCCGGCAACAACCACCTCGGCGGCACCGACATCGACAACCGCCTCGTCGACTGGCTCGCCAGCGAGTTCAAGAAGGCCAACAGCATCGACGTCAGCGAAGACCGCATGGTGCGCCAGCGCCTGGTCGAAGCGGCCGAGAAGGCGAAGATGGACCTGTCGACGTCGATGGAGGCGGAGATCCACCTCCCCTTCCTGACCGCCGACGAGACGGGGCCCAAGCACCTGCAGACCGCGCTGACACGCGCGACGTTCGAGTTCCTGGTGGAGGACATCCTCCGCAAGACGATCGACTGCTGCGAGCAGGCGCTGTCCGAGGCGCGCCTCGAGCCGGCCAAGATCGACGAGGTCGTGCTGGTCGGCGGCAGCAGCCGGATCCCGAAGGTCCAGGAGATGATCCGGGAGCTGTTCCAGCGCCCCCTGAACAAGAGCTTCAACCCGGACGAGGTGGTCGCGGTCGGCGCCGCCGTCCAGGCCGGCATGCTCGGCGGCTCGGTCAAGGACGTCACGCTCCTGGACGTCACCAACTTCAGCCTCGGGATCGAGGTCGAAGGCCGCAAGTTCGCCAAGCTGATCCCCAAGGGGTCGACCATTCCGGTGGTGCGAACCCAGATGGTCTCGTCGGTCATCGACAACCAGAGCACCGTGAAGATCCACGTGCTGCAAGGCGAGGAGCAGCTCGCCAAGGACAACATCAGCCTCGGCGACTTCGAGCTGACCAACATCCAGCCCGCGCCTCGGGGCGTGCCGCGGATCGAGGTGACCTTCACCATCGACACCGACGGGATCCTGAACGTGAGCGCGCGCGACGTGCGCACCGGCTCGCAGCAGGGCATCACGATCCACTCGCCGTCGTCGATGTCCCAGCAGGAGATCGAGGACGCTCAGGAGGACCTGGAGCAGTACGACCAGCAGGAGGAGATGAGCAAGGAGATGGAAGACCTCCGCCACAAGGTGGAGAAGCAGCTCTTCTCGCTCGAGACCTTCCTGCGGGAGAACAAGCTCAGCCTCAAGAAGCGCGAGATCTTCGACACCGAGCAGGCGCTCAAGCGCGGCCGCATGGCCCTGGTCAAGCGGGCCGACGTGGACAGCCTCAAAGAGCTGTCCCAGTACCTGATCAACTACCACGCGCACCTGCGCGAGCGCGTCGAGGCTGCCGAGGGCGGACCGTCCAAGGCGATCTCGATCACCGACGCTCACTAGCGCGTCGCCTGCTCTAGACTCCTCTCGCCTCTCGATCTCTCCCGCTTCGTCGGAGAAGCCATGATCCGTCTCGTCGCCGCCACCGCCGGCCTGCTGCTGCTCGCCGGCTGCCCCACTCCCGAGCCGCCCGCCGAAGAGGACGTGCTGTGGGATCCGCCGCTGACCAGCAGCAGCGGGGGCGAGCTGGACTTCGGGCTGGTGGAGTCGGGCGACAACGCCCAGGAGTTCATCACCGGCACCAACAACACCGACGACTCGCTCTTCTTCACGATCGACGTCGATCTGGAGGTGGGCGAAGGCTGGATCTTCACGTCCCCGCAGGGCGAGTTCGAGGTTCAGTCGGGCGACGACGTCTCGTTCGGGCCGCGCTTCAACCCCAACGCCAACACCCCCGACGAGGTGTCCGGCACGGTGGCGTTCATCTGGGACGAGGAGATCGTCACCTACATCATCCGGGCTCAGACGGACTAGAGACCGATCGTGTAGTCCGACCGAGCGACTACGTGATTGGTGCTCCAGCGGCTTCGCTGAGCAGGGCGGCGATGCCGTAGCCCGACAGTTGGGCCGCGTCGTACGTGCAGTTGTTGAAGATGACGTGCACCTGTTCGGCCCGGTCGGACAGGCGGCGGATCGGCTCCACCCAGGTCGTCAGCTCCCCCTCGTCGTACAGGTGGTCGAACCGCTCGGCCGCGGTCTGCGCGCCCCCCTCCCACGTAGCCCGGTTCCGACCGTGAAAGCGCACGAGCGCCAGCTCCGGTCGGGTGACCTCCGCCACCGCGGGTAGAGCCGTGTCGAAGCCGCCGGGGGTGTCGACCGCGACGTAGCTCATGCCGTTGTCGGCGAGCATGTCCCGGACCCGCTGCCAGCGCGACGGGTCGACCCAGCTGCGGTGCCGGAACTCGACCGCCAGGGGCAGGTCGCCGAGCCGCTCCCGACAGCCCACGACCCACCGGACTCCCCCGCGCGTGGCCTGCAGCCAGGGCGGGAACTGGAGCAGCACGGCGCCGAGCTTGCCCGCGCGCCTCAGCGGCTCCAGCGCATCGATGAAGCGGGCGTGGCAGGCGTCGACGAGGGCCCTGCCGAGCTCCTTGGGGTGTGCCCGGCGTCGGTGCGCCAGCTTGGCCGGGACGTCCGCCTTGAGGTCCCGGGGGAGCGCGCGCAGCTCGATCGGGTGACCGGTGATGGCGGCGTACGCCTTGATGTCGAACACGAAGTCGTCGGGCGTGCGGGCCACCCAGGCGCGGGCCTGGTCGGGCGTCGGCAGGGCGTAGTAGCTGGCGTCCACCTCGACCATCGGGAACTGGCTGGCGTAGTAGCGCAGCCGCTTCTCGGCCGAGCCGGAGCCCTTGGGATAGAAGAGCCCCGACTTGACCAGCGTCGGGTCCGTCCAGGACGCCGAGCCGACGAGCACGTTGCCCACCCGCGCGGGCACGGGCGAGCGCGCCGCGAGCGCCTCCATGGCGGCGCGGCGAGCCCCGTCGTAGTGATGCTGATCCTTCGGGTCCAGCGCCATGGTCGAGCCGATCAGCCGATCTCGTCGTGCCAGTCCTGGCCGAGGCCCGGCAGGTCCGACAGCAGCGAGAACGGCGCGTCCGGCATGCCCGCGCGGGCGAGGCGGGCGCGGCCCCCGGTGCGCTGGTAGCGCGACTTCACGAGCTCCACCTCCACGAAGCGACCCTCCCGAGCGACCTCCGCCGAGAGGCTGGAGCAGTATCGCAAGGGATCCCCCCCCGGCAGGTCCGGGGCGAGCACGAGCAGCGCGTCCGGGCTGCCCGTGACCAGGCGGTGCACCCGGTTCCAGTCCGCTCCCCGGCCGCCGCGTCCCGGCCAGTCGACGACCACGAGGTGGAACGCCTGCCAACGGAGCAGGAAGTCGACGCAGCGGCGGGCCTGACCGAGCGACTCCGCCCGCACCGAGAGCAGCCGCGCCCCGTCGATGCCCGCGTGCGCCACGGTGGCCGCCGACAGCGCCCCCAGGTGCACCCAGGCGGCGCTCCCCCCCTGCCGCAGCAGCTCCGCCACGAACGCGAGGGCGATCGCCGTCTTGCCACACGACGGGCCGCCGGTCAGGAGCGTCAACGCCCCGCGCGGCAGCCCCCCGGGGAGCAGGCCGTCGAGCGCCTCGATCCCGCTGCCGAGCACCCCGTACTCGAGCTGATCGAGCACCCCCAGACCGGGGAACTTGCTGCGGAGCAGCTCCCGGAGCTCGGCGAGCTGGTCGCTACGGGCGAGGGCAGGATCAGCCACACACTGAACATACCTTCAGTTTTGTTGCGGATCCATGGATACATCGACTCTCAACATCCGCTCGACCTTCCTTCCACTGGTCACTGGCGAAGCTGTCGGTATGAACACCGACGCGACACCGGCCCGCCGCATCGTCTCGACCCTGAGCCCCGCGCTCCTGGTCGCGCTGACCGCTTGCTACGGAGCGGTCGGGAGCCTCCCGGGGGCCGGCGTGGACCTCGGCGAGCTGTCCGACCTGGACGCCGACGACGCCTTCGACGAGGTCGCCTCGGACGCGGACCTGCCGTCGGACCTGCTGACCGCCCTCGCCTGGAAGGCGTCGGCCTTCTCCCCCCTGGAGGGCGACCACGAGGAGCGCGCGCCGGTGTACGGCTGGATGGGGTTGACCGACGCCCAGGTCACCCGCGCGGCCACCCTGACGGGGCTGACCCCCGAGGAGATCCGCACCGGACGGGACGCGTCGATCGCCGCGGGAGCCGCGCTGCTCGACGAGCTCCGCGACGAGCACGCCCCCGGAGCCCTCGCCTGGTCCCTCAACGAGCAATGGTGGCCGGTGATCGTCGCGTGGTCCGACCTGGACGAGAGCTGGGCCGCCCACGAGTACGCCGCGGACGTCTTCGCGATCCTGCAGCGAGGCCTCGTGACGAAGACCTGGGACGGCGACGTCATCACCATCGACCCCCGCGAGATCCCCGGCCTCTCGGCCATCCGGATGGACCCCGCGCCGACCGAGGCCCGCGACGGCGAGCCGACCGACTACCCCGGCGCGGCGCGCTTCCTGGCCGCCCACAGCAGCAACTTCAGCAGCCGCAGCGGCGGAGTCGGCGCCATCGACCGCGTCGTCATCCACACCACCGAGGGCAGCTACGACGGCGCGATCTCGTGGTTCCGCAACTCGAGCAGCGACGTGTCCGCGCACTACGTCATCCGCAAGAGCGACGGCCACATCACCCAGATGGTGCGGGACGCCGACCGCGCGTGGCACGCCGCCGGCGCCAACGCCGACACCATCGGCATCGAGCACGAAGGCTCTGCCTGGAACGCCGGCACCTGGACGCCGGCGATGCTCGAGTCGTCCGCCCGGCTGGGCGCCTGGCTGGCCGACAAGTACGCCATCCCGGTCGACCGGGACCACTTCGTCGCCCACTCCGAGGTCACCGGCTACAAGCACGATCCCGGCGACCACTTCCCATGGGACGCCTACCTCGCGTCGGTCGACTGCTACCGCGAGGGCAACGACTGCGACCCGCCGGTCCCCGGCGGCACCCCCGACGAGCCGGACGAGCCGACCCCCGGCGACGACGACGACGGTGACGACGACGACGCGGGAGGCCAGCCCGGCGACGACGACGACTGGGACGTGCCGTGGGACTGGGAGGACCTGATCGACAGCGACGGCGACGGCGCGTGGGACTGCCCGCCGTGCGACACCAGCGGCGACTGCGGCACCTGCGACGCCACCGGCACGGTCGACGGCGGCCCGTGCGGCGAGTGCGAAGGCTCCACCGACTGCTCGTCCTGCGAGGGCGACGGCGAGATCCACGACGGCGACATCGACGGCGACGAGCCCTACAACGAGGGCACCCCGTCCATCGAGTGGGTGAGCCCCCGCGACGGCGACGAGACGGGCAACCCGCTCGCGCTGGTGGCCGACCCCCACCGCGCCGACGTGGTCGAGTTCTGGTCCGGCCCCTGGAAGCTCGGCCCGGCGTCGGCGGCCGATCCGGCCAACCTGGACGTGCAGTTCACCCCCGACGGGGTGCGCACCATCGAGGCGCGAGCGCTGTCCGAGACGGGCGCCATCCTGGCCGTCTCTACGATCACCATCACGGTCAGCGACAGCGCCGACGTGCTGGAGGTGCACGGGGTCCCGAGCGGCGGCCTGACCTGGCGGATGTCTTCCACGGTGACCGCGAGCGGCGTCGAGACCGTGCGCTACTTCGTCGACGGCTACGCGCTGACCGACGACGAGACCGGCTCGACGAACGGGGTGGGCGAGGACTGGGCGCTGAACTACACGTTCACCGACGAGGGCGATCACCGCCTGCTCGTAGCCCGGGGCTACGACACCGCCGGAGCGGTCGTGGCCGAGGACTGGATGCACATCGACGTCAGCGAGACGGCCCACCCCGAGTGCCCGATCCTGGAGACGCTGGAGTGCGGCCGGGTGGTCAGCGGAACCACCGCGGCGGCCCCGGCGAGCGACCAGTTCGACGGCTACCCGGAGATCACGGGCAACTGGAGCGGCCCGGAGGTCGGCTACACCTGGTTCAGCGCCGGCTACACGTCGGTCGAGGTCGGCTTCGTCGGCTCCGACCCGACCCAGCTCGACCTCGACATCATCGTGCTCGAGGACACCGACCAGACCTGCCGCGAGGCCGACGCGGTCGAGGTGATCTTCAACAGCTTCGAGATCGAGGTGATCCCGAACACCTGGTACACGTTCGTGGTCGACGGCTACGACGGCGCCGAGGGCGCGTTCCAGCTGGAGATCGACTGCGGGTAGCCCGCCGGTCGCGCAGCCCCCGCTTGCCCGGCGCCGGGCGCTCTCCCAGACTGCCCCCATGCGCACCCTGCTCCTGCTGATCGCCGGGGGGCTGCTCGTCGGCTGCCTCGACCCCACGACCGAGGCCCTCGTCGGCCACTGGACCAACGACGACGACTCGGCCCGGGAGATCCTGTTCGATGAGGACGACGCTGGCGCGTTCACGTACGCGGTCTCGGTCGACGACGAGACGCTCCAGACCGGCACCTATGCGGTGATGGACGACACGCTCGTCAACGTCGACGGCGAGGAGCAGACCCTGGACAACGTGCTCGTCTGGACCGTGCAGTTCGAAGCGTCCGGAGCGGTGCAGCCGGGCAGCCAGTTCGGCGACCCGATCTACTCGTTCACGAACACGCGCATGGTCCTGCGGAGCGGCAGCGCGCAGAGCGGTCGGAGGACCTGGCTGCGCGAGGAGTAGCCTCGACGCTCAGCCGTCGAGGATCCACAGGCAGCCCGCCGAGCCTGCCCCGCCGTCCCCCGGATCCGCGACCGTGGGTCCGACGGGAGCGACCCCGCCGAGCCCCCCGTCGACCTGGAGCGTCGCCGCCGAGTCGTCCACGGAGGCGCCCGCGATCCAGATGCTCCCCCCGCTCCCGCCGCCGGCCGCGCCGCCGTCGTAGCCGCCGGTGATGGAGCCGCCGTCACCTCCCGAGGCGTCGACGACGCCGGTGATCACGACCTCGCCTCCGACGATCAACGCCACCGCGCCGGCGCCACCGCCGCCCCCGGCGCCGTCGCCGTTGTCGGCGACCCCCCAGCCGCCGCCGCCGCCGCCAGACCCGGCCAGGAGCTCCGGATCGCCCGGGCAGCCGAGGGCCGGCCCGCCCACCCCGCCGGCGATGGCGTAGTTGGACGAGCAGCGGCCCGTGTAGCACTGCCCGTCGGAGCCGTCGGCCCCGGCGGCGGCCAGCCCGCCGCCGCCGCCGCCGCCGCCGACCATCTCGTTGGCGCCGGGCTGACCGGGCGAGGAGCCGGTCCCCGCCGCGGCCGAGGTGGTGGAGGAGTAGTGCCCGCCGTCGCCACCGCCACCTCCGCCCGCGCGCCCCGAGCCGCCCGGCGCGGGAGAGCCGCCGAACGGCCCGGCGTCGGCGCCGTCAGCGCCCGACAGGTCGAGGGCGCCGTCCAGGACCGCGTCCTGCAGCACGTAGATCAGGAGGGTGTCGGCGCCGACCGCGGTGACGGTGACCCCGGAGTCGACCTGGAAGCTGGTGAACTCCCACGTCCCGGTGGCCAGGTCCTGATCGCCCGTCGCCAGGAAAGCGCCGTCGAGCCCGAACCCGTCGCAGTCGTTGTCCACGCCGTCTGCGACCTCGACGCCGCCGCTCCAGGCGCTGGCGTCGTCGTCGTCGCAATCGCCCTCGCAGGCGGCCTCACCGTCGCCGTCGACGTCGGCCTCGTCGTCGGGCACCAGGCCGTCGCAGTTGTCGTCGGCCCCGTTGCAGACCTCGGGAGTGGCCGCCGAGATCGACGGGTCCGAGTCGTCGCAGTCGCCCGCGCACTCGGACTGACCGTCCCCGTCGCCGTCCAGCTCGTCCGCGGGCACGCTCCCGTCGCAGTCATCGTCGGCGCCGTTGCACACCTCGGGCGCCCCGACGTACGCGTCCGCCTCGAGGTCGTCGCAGTCCCCCGCGCAGGCGGACTGGCCGTCCCCGTCGATGTCCAGCTCGCCCAGCAGGCCGCCGCTGTCGGCCAGGCCGTTGCAGTCGTTGTCCGCCCCGTCGCACGCCTCCGGGTTGCCGTCGAAGTTGGCCGGGTCGCCGTCGTCGCAGTCCCCGGCGCACTCGGCCTGTCCGTCGCCGTCGTCGTCCGACTCCGAGCCGGCGCCGACGACGTCGGCCGCGCCGTTGCAGTCGTTGTCCGCCCCGTCGCACACCTCCGGGTTGCCGTCGAAGTTGGCCGGGTCCGTGTCGTCACAGTCCCCCGCACAGGCGGCCAGGCCGTCGCCATCCCCGTCCAGCTCATCGACCGGGACCGCCCCGTCGCAGTCGTCGTCGGCGCCGTTGCAGAGCTCCGGGGCGCCGACGAACGTCGTCCCGTCGAGATCGTCGCAGTCACCCGCGCAGGTGGCCTGCCCGTCGCCGTCGATGTCCAGCTCTCCCAGGGGCCCCCCCGCGTCGGCGAGACCGTCGCAGTCGTTGTCCGCCCCGTCGCACAGCTCGGAGTTGCCGTCGAAGTTGGCGGCGTCGCCGTCGTCGCAGTCCCCCGCGCACGCGGCCTGGCCGTCGCCGTCGTCGTCGGCCTCCTCGCCCGGCACCGCGCCGTCACAGTCGCCGTCCAGCCCGTCGCAGAGCTCCGGGGCGCCGGGGAACACGGCGTCGTCGAGATCGTCGCAGTCCCCCGCGCAGGCGGCGTATCCGTCGCCGTCGACGTCGAGCTCACCGAACGGCGGGTCGAAGTCGGCGGACCCGTTGCAGTCGTTGTCGATCCCGTCGCAGACCTCGGGAGCCCCCGGGAAGGAGGTGGGGTCGGAGTCGTCGCAGTCCTCGTCGACGGTCGCGCCGTCGCCGTCTTCGTCGACGGTCGCCGGCGCGGAGTCGTCATCGTCACCCGCGGAGTCGTCGTCGT
>CAYQEG010000012.1:0-72296 GCA_964416435.1 uncultured Rickettsiales bacterium
AGGCGGCGCAGTCGCAGCCGCCCGCGCCGGTGTCGTCCGTGGCGTCGTCGTCGTCCCCGCCGTCGGCCACCACGAGCACCTGCCGCTGCTCCACGAGGTCGGGGCTCAGCGGGCTGTCGTCCGACACGTGGACCTGCACGACGTGCAGCCCCTCGTCGCCCGACGCCGTGATCCAGGCGCCCGACGCGGCGGTCCCGAACTCGACGCCGTCCACCGTCCAGCTGTAGGTCAGGGCCCCGCCCTCGGGGTCGGTCGCTTCGACCGCCACCGGCAGGTCGTCGCCCGCGGCCACGTCGATCGTCAACGCTTCGGGGGTGAACGAGACGAGGGTCGGCGGCAGGTTGGCCGGGGTCACCGTGACGCGGGCCCAGTCGGCGTCTTCGTAGGTCGACGGATCCGTCGCGACGACGCCGATCAGCCAGCTCCCCAGCTCCGCCGGCGTCAGGGTCGCGGTGACGCCCGTCGCGTCGTCGAAGACGCCGTCGGCGTCCAGGTCCCAGGCGTAGGTGAGGCCGTCGGCGTCCGGGTCGGAGCTGCCCGCCGCGGACACCGTCAGCGTCTCCCCGAGCACCACCGTGTAGTCGGCGCCGGCGTTCGCCTCGGGGTGGTGGGGGGTGATCACCTGCGCGACGTCGACCACGACGGCGTCGGCCTGGCTCTGCAGGTCCTGCAGCGCGCCGCGGGCCGACGTGATGCCCGCGAGCATCTCGTCCAGGAGCTGCAGCTGGCCGAACTCCTCGTCGGGCACGTCCAGCGCGATGGTGTCCGCCACGAAGGCGTCGCGGGCCGCCTCGTCCAGCCCGTACAGCTCCAGCAGGGCGACCTCGTCGGCGTCCAGTCCGTCGGTCGCGAGCCGGTCCTGGATCGCCTCGAACTCAGTGGGATCATTCAGGAAGCCGGCCCCCGGCTCAGTCTCCACCGTCGCCCTCCAGGCTTCGATGGCGTCCTCCATGGCGGCGTAGTGGGCGTCCATCTCGCCCGCCAGGTCGCTGGTCCGCTGGGCGGTGACGTAGCGCCAGTACTGGTCCTCGACGGCGTCGGCGCCCTGGAACTTCTCGAACTGGTCGATCAGCGCGGCGCCGAGGACCGACTGCTCGCCCATCAGGTTGGCCGCCTCGAGCATCGCGACCTCCTGGTCGGTGCTCCCGGCGGGGGACCAGGGGTACGCCTCGAGCCCGAGATCGGAGACCGGGTCGGTCAGGACCGACCAGTCCAGGAGCACCAGGGGCTCGTAGTTCGCGTCGGGCGGATCGGCGGCGAGCAGGATGTAGTGAAGCTCCATGTTCGACGTCATGCCGTTGATGATCTCGGTGCCGATCTGAAGGATCGCGGAGTTGTAGTCGGTCGGCATGCCGGTCGCCTTGCCGTAGACCCAGCCGATCAGCCCCGAGAAGTCGCCGGCCAGCGCGCTGGCGAAGGTGTTGACCTTGTTGACGAGGCTGACGGCCGCCATCGTCAGCGCCCAGCCGGATCGGATCTGCCCCCACCGCGTCGCCTCGGCCAGGGCGTTGGCCTTGATGCCGGCGACGTCGATGTTGGCGCCGCTGAGCACGCCGACGACGGTGAAGACGTTGTACGCCCGCAGGTCCAGCCCGGCGTCGAACACGCCGTCGCAGTCCTCGTCGATGATGATGTCGAAGGTGCCGGCGGACAGCGGGGGGAGCCACAGGTACTCGCCCCAGAACCCGCCGCCGCCGCCCGCGGTGACGATGTGCTGCGGGATCGAGCCCGGCGCCAGGGTGAAGTCGGGCGCGCCGGCGGGGATGACCCAGATGTCCGCCGCCCCGACGATGCTGCTGTTGCAGGGGGTGTCGACGTCCCCCATGCCGCAGACGACCTCGTCCAGCGCGAAGCTCGACTGCGCGTTGAAGTTGCAGTCGGTGGTCCAGATCTGGTTGGCCGACGCGGGGGCGGCGACGAGCACGACGGCGACAGCCGCGGTCAGCGAAGCGAGACGGAGCATGGTGGGTCCTCCGACCCCAGGGTACTGCCGTGGGTCCCGTCAGGGCCACGGATCCTGCCGCTGGTAAGGTCGCCGGGTGCTGGAGAACCCCTTCGCCATCGCCGGCCTGGTCGCGCTCGCGCTCTTCGTCCTGGCCCACTTCAAGACCAGCCGATCCGACGGCAACCTCATCGGCAAGGTGCATCCCTATCGCCGGATGATGCCGTTCATCATGCCGACCCGAAACGAGTCGGTCGTCTACTTCGACGACTACATCCGGGCGGAGCCGCTGCTGGCGTACCTCGAGCAGGCGCGCGAGGAGTTCGGCGCCAACATGACCCACTGCATCGTGGCCGCCTGCAACATCGGCGTCGCGCGGCACCCGGCGATGAACCGGTTCGTGGTGGGCAAGCGGATGTACCAGCGCAAGGCGCGATGGTTCACGTTCGCCGCGAAGCGCAAGAAGAAGGACGCCAAGGCCAAGCTCGGCGTCGTGAAGATGGAGATGAAGGACGGCGAGACGTTCCGGCAGCTGGTCGCCCGCATCAACGACAAGATCGGCGTGGAGCGCAGCGACAAGAAGACCGGCCTGGACAAGGAGCTGAGCCTCTTCCTGCTCATCCCGCGCACGGTGCTGTCGGTGCTCGTGCTCGTCTTCCGCTACCTCGACCACCTCAACCTGCTGCCCGCCTTCTTCATCCGGGACGACGGCATGTACACCTCCGTGTTCATCGCCAACCTCGGGAGCGTCGGCATGAAGGCCGGCTACCACCACCTGTACGAGTGGGGCACGGCGTCCCAGTTCGTGATGATGGGCAAGGTCGAGGACCAGCCGGTGGTGGAGGATGGCGAGGTCGTCGTCGGCAAGATCCTGCACCTGCGGTTCAGCTACGACGAGCGCATCGACGACGGGCTGACCGCCGGCAACGGCATCAAGGACGTGCACGCGGTGCTCGCAGACCCCAGGCGGTGGCTGGGCGGCCTGGAGGGCGACGGCACGGTCGAACTGGCGATGCACCCCCGGGCCGACGAGGCTACGTAGGGGCCGGCCGCGCGCGGCCCAGGAGACTTCGAGATGAGTGACGACCTGAAGGGGCGCCGGGTCCTCGTGACCGGCGCCACGGGCTTCATCGGGGGGCGACTCGCCCAGCGGCTCGACGCCGCCGGGGCGACGGTCCGGGGCACCGGCCGCAAGGCCCGCGAGGACGTGCCGGCGCTGCAGGACACGAACGTCGAGCTGGTGAGGGCCGACCTCCGCGACCGGGACGCGATGGCGGCGGCGGTGGACGGCTGTGAGGTCGTGTTCGCGGTGGCGGCCTGGCTGGGCGGCGACCGGCCGGTGCCCGAGCCGGCCCGGGACATCAACATCGACGCCGCGGTGCAGCTCGTCGAGGTCTGCGCCGACGCCGGGGTGAAGCGCGTCGTGCACGTCAGCACGATCGCCGCCTACGGCCCCCCGCCGGACGGCCCGGTGCCCGAGGAGCACCCGCTGGATCCGTCGGACGCCAACGACGAGTACGGCCGCACCAAGGCGGAGGGCGAGGTGAAGGTGTTCGAGGCGGCGGCGGCTCGGGACCTGCCCGTCGCGGTCGTGCGTCCCGGCATGGTCTACGGCCCCGGCTCGTGGACCTGGACGGCGAAGATCGCCTCGCTGGTCGCCAAGGGGGTGCCGACGATCTTCGGCGACGGCGCGGGCTGTGGCTCACCGATCTTCGTCGACGACCTGTGCGACCTGCTCACGATCTGCGCGACCCACGACGGCGCGGTCGGGGAGGCCTTCAACGCGGTGGATCGGCCGGTGCCGTGGAGCGAGTTCTTCGGCGCGTACGGCGACATGGTCGGCCGCAAGCCGAAGAGGATCCCGATGTGGGCCGCCTCGACGATCGCGTTCGCCAACGAGATCCTCCCCCTCGGCCTGCCCCTGAACCGGACCCGCCTGCGGCACTACCGGGCGAAGCCGGACTACCTGCGGGTCAAGGCGCAAGAGCGGCTCGGGTGGGCCCCGTGCGTCTCGTTCGCCGACGGCATGGAGGCCAGCGCAGGCTGGCTGAAGGAGATCGGCCGCCTCTGATCCCGCCGACCCCCGGGGTGGAGCGGTGCACCCACCGGTGTGAACCGGTTCACCCTGCCGGAGCCTCCCGCCCCGGTCGGCCGTTCGGTCCGGCGCGGCGCCTGTGGCACGGCCTGTGCTTCACAAGCCGGTGTCAGCTGACCGGAGGTCACGATGCCGAATCACGCCCTGCTCCGCGCGCTCTGGATCCTCCTGATGGCGGTCGCCCTCTTTGCGCTGGTCGGAGTGGACGAGTGCGGCGATTCGATCGATGATGAGGAGGAGGAGATCCCGGACACCGGCCCCGACAACCCCGACCAGGGGCCCCAGGACCCGGCGCCCGAGCCGCACCCGCCCAACTAGTTGGGAGACTGGCACGAGGCTTGCGCTGGGACCGCGCATCCGGGCCTCCAAACTCAACCCCCACAGGCCCGGCCGGAGCAGATGTCATGGCCGAGATCACCCGTTTCCATCCCTTCGAAGAGATGCGCACCCTGGCGAACATGCTGAACCGTCCCCTCATGCCCCTGATGCGCTCGATGGCGAGTGGAGAGTGGAGCTTCGAGGGCAACTACTTCCCGATGGACGTGTTCGACAAGAACGGCAAGTTCATCGTCAAGGCCGCCCTGCCCGGCGTGCACAAGGCCGACATCGACGTGACCGTCGAGGACGGCGTGCTGCGGATCAACGCGAAGCGCGACGAGGAGGAGGAGGTCCGCAACGAGGACTACTACCTCCACGAGTACAAGGGAGGCGCGATGAGCCGGACTCTGCGCCTGCCCGAAGACGTCAAGGCCAACAAGATCGAGGCGGTCTGGGAGGAGGGTGTGCTGACGCTGACGATGCCCAGGATCATCAAGGCCGGGAAGGGCGCCCCGATCAAGGTAGCCATCCGCTGACGCTGATTCTCCGGAACACAACGGCCCCTCCTCGTGTCTGCTCCGCGAGACCCACCGAGGAGTGCGCCCCCCCTTGAGAGCCTGGAGAACGTCCCTGATCGTCGTCGCGGCGGCGCTCGCGCTGGCCTGCAGCGGCCCCCCCGCGTCGTCGGCCCGCGCCGCGTCAGCGTCGGAGTTCGCCCCCCCGGGGCTCGATCCCGGTGTGCTCGCCGCCGCCCGCACCGCGGCCGCCTGCGCGGGCGCGGACGAGGGCGGGAGCGCTCGCGGCTCCTCCATCGTCGCCGTCATCGACTACTCTCTGCCGTCGACCGCCGAGCGGCTCTGGGTGCTCGATCTCGCGGCCGAGCGGGTGCTGTTCCGCGAGCGCGTCGCCCACGGCAAGGGCACCGGGGGGGATCGGGCGGTCGACTTCAGCGACGTCGAAGGCAGCAAGCAGTCGAGCATCGGCCTGTTTCGGACGGCCGAGACCTACACCGGCAAGCACGGCTACTCCCTGCGCCTGGACGGGCTGGAGCCGGGTTGGAACGGGAACGCCCGGGAGCGGGCGATCGTCATCCACGGGGCCGACTACGCCGACGAGGCGTTCGTCCGTCGACACGGTCGACTCGGCCGCAGCTGGGGTTGCCCGGCGGTCCGGCCGGCGGTGTCGACATCGCTCATCGACACCATCAAGGAGGGCGCGCTGGTGTTCGCCTGGTACCCGGACGAGGCGTGGATGGCCGGGTCGCGGTTCCTGCATTGCGACGCCGCCCCCTGAAGTGAGGCGGCTCATTTCAGGCGTCGCCGCACTCCCCCAGCAGGGTGTCGAGGGCGCCCGACAGCTCCGCCCGGACCGGCGGAGGGAGCGCTTCGGAGAAGGCGAGGAGGGCCCTTCGATTCTCGGCGAGCCCCCGCGGCGAGCCCTTGGCCCCGTTGAGGCGCACCGACTCGGCGAGCAGCGTGAGCGCGCCGTCGTAGTTGCCGCGGGCCAGCCCCAGCTCCGCCATCGCCCCGGTCGTGCGGGCCATGCCGACGACGTCCCCCAGATCCTCCTGGGCTGCGAACGCCGCCCGGAGGTCGCGCTCGGACGCCTCCAGGTCCTGCGACCTCACCCCCAGGCGCCCCCGGGTCTCGAGCACCCGGGCGACCTCCAGGGGCATGCGCAGCGCGTCGTAGGTGCCCAGGGCGCGGTCCGCCGAGTCGCGCGCCATGGCCAGCGCCTCGCCCTCCAACCCCGGCCGGGCGCCGACGTGGAGCGGGAGTCGGGCGACGAGGTGGTTGGTCTCCGCCAGCTCGATCCGGGTCGCGGGGTCGTCGGGGTCGGCCGCTTCGAAGATCTCCCGGCTGCGTTCCAGCAGGCCCCACGCCCGCAGCGGGTCTCCGATGCGGACCCACACCGCCGCCTGGTCGTTGAGCAGGCGCGCCGCCTCCGTCGGCTCGTCGTCCTCCATGAGGGACTGCATGGCGTCGGTGAGCACCTCCAGCGCGTCCTCGAGGCTGTCGGGATCGCCGATGTCGTACAGCACGCCGGCGAGCACCCGGGCGGCCTCCGCCCGGCTCAAGGCGTCGGCCCCCGCGAGCAGCTCGTGGGCCCGCAGCGCCTCGGCGTGGGCCGACTGCAGCGTGAACGCGGGGCCGGCGCCGGCGGCGTGCCAGTGCATCAGGGCCCGAGCGAGGCAGTTCTCGGCGCGGACCAGGAGGTCGTCCGCGAGGCCCGGCTCCTCCTCCGTCGGCTCGGGAGGGGGCGGGGCCTCGTCGGTCCGGTGGCTCAGCTCTTCGACCCGGGTGCGCAGCGCGGCGACCTCGAAGCGCAGCACCACGAGCTCCCGGCGCATCGCCTCCAGGTCGTCGTCCGCCGCGTCGGGAGCGGCCGTCGGGGCTCGCTCGATCACGTGCTTGGGCCCCTCGACGAGGCGCACCGAGTCCAGCAGCTCCTGGGCCGCCCCGGCCGGCGCCTCGTCGAAGCAGAGCACCAGCGCGCTGCCGAGTCGGCCGCTCCAGGCGACCACGTCGAGCAGCAGGAGGAGCGACTCGGGGTCGGCCCGGTCGGTGTGCTCGAACACCAGCGCGGTCGGGCCGGGGTGGCGGTGGGCGAGCCGGAACATCGGCCCCACCAGGGCGTCCGCGTGCTCCTCCGCGGAGGTGTCGCCCAGCAGCCGGCGCCGGAGTCCGGCCCGCAGCCGTCGGATCGCCGCCTCCCCCGGGTTCCTGGGCGGCGCGGCCCGGAGCAGCGCCTCCCGGGCGGCCAGGGCGGCGGCGTGGGGGACCTCCCCCTGGCAGCTGACGCGGACCGTGCGCCAGCCGGCTGGGGCAGCGGGGAGCGTCACCCCCACGATGGCGGTAACGGCGCCCGGCTCCACTCGATTCCAGAGGGTGTCCATGGCTTCGGCCTACCACGCCTCTCGCGGCTCGGCCATCTGGCCTATCATGCGTGCTCGTGTCCACACTGCGCCCCCTCACGATGCTCCGCCCGATGCTCGGCGTCGCGCTCGTGGCGCTCGCCCTGGCGGCCGGCCGGGCCGAAGCTCGCGAGTACTCCGTCGAGATCGACGTCAGCGACGAGCAGGAGCTCTCCGAGCTCTACTACGACGGCGCCATCGACGAGGAGGAGTACCGCATCCTCCTGTCGCTGCTCGAGGTCCCGATCGATCTGAACCGGTCGGAGAAGTCGGACCTCTACCAGCTGCCCGGGATCACCGCGGCGATGGCCGACGCGATCGTCGAAGAGCGGATCATCGACGGCCCCTACGTCGGACTGCCGGACCTGCTGACCCGCGTCGACGGGGTGACCTGGCGGCTGCTCGCCCACATCGAGCCGTTCGTCTACGTCTCCCTGGTCAAGGGTTCGATGCCGCCGGCGCGGGGCGAGATCAGCTTCTTCCTCTACAAGGAGTTCGACGGCTGCGAGGAGATCGAGAACGACTACGCGGCGCGCAGCAAGTACCCCTGCCAGCTGGGCTACGACCGGTGGCCGGCGATGGTGCTCGCGGGTCGGGCCGAGGTGATGGGCTGGCTCGACTTCGGCCTCGTCGGCGGCCTGCACGAGGGGGTCAAGGTCGCCGAGTACGAGCCGTCCTCCCGGGACGTCTACGCCAGCTACGGCGCGCCCCTGTTCGAGCCCCACTCGGGCTGGGTCCGCATCCGGCGGCCCAACGGCTCGGTGGTCGTCGGCAGCTACCACATCGACTACGGCCAGGGCCTGGTCATGGCGACGTCAGGACGGGACCGCCACGGCTTCCGCGTCCGCCTGGTCCGGGGCGACTCCGGCAGCGAGCGGATCTCTCAGCACAAGGGGTTGTTCGGGGCGGCCGCCCACGCCTACGAGCTCAAGGTGGGGCGGGCGCAGTTCGACCTGTCGGTGTTCGGCTCGATC
Source organism: uncultured Rickettsiales bacterium (assembly GCA_964416435.1). Classification (GTDB taxonomy): domain Bacteria; phylum Myxococcota_A; class UBA796; order UBA9615; family UBA9615; genus CAYQEG01. The sequence continues at coordinate 8,244 of CAYQEG010000012.1, forward strand.
CGCAACTACGACCTCTACTCGTCCTACATGAAGCTGACGGGCGGACAGGACGTCGACCTGTTGACCGACGACCTGGACTCGCCGCGCATCTGGATGGACGACGTCCGGGCGCGGTCGATGACCCTCCCCGACGTCTTCCGCGTGGCCCTCGCGGGCGGCAACGCGACGGTGCGGTTCAACAGCCGGACCCACGTCGGCGTCACCGGATACGGCGCGTTCCTCGACCTGCGGGCGATGCGGGGGGTGACCGACCAGGACACCTACGCGATCAGCCGCGGCTGGCCGACCGACCTGGGCTGGGGCGTCGTCGGCATCGACGGTGGCGTCGGCTTCGCGTGGGTCGACTTCGCCGGCGAGGCGGCGTTCTACCTGGGCGCAAAGCCGGCCATGGCGCTGTACTTCCAGGCCCTCATCGAGCCGCCCTGGGGCGAGTTCGTGTTCAGCGCCCGTCACTACGACATCGGCTACCAGAACCCCTTCGCCCGGGGCGAGGCGGCGCCGGACCAGATCCTCGGCTTCACCGACCGGGGGGAGCAGGGGCTGCGGTTCCGAGGCTCGTACAACCACTCGAGCAAGCGGTTGTCCGCCACCGGCCGGATCGACCTGTCTCGCAACCTGCTGGTCAACGCCTTCGACCTGGACCTGCGCGCTTCGGTGACCGGGCGGCCGCTCGAGTTCCTGCAGCTCAAGACCTACATCCGGTTCACGGATCAGAACCTGGCCCTCAACGGTCGTGAGCACCGCTACAGCGGCGACCTGGACGAGTCGCTGTTCGCCGGGGCGGACTACACCGGCAACCTCAGCCGGCTGGACGACGACCTGCTCGAGGAGGTGCTCGAGGAGCTGAGCGACCGGGCCGGCCAGAAGGTCACCCTGGGGGGCCAGGTGCGGGTCGATCACAAGAAGGTCGGCGACGTCACCGTGCGTTACCAGCGGACCTGGACGGACCTCGACAAGACGATCGGGGTGAGCGACGTCAGCTGCCAGACCCGCATGCAGCAGGGCCACGCGCTGCGGGTCTCGGGCCGCCTGACGCCGACCAAGACGACCACGATCAAGGGGGCCTTCCGGTACTACGACGTCGACGTGCAGGGCAGCCGCAGCGGCAGCGGCGGCACCTACGGCGACCACGCGGTGTACGGCTACCTCCAGGTCGAGCAGAAGGTCGCCCAGCGGCTCAAGTTCCGCCTGCGCGGGCTCGTCGGGCGCCGCTTGCCGGACCTCCCGTCGGCGTGCGACGTCGGCTCCGCCAGCCGCACGGTGCCGGACCCGCTCGCGGTCGACGAGTACGAGCAGACCGACCACCAGCTTCGCCACTTCGGCGAGGTCCTCTTCACCATGCAGCTCAAGCTCTGATGCGCGTCGCCCTCGCCACCCTCGTCGCCCTGCTGCTGCCGGCCACCGCCTCGGCGGTGGAGCCCGGCGAGGTGGTGTTCTCGGAGCTGATGATCGCGTCGGTGTCCGCGCCCGAGTGGATCGAGCTGTACAACACCGCGCCCACGGCGACCGACCTGTCCGGCTGCGTGCTGCGCGAGTCGGGCAACGAGTTCACCATCGCGGCGCTGAGCATCCCCTCGAGGGACTACGCGATCGGCAACAAGGGGACCGACGACGACTGCGTCGTGTTCGACGACGGCGGCTCCTGCGTCCGGGCCTCCGACTTCCAGTACACCTCCCTGTCCCTCAACGACGGCTCGGCGGAGACGATCGAGTTGGTCTGCGACGCGGTGGTGATCGACGCGGTCACCTACGACTGGAGCGAGTTCGAAGGCGACTGCGACGGCACGGGCGCCGCCTCCTGCTCGGTCAACGTCGCCGAGGACGCCCAGTCGGGCGACGGCAACGACGACTGGGTCGGCTCCTGGTGTGTGCCGCCGTCGGCGACGTTCGTCTACGACGCCCTCGGTCGGGAGATGCCGGCCACCCCGTGGGCGGTCGGCTCCTGCCCCGAGTCGGGGCCGCCTTGCGGCCCGGGTGACGCGGCGTTCACCGAGCTGATGATGGACCCCCCGAGCAGCACGCGGGAGTGGTTCGAGATGAAGATCCTGACCGCGTCGGGCTGCGACCTGCACGCGTGCGAGATCTGGGAAGGGCCGTTCGAGGAGATCACGGTCGACAACGTCGGCCACGAGCTGTGGGCGAAGCACGAGATCGACGCCCCCGGCAACAGCCTGCCGCTGGCGTCGGGCGCCTACGCGTTGTTCAGCAAGAGCGTGGACACGGTCGCGGGCAGCGAGGGGGACCCGGACGCCATCGCGTCGGACTATCGGTACTCGAACATCACCTTCGCCAACGGCGAGGACGCCTGGATCTACCTGCTCTGCGACGACGACGTAGTCGACTCCGCCCCCTACTCCTGGGAGCAGTTCGAAGGCGCCTGTCCGGCCGACGGCGTCACGTCGGAGGCCTGCTCGGTCAATCTCCCGGAGGTCTCCGAGGACGCGAGCGCCAACGACGACCTGGGCCGCTGGTGCATCCCCCCGGACGACGTGACGTACATCGACTCCCACGAGGACCAGAACCCGTACTACGGCACCCCGGGGCAGCCGGGCGCCTGCCTGGCGCAGGACTGGCCGGGCCCCGGGGACGCGATGTTCAGCGAGCTGATGATCTCGCCGGTGAGCAGCGACGAGGGGGACAGCTTCCCCGAGTGGTTCGAGCTGGCGAACCTGACGTCGGACCGGCTGGAGCTCGTCGGCTGCACGATCGAGAAGCACCGCTACGGCGAAGACGGCGAGCTGGACCCGCTGTACGACGTCGAGTCCTACGTCATCGGCACCACCGGCGCGCAGCCGAGCATCCCGTCGGCCGGCGCGACCGTGTTCGTCAAGAGCCGCTGCATCGACGCCACCGAGCCATCCAGCTTCGGGACATGCGACTTCGGAGACTCGACCCACTTCATCTACGAGTCGATCTCCCAGTCCAACAGCTCCCTCGAGGAGCTGCGGCTCCTGTGCCCCACCGGGGAGGCGGGCGACCCGGTGCTGGTCGACTCCGCGGTCTTCGACATGACCCTCATGGCCAACCGAGCGGGTCATTCCATGGAGTTCGACGTGACCGAGGCGGACGCCATCGATCTGAACGACGACCCGGAGGCGTGGTGCGAAGCGAGCTTCGACGACTGCATCCCGGGCACCGTCACGGATCAGGGCGAGTGCAACTTCGGCACGCCGGGCAGCGCGGGCCCCTGCAAGACGGGGCTGGTCGGCCTGCCGCCGTCGGGCGTGGGCTGTCGTTGTGAGGGCGGCGCCGGTGGCGCGGCCGGCGGCCTGGCCCTGCTGATGCTCGGCGGGCTGGCGTGGATCAGGAGGCGGATGTGAATCGGTTTCGTGTGAGTGTGGCGGTAGGCAGCGCCCTGCTGGTGGTGCCGCTGCTCCTCGGGGCGCGGGGCGACAAGCGGATCGACCCGGACACGGTGCGCATCCACGTGCTCAACGTGGGGCAGGGGGACGCGACGATCATCGAGGGGCCGGCCGACGAGACCGGCGATCGCAAGATCATGGTGATGGACGCGGGCGAGTCGTCGATGCAGGGCAACGAGGCCAAGCACGTCGTCGAGCCGGCGCTCCGCAACCTGACCGACGACGGAAAGCCCGGCCGCCCGATCCTCGAGATCGACTACGTCGTCCCGTCGCACTACCACAAGGACCACATGGGCTCGCCCAAGGGGAAGGAGCCGACCGGCATCTTCTACCTGTGGGAGGCGCTGAACATCCGGGTCGGCAAGATCCTGGACACCGGCATCGACTACGACGCCAGCGGCCAGGGCGACATGACCTACCGCCAGTGGGTCAAGGACAAGGGCGTCGACCGCGAGACGATCGGCTTCGATCAGCTCGGGCCCGACCGCCAGATCGACATGGGGGAGGACGTCTGGGTCGAGGTGCTGTCGGTCGGCGCGGAGGTCGAGGGCCGCGACAACGTGGTGAAGGACTCCTGGATCAACACGACGAGCCAGAACGACTTCAGCATCCAGATGGTCATCCACTACAAGAAGTTCGACTTCTACATCGCGGGTGATCTGTCGGGCTACCTGCACGAGAGCTGGGGCGCCTGGTACCACTCCATCGAGTCGGCGACCTACCAGCACCTGCGGCCGGTCGAGGTCTACCGGGTCAACCACCACGGCAGCCAGTGGTCGTCCAACTACCCGTTCCTGCAGCGGATTCGCCCCTTGACGTCGATCATCTCGTGCGGGCGGGGGCACAAACACCCCAACCAGTACGCGGTGATGCGGATGCTGGGGTTCGAGGACTACTGGACCGGCCGCCCGCTGGGCAGCGACATCTACCAGACCAAGAACGACGACGGCTTCGTGCTCCCCGAGCCGCACCCCCACACGCTCAAGACCCAGACCGTGGCCAACAGCCACATCCTCATCGAGAGCGACGGCACCACCGGCTTCACCATCACCATGGAGGGGCGGGAGCCGATCGAGTATCCGCTGCACCCGGACGACGCGTTCACCGACGTGCCGTGGTCGGTGCACAAGGCGCGCAAGGGCGAGACCGACGACGCCTACAGCCGGGTGTACGGCCGGGAGGACGTCGAGAGCGGTCTGATCACCGCGCCCCAGGGTGATGACCCCGAGGGCGGCGGCGACTAGGACTCCGTATAAGGGGGCGTGCTCGAGCACCTGCCCCACCTCTCCGGGTTCCTCAACACGATCGTGGCGATCCTGGTGTTCGCCGGCTGGCGGGCGATCCGGCGGGGCGACAAGGTCCTGCACCCGCGGCTGATGCTCGCGGCGATCGCGACGGGGGCGGCGTTCGTCGTCTCCTACGTCTCCCAGACGACCCTGCTGGGGCACGCCCGCTTCCCCGGGGACGACTGGGTGCGCGCGTTCTTCGTCGTGCTGCTGCTGACCCACACGATCCTCGCCGTGATCGTCGTGCCGATGATCGTCGTGACCGTCACGCTCGCCCTCAAGGAGCGCTTCGAGGTGCACCGCAGGTGGGCCCGGGTGACCTTCCCGATCTGGGCGTACGTCGCGGTCACCGGGGTGATGGTCTACGCGATGAACAACTGGGTCCGACCGAACTGAGCGCGCTCCAGTCCAGCGTTCAGCGGACTCCAGCGGCGGCTGAACGGGGTCCTCGCGACCCTTCAAATCGCGCCGAAGAGCTCAACGCCCGCTCCGCCCTCCCGATAGAGCGAACATGCGCATCTCTGCACACGCCACTCATGTAGCGGCCGACGAGACCGCCCGGGTCCGCCCCAAGGGCAAGGCCAGCAAGGGCCGCCACCACGGCCACGCAGCGAAGGCTGCGGCGAAGGCGCCGAAGGCGGCGAGGTCCGAGCGGCTCTCCCTGAGCCCCGAGCTGCAAGCCGTCACCCGACAGGCCGCCCTGGAGCTCGGGAGCGAGAAGGGGGTTCGTCGGGGCATCGCCCACGCGGCCGCCCCGGCGTCGACCGCAGCCCCGGCGAGCACGACCGCGAGCGAGGCGGCGGGTGTGGCGGAGGTCGCCAAGGGCGGCGCGAAGCAGCGCGGCGGTCGCAAGGGTCGCTACCAGATGCGGCAGCGGCTCCACAAGATGGTCGACCGGATGATGAACCAGATGGACAAGGCGATGTCCCGGTTCGGAGGGATGCAGGCCGGCGGCTTCGAGGGCGCGGAGGCGGCCCGGGGCTCGGACTCGTTCCAGTCCTTCTTCAGCAGCTTCGAGAGCTCCGCCGAGGGCGGGACGGGCATCGCCCACGTGCCCTACCAGCCCGCCCCCGTCGACCTGGCCCCGGAGCTTCCGCCGTCGATCGTGCCGGAGCCCGACTCGGGCTTCCAGGCGGACGCGCCGGAGATCGGTTCGGGCTACCAGGCGGACGTGGCGGTGCCCGACTCGGGCTTCCAGGCGGACGACCCGATCGACGCCGCCCGGCTCCGGGCGGAGGATCCCGATCCGACGGGCCAGGGCATCGACTCCGGCTACGAGGCCGATAACGCGACGGACGCGGCTCGCCTGCGGGCGGAGGATCCCGACTTCTTCGGCACGGGCATGCCTTCGGGCTTCGAGGCGGACGCAGCCGACGAAGGCGACGTCGCCACCCGGACCGGCCGCAAGAGCGACCACGGGCTGGACCGCTTCGAGCGGATCGAGCGCTACGAGGCCTCCGCGATGATGCAGCAGGAGGGGGCGACCGCCCGCATCTCGATGCGCGCGTTCCAGGCCTACGCGGAGCAGCAGTCGATGTCCGCGTTCAACTTCTCGTTCAGCCTCTTCCTGAACGGATAGCCAGGACTCGGCTGCGCCGGGCCGAGGAGACAGCGAGCTGGGCTAGGCTCTCCGAACCAGGAGGGATCCCCATGCCGAACCGAGACCGACCGCCGTTCCGTCCTTCGCTTCTCCTCGCCGTGCCAGCGCTCGCGCTGGTGTTGCTCGTGCTCCCGGCCGCCGTGGGCGAGGCCCACGACACGATCAAGGCGCTGTACCAGGGGGAGGACGGCCAGTTCCTCAAGCTGACGCGCCTGGACGGCGCCGAGGTGGTGTGGGCCGGCACGAGCACCGCGGGGCGGGGGCTGCTCACCATCGCCGCTCCCGAGGTGAAGAAGGACGTCGTCGTGATCGAGGCGGACGGAAACAACGAAGGGCGCCTCCGCATCCGCGACTCGGCCGGCAAGCTGAGGGTCGAGCTCAACGTCAACGACGGCGACGCCGGCTGGATGGAGACCTTCAACCGGCAGGACAAGTCGATCGTGCGCATCACGCAGCACAAGGACCACGACAGCGGCTACATCTCGGTCCGCAACGGCGCCGGAGAGGCCCAGGCGGCGCTCTACGCCACGCCGACGGCCGGCAAGCTGTGGACCAACGGCAACGACGTCGCCGAGGTGTTCGAGTTCAGCGAGGACCTCAGCGCCCGCCGCGGCATGGTCGTCTGCATCGACCCCGACGTGCCGGGCGCCCTCGGCGCGTGCGAGCGGCGAGCCGACCCGAAGATCGCCGGCGTGATCTCCGGGGCGGGCGGCCTCGAGGCCGGGATCGTGCTCGGCCAGCGCCCCGGCGGCGAAGTCGACCTGCCGGTCGCGCTGGCGGGTCGGGCCTGGGTGCTCGCGGACGCGACCTGCGGGGCGATCGAGCCGGGTGATCTGCTCGTCTCGTCGGCCCGCGCGGGGTACGCCTGCGCCGCGTCCGAGGACGACCCGAGCCGGGGCACGGTGCTCGGCAAGGCGATGAGCGGCCTGGATCGTGACGACGGGCTCGTGCTCGCGTTGATCGCGCCGCAGTAGCCGCCCGAACTCGAAGATCGACGGACAGAGCGGCTGTCCGGGAGCGCCGTCTCCGGTTTTGAAAACCGACTTCGGGCCCGTTCTTTTCTCTCAAACAAATGGGTTGGATCCCGGCGCGGAGGGGCCTAGTTCAGGGGCGCCGGAGGTCTTCATGTCTCAGCGTCTCGCTCCCCTCGCCGCCCTCGTCCTGCTCAGCGCCTGCGCCGTCGCCCCCGACTCGTCGGACCTCGCGCCGGTCGACGTCGCGACCTACCCGATCGTCGACGGCAGCCCCGCCGCGGTCGGCCTGCTGGACCTGCTCAACGACCCCGCGACCACGCTGCAGGTGCTGGACCACGAGGTCCCGTTGAACCGCCGCGCGGCCGAGAACCTGATGGCCCGCAAGGCCCACGGGTCGTTCGACTCGGTCGCCGACGTCGACGACGTCTACTGGGTCGGCGCCTCCGCCATCGACGCGATGGTCGCGTACGCCGACGCCCAGGGGCTGGTGCCGTCCGGCGGCGACGTCCTGGGCAGCTGGGACGGCGTCGAGTTCACCGTCGAGCAGGCCGACCTGATGCTGGAGATCGTCGTCAACGACCTCGACCACTACGACTTCGACCACTACATCGGCCTGGACAGCCGGGCCGCCGACAGCATCGTGGCCGCCCAGCCGGTCCCCAGCGTGGCGGTGCTCGCCGGCCTCTACTACGTCGGCAACTCCGCGCTCACGAAGCTCAAGGCCGAGACCGAGGAGATGATGGGGGACGAGTGGCCCGAGTGCGTGCCCCAGTTCACCCCGCTGGCCAACCCGGCGGCCGATGACTTCAACGTCCTGCTCGCGGAGACGACCACGGTCGATCAGCCCTGGGCCGACATCGTCTCCCTGCAGGCCAGCGGCTGCCAGGAGTGGTGGACCCAGCCGGGCGCCGTGGACGAGGCGCTCTGGAACGCGACCTTCTTCATCGACTGGTCGGAGCTGCCCGAGGACTACCGGATCGTCAGCCCCTGGACGCCGGGCGGCGGCTCGTTCGTCGGCACGCTGCAGACAGCCCTGACGGTCATCGACGAGCGGGTCCTGGACGGCGACTTCGTCCCCGCCGAGGCGGACGCCGCCACCCAGGCGCTGTACGAGGACCGGTTCGACATCGTCGACGCGCTGTCGGGCGACCTCGCGACCCAGGCCGGCGCCTACGTGCAGAAGACGCTGTACATGGACATGAGCGAGTGCAGCGAAGAGGCGGCGATCCTGGTCGACACCCGCGACGGCTCCGTCCTCATCGCCCACGAGTCTCCGGGCTGCTGAGCCGTCGGCTCACTGTCAGCTGACGGCCTCCCGCAGGGCGCGGGCCTCCTGGACGAGCAGGCGGGCGGCGCTCAGCGCTCGCGGGGTGGCGGCGCCGCGACCGGGGCGTCGCTTCTTGCGCTCATCCGTGTCGCCCAGCCCGGAGTCCCGGTTCTGCTTGAGCCGAGACATCATCACCTCGCGGATCTCCTCGGCGTTGTCGACGCCGCGGATGAAGCCCAGGTGCATGCCGCCGCCCCCGTGCTGGCCCTGGGCGCCGGGGACCACGCCGCCGCCGCCGGCGGTCTGCACGAGCAGATCCTGGATGCCGAAGTAGCGCTGGATGGGGCCCTGGGACACGCTGATGTTCTGGATGTTGGCGAACGTCAGCGTCATCTCCCGCACGTGGTAGACGCCCTCCCGGATGCGCAGGCTTCGGTCGGTGATCATGTACCAGCGCATCTCGTAGTCGAGGCGCAGCGCAGCCCACGTCAGGAGCAGCCACAGCGGCACGAGGGTCAGGAGCGCGATGGCGGCGAGGGCGATGAGGACCGCGAGCACCACCTCGCCCTCGGAGAAGGCGGCCAGGGCGCCGATGGCGGCCCCGAGCCCGGGCAGCCCCAGCGACGCGCTGACGATGACCGCGCGGATCGCCCAGACCGCCAGGCGGTAGGTGTAGTAGGCCTTCGCGGCCAGGAAGACCTGGAGCTGCTCGGGGTCGCCGGCCGGCGGATCCGGCTTGGGCGGCACCTTGAGCAGGCCGAGCGTCAGCCTCTTGAGGGGCTCATACATGGTCGACGTCCCCCGTCTCGGCCGGGGCCGCAGGGCGGGCCGCGACCAGCGCTTCGCGGGTCGCGCGCAGCTCCGTCGCCACCTCCTGCAGCAGGTCCGCCAGCTCGTCGGGGCCGTCCGGCACGCCGTCGCCGTCGGTGTCGTGGCCGCGCATCCGGCCGTACAGGTAGTTGCGGACGTCCTCGAACTCGAGCAGCCCTTCGATGGTCATCTCCGCCCCGGCGGAGCCCGAGGCGGTCTGGATCTGGATGTCCGCCAGGCCCAGCCAGCGCTGCACGACGCCGGAGCTCAGGTGGATGTCCTGGATGCGGGCGTAGGTGAGGTTGATCTCCCGCCGGAACAGGATCCCCCAGCGCATCGACACCCCCTCCTCGTCGAAGGAGTACCGGAGCGTGTGGTACCGGAAGTACAGCACCGGCATGACGATGACGAACAGCGGGCCCGAGAGGAGGGCGCGGACGATGTACAGCTTGAGCAGCTTGGAGTGCGGTCGTTCGATCTCGAAGATGGCGGCGGTATCCATGGGCGACAGCGTCGCACAACACGGCGCCCCGCGCGCTCAGCCCTCCCGGGACTCCAGCAGCGCCTTGAGCGCCCGGTAGTCCTTCGCCACCGACGAGCGCAGCATCGGCCGCATCATCGGCCCCAGGAGCACGAGGCAGCCCGACGGCTCGCCCGACACCTCCGCGATCGCGACGCAGCCCTGCGCGGTCTCTTCGACGGAGCGGGTGACCGCGATGGGGAAGCTGCTCTCGATCGTCTTGATGCTGATCGAGCGGCCCGGCTCGAACGCGGTCACCTCGAACAGCGACGTGATCGTCTTGCCCATGAAGCCGGCCACCTGCTCGTAGCGGGAGCCCAGCCCGATCGGCCCATCCCCCTGCCACCGGCAGGACGTCATGCCTTTCTGCCAGGTCGGGTTGTTCGTCGAGTCGGCGAGGAACTCGAACACCTCGTCGGCCGGACGGCCGATGGGCTGGCGGATGACGACGCGGACCATCGTCGCTAGGTGAGCGAACGCAGGGCTGCTTCGATGCGCTCGAGGCCCAGCGCGATGTCGTCGAGGGTCACCGCCCCCACCGACAGGCGCATCCAGCCCGTGTCCTCCTCGAGGCCGAACGCCTGGAAGGGCACCACCCCGAAGCCCGCTTCGTCCAACAGGAAGAAGCGCACGTCGTCGTCGTGGGCGAGGGTGCGACCGTGAGCCTTCCGGCCGAGCACGTCGAACTGGGCCGAGAGGTAGATCGCCCCTTGGGGAGCGATCGAGTGCACCGGGAGGCCGGCCGCGTTCATGCGGCTGAAGCCCTCGTGCAGGGCGACCAGTCGGGCCTCGACCGCGTCGTGGAAGCCGTGCTGGAACGTCGCGACGGCGTCGACGTCGTCGAGCAGCGCCTCGGTGGCCAGCTGCTCCGGCCGCGGGGCCCAGGCGCCCATGTGGCCGATGAGCGCCTTGTACGCGGGCATCAGCCCGGGCGGCACCACGGCCCAGCCGACCCGCAGGCCGGTGGCCGCGAACGACTTGCTGATCGCGTCGACGAAGATGGTGTACGCGGCCATCTCCGGCCGCACCCCGGGGGGCGTGACGTGCTCCTTGTCGCCGAAGCAGAGCATCCAGTAGACCTGGTCGTACATGACCATCACGGGGCGGGCCCCGGTCGCCTGGCGGCGGGCGTTCTCCTCCAAGATGACGTCGCACAGACGGCCCAGGGAGTCGGCGTCGAAGGCGGTGCCGCAGGGGTTGAGCGGCGAGTTCAGGCAGATCAGGGTGACGCCGTCGAGCTTGCCCTCGAGGTGGCTGGCGTCGAGCAGGAAGTCGGTCTCGTCCGTCGTCTCGATGCCGATGACCTCGGCGCCGTTGACGTGGCAGTAGTAGTGGTTGTTCCAGCTCGGGATGCCGTAGACGACCTTGTCGCCGGGCTGCACCACCAGCGCGTACGTCGCGTAGATCGGCGGGCGCGCCCCGCTGCCCATCACGACGGAGTCGATCGGGTAGTTCAGGCCCAGGCTGCGCTCGTACAGGTCACGCACCGCGCGCCGCACGCCCGGCAGGCCGACCGCCGGCGGGTAGTTGGTCTGGCCCGCGGCGTAGGCGGCCGCGACCTCCTGCCCGAGCTTGGCCGGGATGGGGAACAGCTTCGGGTTGAAGTCGCCCACGGTCAGGTTCGCGACGGTCCGTCCCTCGGCCTGCATCGCCCGGATCTCACCGGCGATCTTCAGGATCGCGGAGCCCTTGAGCCCGCTCGCCATCGGGTTGAGCGCCGACAGCGTGTAGGCGCCAGCTCCCCACGTCGCGGGGGTCACCTTCGTCACATCCAGGGGCATGCTCACGCCGCCTTCCTGCTGTCGATCATCCGCAGCACCCGGTCGTAGATCACCATCAGCGCGATGGAGGCGACGCCGATCCCGGCGATCCAGATCCAGATGCGCTCGGGATGGTACTGCTCGAACAGCATGGTCCGCACCCCGGCTTCGTCCAGGCCGAGCTTCTCGGCGAGGTGGGGCACGACCTTGCTCTTCTCCATGGCCGCGACGGTCGCCTCCTGCTCGCCCAGCTGCTGGACGAGGTGGCGGCGGGCGAGGTTCACCTTGTCGCCGTTCTTCTCGTAGAAGTTGCCCGCGAAGATCGAGCCGGTGATCCAGCCGATGGCGACGGGCACGTTGGCGTAGCCCATGAAGAGCCCCTCCTGGCCCTTCTTGGCGAGGCTCGCGAGGTACTCCATCTTCTTGGGCGAGCTGAGCATCTCGCCGACCGAGAAGACCAGGATGCCGATGAGGCAGGACCAGCCGATGACCGCGGTGCCGGCGAAGTAGGAGCCGAGGGTCGCGACGAGCATGCCGATGAGGATGGACGTCAGCGGCCGGACGAACGAGCTGAGGTAGCCGAAGAAGACGACGGTGAAGACGATCAACCCGGGGTTCAGGTTGATCATCCACTCCGGCGGGATCTGGGCGCCTTCCTCGGCCATCTTGACGAGGCCGTCGGACGAGGCCATCAGCTTGGTGCCCATCTGCCAGGCGGCCATCGGCAGGGCCAGGACGAACGCAGCGATCGCCAGGAGCTTGCCGTTGATCTGCAGCTTCCAGGCGGCGACGGCGACCGCCGAGGCGAACGCGCCGGCCACGATCAGCGCGATGCCGGCGCCGAGGTTGGCCTCGAGGCCGGGGGCGAGCCAGACGCTCATCCCGGGCGTCGGGATCAACATGCCGACCGCGAAGAAGGCCAGCAGCACGACGCTGTAGGCCTCCTCGGGGACCTCCGAGGCGGGCCGGCGGTCCGGTCGGGTGGCGAGCAGCACCACCACGGCGCAGACGAACGCGAGCACGATGCCCAGGGCGACGGCGAGGCTCCAGGGGAGCACCGGGGTCGCGAAGCCGGCGCCCAGCGTGCCGATGATCTGCGAGCTGTCGACCCAGTCGTCGATGACGTTGGGGAGCAGGTCGAACACCTGGTTGAACATGAACCAGAAGCCCGAGAAGGCGACGCAGAACCAGAGCACGCGGTGCTGGAACACGCCGACCGCGCTGACGATCACCACGCTCAGGCCGTCGGCCTGGCCGGCGTCGTAGCGGTCCTTGCGAGGCAGGTAGAAGAGGAAGAAGAAGGCGAGGACCGTGCTCGCGGCGACCAGGTAGAAGAAGCCGAACGGCATCGACGCCAGGGTCGGGATGGGGGGCGCCGCGTCGAGCACGCCCTCGGGCGCCGGCCACGCCTCGGGGAGGCGGGCCGAGTAGTACAGGTGCCACTCCGCGAGCCAGGCGAAGAGACCGAGGCAGGCGGCCGCGGCCATCGGGATCCAGGCCGTCGGGCGGGTCGCCGGGGCGAACGCCATCGCCCAGGCGCCGACCGAGAGGGCGAGCCCGATCCAGGCCACCGTCTGGATCCGGCCGAGCGACCACATGCCGTCGAGCGCGTCGCTGCCCTCGGGCAGCGTCCAGACGTCCGCCGCCATGCCGGAGCCGACCGCGATGAGGCCGAAGGCGACGATCGACGCGACCGTGAGCCCGTGCAGCCAGCCCTGGGCGAGCGGCCGGGTGATGACGAGCGAGACCTGCCGCCAGACCTCCTTCTGCCGGTCCTCCGCCTGGAAGCCAGGCTCCTGGGTCGGGTCCTTGTAGAAGGGGAGCCACATGAAGTTGACGGCGACGAGCACCGCGCAGGCCCAGAAGACCGCGGCCCAGCTGACGTTGGTGCGCAGCGTGCCGGCGAGCACCGGCCCCAGGAAGCCGCCGATGTTGACCAGCTGATAGAAGATCGCCCAGCCGACCGACGCGCTGCTCTCCCGCATCGTCGCCGCCAGGGTGCCCTGCACGCCCGGCTTGAAGATGGCGGTGCCGGTCGCAAGCAACATGCAGCCGAACCAGAACCCCCAGTAGCTGGTGAACAGCGCCATGAAGGCGTAGCCGATGATCTTCAGGATGATGGCGACCGCGATCGTGTTCTTGTGGCCGTAGCGGTCGGCGAGGCCGCCCGTGAACATCGGCAGGAACGACTGCAGCGCCGCCCAGCAGGCGAAGATCGAGCCCTTCTGGACGTGGGTGAACTCGGGTCCGCCCAGCTCGACGGGGAGCACCATGTACAGGGCGACGACGGCCCGGACGCCGTAGTAGGCGAACCGCTCCACCATCTCCATGGTGTTGACGATCCAGAACCGGCTGTCGAGCTCGGTGACCTGGGTGACCAGGCTCTGTCTTGAGGCTGTTGCTGCTTCGGTCATAGCCGCGCGGCTATACCACGGGCAGGCCCCGGCACGTGCGGTCGCCGGGGGGCGCGGTCGCTACTTGCCGACGTAGAAGCGCGCGCCCACGACGCCGTCGACGCTGAAGCCGATGCCGCCGCCGGCGGGGCTGACTCCACCGCCGAACGACGGGATCACCTCGAAGAACACCTCGGCCGGCACCTTCGCGACGGTGATCGAGGTGCCGAGGGCGAGGCCGCCGGCCATCTCGATGTAGGTGCCGTTGCTGAACCAGACGAGGCGGGTGCGGAACGCCGGCCCCAGGTTGAAGTGCATCGACACCGGCGAGTCCGGGATGACCAGCGCCGGCACGTGGATGCGGTACTGCAGGTCCACGATGAGCGTGTTCAAGACCGCCGGGTGGGTGCCGAGGTGCAGCACGATGCCGTGGGCGCGGGCGGGCCAGATCTTGATCGACAGGCCGTTGATCGTGCCCACCGCGAAGCCGATGCCGAACGGGCCACCTCCCTTGAGGGACCGCAGGTCGGTGGCGTCGAGATCCGAGCTGGAGGTGCTCGAGGCGGGCGGAGGCGTCGCCGCCGGCTTCGGCTCGGGGTCGGGCTCGGCTGCCCCCGCCTCGCCGGCTTCGCCCTCTTCGCCGTCGCCCTCTTCGCCGTCGCCTTCCTCCTCGTCGAGCCAGGGGGGGAGGCCGGGATCGTCGTCGTCGGCGCAGTCGGGGCTCCCGGCGCAGTCCTCGTCGTCGCAGTCGAACTTGCCGTCGCGGTCGTTGTCCGCGCCGTCGCTGCACTCCCCGGGGTCGTCGCCTTCGAAGTCGTCGGCGAGCGCGGGAGCGGCGAAGAGGAGGGGCAGCAGCAGGGCGGGCAGAGCAGCGGCGCGGATCATGCGCCGAAGGCTACCCGCGCGCGCGGGTGGAGTCGAATCGCCGGGCTACCGGCGTCCGAATCGCCGGGCTACCGGCGTCGGATGCCGGCGAGGCCGAGCAGGCCGAGCAGGCCGAGCAGGCCGGCGGAGCCGCCCGCGGCGCTGCAGGAGGTGCCGCCGAAGGGGGGGCCGGCGTAGGTGCCGTCGGGGTTGGCGGGCGTCAGGGTGCCGCCGCCGACGCTGCCCGCGCTGTCGCCGCCGCCGCCGCTGGACGCGGCGCCGCCGGTGGAGCCGACGAGCTCGACGCCCAGTTCGATGTTGCTGTCGAGGTGGATGTCGGGGTGGCCGAGGTCCAGGCCGAGCGCGTCGCGCGCCTCGACGGCGTCCTCCGGCATGGGCCACTCGACGTACGGGATGTCGTCTTCCATCAGCTCGTCGACGAACGCGAGGTCCGGCGGGCTGCCCGGCTGGTAGATGTCGGCGATCTCCATGTCGCGGCCGATGAACGAGAAGTTGGGGATCGAGAATCCGCCGCCGTCCGCCTCGATGTAGTGGGTCGCCAGCTCCTGCTGCTGGTCGCCGATGATCGGGAACGTCAGGTCGAGGTCGGTGGCCCAGCGGTTCGGGTCCGGGGCCGAGCCCTGGCTCAGGCCGTCGAGCAGCAGGTTGAGCACGACGAAGCCATCGGGGCGCGTCTCCTGGTAGTGCTCTTCGGCCGCGGGGGCGGCCGTGCGGCACGGGCCGCACCACTCGGCCGCGACGTCGATCAGGACGACCTGGCCGTAGAAGTCGTGCAGGTCGACCAGCTCGCCGTGCTGGTCCTCGGCCTGCCAGTTGTTCGAGATGTCGCCCACGTCCCAGCCGTTGCTGTCGATGCCGTCACCGTCGGGGATGTTGTGGGGCGACGGGAAGCGCACGTAGTCGCTCTCCTCGCTGGGGTGGTCCTCGGCGTCCATCGGGTTGTAGTAGCGGAGCCACTCTTCGGCGTCGGTGTACCCGTCGCCGTCGCTGTCCGCGATCTCCGGGTTGGTCCCGATCGCGAGCTCGAAGTTGTCGGACAGGAGGTCTTCGTCCACGTCCGCGACGCCGGCGCAGGCGATGAGGGCGGAGAGGGCGGTGAGGACCAGGAGGTGCTGGAGCTTCATGGGGGTTCTCCTGCCGGGACGCCCCGGCGACGGGAATATAGACCGGCCCAAGCGACGAAGCCCGGGCAAAAGCGACCGGGCTTCGACGAACCGGGCGTTGGGGCTCAGCGCTCTTCGTACGGGTGGATCCAGCTGTCCGCGTCGACCCCGAGCTCGTCGCGGATCTCGTCTGCGTTGTCCGGCCAGTCGTACTCGACCTCCGGGGCCTCCACCTCGAGCAGCTGGTCGATGAGGGCGAAGTTGGCGGTGCCGCCGGCCTGGTACCAGTCCTCGATGACGAAGTCCCGACCGATGATGGTGTAGTTCGGGATGCTGGAGCCGCCCTGGGGCGAGTAGCGGCGGGAGATCTCCCGGTCGCCGCCGTCGATGAGCGGGATGTTCAGGTCGAAGTCGCCGGCCCAGCGGTTCAGGTCGGGGGTGGCGTCGCCCGGCGTGTAACCGTCGAGGATCACCTGGATCACCGTGAACCCCTCCTCCTTGCGCTCGTCGTACTCCTCCTGGAGCGTCTCGGCGGCGGCCCGGCAGGGGGGGCACCACTCGGCCGAGAAGTCCATGAGCACGACCTGGCCGTAGAAGCGCTTGAGCTTCAGCTCCTGGCCGTGCTGGTCGACCGTCGTCCAGCTCTCGCTGAAGTCGCCTTCGTTCCAGCCGTCACCTTCGGCCATCTCGTCCCACGACGAGCCGCGCCACAAGGGGCCGCGGGGGTACTGGCCGACGTAGGGGAAGTCGGCGTCGTTGCGCGGGCTGAAGTAGGTGAAGTGCTCCTCGGCGTCGGTGTAGCCGTCGCCGTCGGTGTCCGGGTCGTTCGGATCGGTGGCGATCTCGATCTCGAACTCGTCCGTCAGCAGGTCACCGTCGCTGTCGACCGGGCCTTCGTCGACCGGCTCCGGGGCGCAGGCTGACAGGAGGGTGACCGTGCCGAGCACGGCGAAGTAGCGGGTCCAGATCATCGAGTGACTCCTGATTCGCGCGGACTATACGGACAGGCGTCCTATCTGAGTATGTCTCGTTACATGCTCGGCTTGATAGCCGCGGATAGCATGGCTACTCTGGGTCGAACCACGCACCGGGAGGGGCCATGGGTCGGCGCTCCGTTCAGATCAACATCCGGGCGACGAGAGACGTCGCCGAAGCCCTGCGAAGTGAAGCGCAGCGCCGCAACCTGTCCCTCGGCGACACCCTCGCCGCGATGTTGACGATGGTCCGCGCCGGACGGGACGAGGGCTTCTGGCTGGATCTCCCGCCGCGCTCGGCGGCCGCGCTGCGGGCCCTCGCGGCCGCGAGGCGGGTCGAGCCGGCCGACGTCCTCGCCACGCTCCTGGAGCGGCACCTGCACGACGATCTCGTCGCGCTCGCGGACGGGCTCGGAGCGCCCCCCCCCGAGGCGCCAGAGCCGCCGAGCAAGGGCGGGGCCACGGACCTGCCCGAAGACGAAGAGGTGGGGCTGTTCACGGTGTTCGACTGAGCCTTCGGCCGCGACCGGTCGACGGTGTTATTCTCCTCAACCCGACTGGAGGACCGCACGGGTGCAGGAGAAGATCATTGGAGTGGCGGCGATCCTCGCGCTCGTCGTTGGGTTCTCGTTCGTGCAGAACTTCTGGGAGAAGCAGCGCGTCCTCGACTCGACACGCGAGATCCTGAACCCGAACAACGCCCACACGTTCAAGGACCGGCCCGGGTTGGAAGAGGCGCTCTACCAGGCGGCCCACGGCATCGTCGGCGACAAGGGCGACCCCGCGATCGAGCTGTATCACTTCCAGGGCATCGCCTACACGAGCGAGGTCGACATGGACAAGCTGCCGAAGTACGGCGGCGTCAAGGTCCAGGGAGAGCAGGTCCAGATCAGCGCCCTCGTCGGTCGGATCTGGTGGTACCAGTACACGATGTGGAACAAGAGCTGGCGGAACGACGTGCAGGTCACCAAGGCCGTCTTCATCGACGCCGACAAGCTCGGCTACACGTATGAGAGCCCCTCGAAGTCCGAGTTCGACTTCGTGGAAAATCCGGCGCTCCTTCTCGACGTGAGCAAGTAGCGACCCAGCCGCTCAGTACAGCGTTCGTTCAGAGGCTCGCCGCGGGATTCCCGCGCTGTCGGGGTACTGGTTACTCAAACTCCGTTCGAACCGTCCGATAGGTCGGTGTGTGGAAGCCGGGGGGCTTGCACAGGAGAGCGAAGTGAGTGCCGTGGAATCCCTGGTCCAGGAGCTGACTCCGACCTCGGTTGTGCTGTCGTTCGTGCCCTTGCGGGTTCGGGCCGGCCGACTGGAGGTCCAGGTCTGTCCCGGCGACGGTGGCTGGAAGCTGCCGAGCGGAGCCCCGGATCCCCGCGCCGACCTCGAAGAAGAGGCCGAGCGTCTGGGGGCCGCCATGCTGGCTTTGCCCGGCGAGCCCGTGCAGCTGGGCGCCTTCGGGCGACCGGTCGACGGGGTCAACGTCGTCTTCACCTACCTCGTTCGCCCTGCCGGGCCGGGCCAGCCGACGCCTCAAGGCGCGCTGCCGGGCGGCTCGTGGTGGGACGTGCGGGGCGTACGTCCGGCCGCAGACACCGAGTCGGTGTTGCACCAGGCGCTCGCGCGCGTGTCCTACGAAGTGGAGCACGGCCAGGCCGGGTTCCTGCTGGTGGGCCACGAGTTCACCGTGTCGGAGCTGCGTCGGGTGCACGAGTCCGTGCGCGGGGTCTCGCTCGATCCATCCAACTTCCGCAAGCGGGTGTCCCGCTGGGTGGACGAGGGGCTGGTCGTCGAACTCGACCGCATGCGACCAACAGCGACGCGGCCGGCGCGGCTGTACAGGCTCGCCTGAGCGAGTTCGCGCCCAAGTCGCGACGATTGGTATTGCGAGTATTGTGATTATCCGCTAGCCATACACCGTCGGGGTGTTCCGACGGGAGGTTCGCATGGCTCGCCGTACTCGCCGCTCCTCGAAGCTCGAGGCCTTCATCGACGATCTCGGTCGGATGCCCGATCGGGAGATCGCCGAGGCGGCCGGGGTGACGCCGGAGAACGTGCGGACGTTCCGCATCCGGCGCGGCATCCCGGCGCGGTGGCGCGGTGAGAGCGTCGAAGCGCTCGCCACGCGTCTCGCGAGCCGTTCGGCCCGCGCCGAGCGGAGCCCCCGGGTCCGGCGCAGCAAGCTGATCGACTTCGTCGACCTCCTCGGCACCGTGCCCGACCGGGAGCTGGCCGAGCAGGCCGGGGTGACCCCGGAGAACGTGCGCACCTACCGCATGCGCCGCGGCATTCCAGCCCGCTGGCGTGGAGAGTCCGATGACGACGGGCCGATCGCCGGCGTCGATCCCGCCAACGGCGAGCGTCGGGCCTACCGGGTGGTCGCCAGCGTGGGCGACAGTCGCCGCGAGTACGTCACCTTCGGCAGCGACATGAGCGAGGCGGCGCGGGTCGCCGACGCGACGCTCGGTGAGTTCGGCGGTGGCGCCGAGATCTGCGAGATCCGGCTGCTCGGCCCCGCGCTGTAGAGCCCGCCTCCGTTTCGCCCCCCGGCGCGCTTTGAAAGACGCGGATTGACCGGCGTGCAATGTGCCCTTATAAGGCGCACCTCGCCGACACGGGCGACTTTCGACCAGAGGACATCGTGGGTACCGAAATCAGCCTACGCCGGAACATCGGCATCTCAGCGCACATCGACTCGGGGAAGACCACCCTGACCGAGCGCATGTTGTTCTATTGCCAGAGGATCCACGCGATCCACGACGTCCGCGGCAAGGACGGCGTCGGGGCCAAGATGGACTCGATGGATCTCGAGCGCGAGCGCGGGATCACCATCCAGTCCGCCGCGACGCACGTCGAGTGGAAGGACCACCACGTCAACATCATCGACACGCCCGGGCACGTCGACTTCACGGTCGAGGTGGAGCGGGCGCTTCGGGTGCTCGACGGCGCGGTCCTGGTCCTCTGCGGCGTCGCGGGCGTCCAGAGCCAGAGCCTGACCGTCGACCGGCAGATGAAGCGGTACGACGTGCCGCGCATCGCCTTCGTCAACAAGTGCGACCGCAGCGGCGCCAACCCCTTCCGGGTGTGCGAGCAGCTGAGGGAGAAGCTGGCCCACAACGCGGTGATGATGCAGGTCCCGATCGGGCTCGAGGACGGCCACGTCGGAGCCGTCGACCTCGTCGAGATGAAGGCGATGTACTACGACGGCCCCAACGGCGAGGTCATCCGCACGGAGGACATCCCCGCCGACCTGGTCGACCAGGCCGACGAGTACCGAGAGATCATGCTCGATGCCGTGTCGATGTTCGACGACGACCTCGCCGAGATCCTCCTCGAGGAGGAGGTGCCGACGCCCGACCAGATCCGCCGCGCGGTGCGCGACGCCACGGTGGGCCTGCACATGACGCCCGTCTTCTGCGGCTCGGCCTACAAGAACAAGGGCGTGCAGCCTCTGCTCGACGCGGTCGTGCAGTACCTGCCGGATCCGACGGACGTCACCAACCGGGCGATCGTGCTGGGTCAGGACGACGAGGAGGAGACCACGGTCGTCGAGTGCGACCCCGACGGTCCGATGGTCATGCTCGCGTTCAAGCTGGAGGACGGTCGGTACGGCCAGTTGACCTACCTGCGCATCTACTCCGGCACGCTCCGCAAGGACACGACCATCTACAACATGCGCAGCGGCAAGAAGCTCAAGGTCGGCCGCATCGTCCGCATGCACGCCGACGAGATGGAGGACATCACCGAGGGCGAGGCGGGGGACATCATCGCGATGTTCGGCGTCGACTGTCACTCCGGGGACACCTTCACGGACGGCAACGTCGAGCTGGCGATGACGTCCATGCACGTGCCGCTGCCCGTCATCTCGATCTCGCTCCACCCGATCGACAACAAGGCCATGGTCAACATGTCCAAGGCGCTGCAGCGGTTCACCAAGGAAGACCCGACGTTCCGCGTCGGGGTCGACCGGGAGAGCGGCGAGACCATCGCGTCGGGCATGGGCGAGCTGCACCTCGAGGTGTACATCGAGCGGATGAAGCGCGAGTACGCCGCCGAGGTGGAGGTCTCTCCCCCGCGGGTCGCATACCGCGAGACCATCACGCGGGCCGCCGACTTCAACTACACCCACAAGAAGCAGACCGGTGGCTCCGGTCAGTACGGCAAGGTCGTCGGTGTCATCGAGCCGCTGCTCGAGGGTGAGAACTTCGAGTTCGAGAGCAACGTCACCGGCGGCAACATCCCCAAGGAGTTCATCTCCGCGGTCGAGAAGGGGTTCAAGTCGATGTTGGACAAGGGGCGGCTCATCGGCGCCCCGGTCGTCAACGTCCGGGTCCAGCTCGACGACGGCAACAGCCACTCGGTCGACAGCTCCGATGTCGCCTTCCAGGAGGCCGCCCGCGGCGCCTGGCGCTCGGTCTACGAGAAGGCGAAGCCGGCCATCCTCGAGCCGATCATGAAGGTCGAGTGCGAGGGCCCCTCGGAGTTCCATGGCGCCATCGTCGGCACGCTCATGCAGCGCCGCGGCTCCATCGTCGGCGCCGTCGAGGCGGACGGCTTCGCCCGGGTCGAAGCGGAGGTTCCGCTGGCCGAGATGTTCGGATACGCGACGACGCTCCGCTCTGCGACGCAGGGCAAGGCGACCTTCACCATGGAGTTCGGGCGGTACGCCCAGGTCCCCATGTCGGTCGCAGAGGAGCTCCTCGAGGCCCACCGCAAGGAAGGGAAGTAGCCCGATGTACCGCAAAGAGGTCAACGAGCGCAGCCCCCTCCGGCTGCTTGAGAAGAGCATTCACGGCGGCCTGGGCCGCGGCAACCTCGGCGTCGTCCTGTCCCGGGCCGGCGTCGGCAAGACCGCGTTCCTGGTGCAGCTCGGTCTGGACGACCTGCTGCGGGAGCGCAAGGTCCTGCACGTCAGCCTGGACGCCTCCATCGACCGGGTCCGCACCTGGTACGACGAGCTGTTCACCGACCTGTGCCGCTACACCGAGCTGGACGACCCGGTCGCGTCCCGCGTGCTCGTCGAACGCAACCGCATGATCCAGGTCTACCCGGACGGCGGCTTCACGGTCGATCGCCTGCGGTCCGTCGCCGGCCTGCTGCGCGAGCACGCCGACTTCGTGCCCGACGCGGTGCTCGTCGACGGCCTCGACTGGGAGACCGCGGGCGCGGACCTGGTGTCCGGCCTCAAGGACATCGCGGTCGAGGCGGACGCGGAGCTGTGGATCACCGGGCTGACCCACCGGCACCTCGACGGCGGCGACCCCGACGACCTGCCGGAGGCCTATCGCGCCTTCGACGGCTTGATCGACGTCGCCGTGTTCCTCGCCCCGCGCGGCGAGCACGTCGACCTGCGCCTGCTGCGGGACCACGACAACAAGGAGCTGCTGACCACCACGCTCGAGCTCGAGCCGGTCAGCCTCCGGCTGTCCGAGCACTCCGCCGCCCGCTTCGCGGTGACCGGCGACCTCGCGCCCAAGACCTGCACGCTGTACTCCGGCGCCGCCAGCGGCACCGAGGCGGCGTTCGGCGCGGCGGCCGAGAAGTGGCGCGTCAAGGAGGTGAACTACACCTTCCCGACGCACGAGCCGGCGCGGAAGCGCGGCCTGATGATGCTCAGCGAGCGCGAACTGCGGCAGGGCGACGTCTCGCTCGCCTACGTCAGCCGCCGCATGAACCGCACCTACACGAGCTCCCAGTTCTTCCGGCGCGTGCTGCAGACGATCTGGCACCAGGTCAACAGCAGCCAGCAGGTGTTCGTGGTCGGCGTCATCCAGCAGGACGGCACCGTCAAGGGCGGCACCGGCTGGGGGGCGGAGCTGGCCCGGGTGTGGAGCAAGCCGCTGTGGGTCTTCGACCAGGAGCTCAAGGGCTGGTTCCAGTGGGACCCGGTCAGCTCGGAGTGGAAGACCAGCGACGAGCCCCGCATCACGACCCGCCGCTTCTGCGGAACCGGGACCCGCTTCTTGAGCGAGGACGGCGCAAGCGCTATTGAGTCGCTGTTTGCCAAGTCCTTCGGCCCCAACGACGACTGAGCGGTTCGGGTTTGACCCGGCGCGCCTGAGGGCGCGCGTCGCCGGGCGGTTCTTCGCCGTCGGGCTCGCCGTCGACGTCAGCGTCGTCGGCTTCTTCGTCGCGAACCCCGAGTGGATCGCCTACTTCTACGCGGCTCAGTTCCCGGTCCTGTCGCGCCTGATCTTCGGGGTGTTCTTCTTCGGCCTGGGGATCACGTACGTCAACTTCCTGCGGCTGCTCTGGCAGGAGCGACAGCTCCGGCAGGCGGTCGACCTCGTGGCGGCCGACGCGACCCCCGCGGAGCTGTTCGCGGCGCTGCCCGCGTCCGGGATCCGGGACCGCCTGGAGGGGCTGCTCGCGCGCCCCGAGCACGCGGTCGAGGGCGACCCGGCGGGGGAGCAGGTCCAGCACGCCCGGGAGGAGACCCACGCCGGCTGGGCGAAGTACATCACCGCCGTCCTCACGATGCTCGGCCTCGTCGGCACCTTCCTGGGGCTGATGGTCGCCATCGACTCCATCCGCGGGCTGACCGCGCTCCAGGACAAGGAGGCGTTCTTCGACGGGGTGGTCGGCGCGCTGGACGGCATGGGGACCGCGTTCTCGACGTCGCTGGCCGGCATCTTCGGCGCCGTGGTCCTCGGGTTCGAGCAGCTGGTCTTCCACTTCGCGCAGCTGAGCTACCTCGGCCGGGTGCAGGTGCTCGTGGAGCGGGTGCTCGCGCCCCAGGTCGAGTCGAAGGACGACGCGGCGGGGCTGGCCGTGGAGCTGCACCGCCTGCGCGGGGACCTGCGCAGCTGGCGCACGGACGCGGCGTCGGCCGGGGCGGAGCTCGAGGCGGCGGCGCGCCAGCTGGGCGGGCAGTCCCTGGCGATCGCCGAGGCGGTGACCGAGGTGCTGGAGCGGGTTCGCGCCAACGACGACCGGTGGCGGGAGGTCTCCGAGGAGCTGGCGGGCCTGCGTCGGCTGGCCGCGGACGAGAACCAGGCGTTGCTGGCGCTCGCCGCCCACCGGGTCGCGGCGCCGCCCCCCGAGGGGGCCGACGCTGGCGAGGCGGTGGCCGACACCGATGCCGCCGAGGCCCCCGACCGGGCGGTCGGGGCCGACCCGGCGATGGTCGCGGAGCTGAGGCGCGCCAACGACCTGCTGGCCCACATCTACCGGGAGATGGGGATGGTGCTCCGCCAGGCGTCGGGCCGGCTGGAGATGCGGCAGACGGAGGCGCTGCAGGCGATCGCGCGCGTGATTCAGCGGATGGACGCCCAGGCCGCGAGCGGCGCCGAGCAGGTGCAGATGCTGCGCGCGCTGCTGCGGTATGTGAACGAGGACGACCGCCGGCTGATGGGCGTGATGGGGGTGCTCAAGGAGGAGGCGGCCCGGGACTCGGCGACGCCCGAGGAGGACGGCGGGTGAGGATGCGTCGTCGAACGCTCTCCGACCCGGTGTCGATGCGGCCCTGGCCGTCGTTCGTCGATGCGCTCGCGGCGACGCTCCTGGTCCTCGTCTTCGTGATCACCCTGCTGTCGATCTTCAGCGGCAAGGTCCTCGACGAGATGGAGGGTCGGGAGAAGGCGGCGGAGGCCCGGTCGAAGCTGGACGAGGACTTCGCGGTGCTGGTCGCGGCCGAGGGGATGAAGATCGAGCAGAACGGGGTGGAGCTGCGCATCCTGCTGCCCGAGTCGCTGCTGTTCGCGTCGGGGGAGGCGGAGCCGACGGAGGAGGGGGCCCGGCTGCTCGCCCGGCTCGGTCCCCACCTGCAGGGGATGACCGAGGGGCAGATCGTCGTCGAGGGCCACACGGACGACCGGGCGATCCGCGGTCAGCTCGCGGAGCGCTACCCGACCAACTGGGAGCTGAGCACCGCCCGAGCGTCCCACGTCGTGCGGCAGTTCGTCGGCGACGGGCTGGAGCCGACCCGGCTGAGGGCGGCCGGCTTCGCCGACACGCGACCCCGGTCGGCCAACCAGGATCCGGCGGGCCGCGCGGCCAACCGTCGCATCGAGATCCGGATCACGCCGTGAGCTCCTGGACGAGCGCGGACGCCGAGGACCGCTGGCTCGAGGACCTGGAGTCCGATGCGGCCTCGGCCGACGCGGCGCGGAGCCGGCTCGTGGAGGCCGGTCCGGCGGGCTCCGAGCGGGAGCGGGCCTACCGCGAGGCGGCCACCCGCTGGCTCGACCGTGGGCAGGGGCGGGTCGCCCTGGCGCTGCTGCAGCGGGGGGCGGAGCAGCCCGCGGTCGTCGGGGAGGCGGGCAGCGTGCGGCCGGGCACGGTCGCGGCGGACGTCGACGTGCTGATGGCCCGTCGCCCCGGCGAGGCGGGCCTCCCGGCCCTCACGCCCGCCGAGGCGGAGCGGCTGCAGGCGGCGGCCACGCCGGAGCAGGCGCTCGCCACGGTGCGAGCGGCGCGGGTCCGCCTGGAGAACCACGGTCAGGAGGCGCGTCGCCTGCTTCGACGGTGGCTGGACCGGAAGCAGCCACGATGATAGCCGAGGATAGCCACGGATAGCCGCGGCTATCCGGGCGGGGCCGCGGTCAGCGCCGTCGCCGGGCGGCGCCGACGAACAACGCCAGCCCCAGCAGGGCGCCCAGCCGCTGGGGGGCCGGGCTCAGCGAGCAGCTGCCGTAGTCGACGTCCTCGCCGACGTTGTCGTTCGGGTCGCCGCCGGAGCCGCCGCAGCCGATGCCCTCGCCGCCCAGGCCCGAGCCGCCGCCGGAGGCGGGCGCGCACTCCGAGGCGCTGCGCTGCGGGCTCCAGGCGTCGCACTCGGCCTCGTCCACGGCGAACAGGAGCGACCCCTCGTCGGGGAAGGTGACCCGCTCGCCGCCGATCCGGGTGACGGAGATGACGTAGGGCACACACGCCTGGGTTCCGGCCTGGACGCGGGCCTGGAAGATCCGGCTGGAGCCGCCGCCCCGCTCGGGCTCCATCTCGTAGCAGAGCCCGTCGACCATCAAGTCCACCGACGCCGGCAGGCCGGCCTCGTCGTGCACCGACGCGTAGATGTCGACCGCCTCGCCCGGGTCGGGCCACAGGGGATCGTGGGTCGCCGAGGTGACGACCGGGATGGGCGTGGCGCCCCGGGCCCCGAAGTCCTGGACCCAGCGGGTGTCGCTGAAGGGCGATCCGGCGAAGCCGGTGCCCAGCTCCTCGAAGCTGCCGTGCAGCATGTTCTCGCGGTGGCCGTCGCTGTAGAGCCACGCGTTGAAGACGGCGGCTCGCGGCGTCAGGGCGCCCATCGCGATGTTCTCGCCGATCTGGTTGCCGTCGTAGAAGCTCCAGAGCCGCTGGTCGAACGGGGTGCCGTCGCACGAGCTGTGGTCGGCGGGGAAGCAGCCGTTCTCGTACATGTCCTCGGCGTAGAAGCGCGCGGCGTCGTTCAGATCGGAGTCGTACACCAGCGGCGGCACGGGGTCGTACTCGTCGAACTGCACGTCGGTGTAGTCGGGGTCGACACGGACCGCGTCCGTCCACAGGTGCAGGGCCCGCTCCTCGACGCTCGGTCGACCGCCGTCGCCCTCTCCGTACGCGAACGCGCTGGCCGGCAGGATCGAGGCGACGAGGACCGTGAGCAGGAGGTGACGGATCATGGCCGCGGTAACCTAGCAAAAAGTGAAGCGACCCACGCTGCCGTTGCCGCCCTGGTCCGGCGGCCCCCCCGACGTCGGGTCCCTCGGCCCCGGCGTCGTCCTGTGGCTCGGGCCCGGCGGACGGGACGGCTGGCTCGGGGGGCTCGAAGCGGCGCTGGCCGGGCGGCTGTGGAGCCCGACGCTGTCCACCGTCTCGGTGCCCCGCGCCTCGGCCGACCCGAACCCCTGGCTGTTCCGCCCCGACGCCCACCCGCCGCTGCGTTGGGGCGACCCCCTCGACGACGTCCGGTCCCTGGATGCGGTGCCGGACCGCCCGGCCGAGGTCGGCGCCGTCGTCTTCGCCGCGGCCCTCGCGGGGCTCGGGGGGGCGGAGGCGCGGGTGCTGCTCGCCCAGGTCGCCGAGGTGCTGCCGGCCGAGGCGCCGTGGCTCCTCCTGGAGCGCAACGGAGCGCACGCGCCCGAGGTCGTGCGGAACCTGCTCCGCGACCGCGACGAGCGCGGCGAAGGGAAGGCGACCCTGCGTTCGGGGCCGGAGCTGCGCCGGCTGTTGGAGGTCGCCGGCTTCGGCATCACCGAGGCATGGAGCCTCGCCGGGCCCGGCCGGCGGGCGCGGGTGCTCGCGGCCGCCGGCACCGCCGCCTGGCTCGTGCTGCGCGGTCGACGCATCTGATCATCACGTCGCCGGCCGCGATGAGCGGGGGTCCCCGCGAAGACCCGTCCCATGTGTCGGCGGTCGGTCTATAACTACGAACGTGCTTCGACTGCTCGCCATCGTCTCGCTCTGCGGCCTGCTGAGCGCCCCCGCGAACGCCGAGGAGCCGGCCGACGCGCCGGCGACGGACGACTCGACCGCCGAGCAGGACGAGCCGGACGAGCAGGACGAGCCGGAGCAGGACGCGCCGGACACGCAGGACGCGCCCGACGCGCCGGCGGAGGACGCCCCGGACGCTCCCGAGGCGCCGACCGACGACGACGCCCACGCGCCGCCGATCCCGCCCGCGCCGCCGGCCCCCACCGAGCCCCCGGCGCCCGCCGTCGACCTCGCCCGGAGCACCGGCGCGCTGTACGCCGACGGCTACCAGCGGTTCAGCCAGGGCGACTTCGGCAGCGCAGCCCTGCTGTTCGAGGAGGTGCTCCGACGCGAGCCGCGGCACCCCAGCGCGCGGAACTACCTGGTCGAGTGCTACGCCGCGACCGGTCGCGACGACGACGCCGCCCGGGCCCGGGACGGCGGGGTGCCGGAGGGTGAAGCGACCGCCGCGCCCAAGGCGACGGCCACGGTCCGACCGACCCCGGAGCCGTCGCCGGCGGACGAAGAGGCGCGGCGCCTGCACCTCAACCCCCGGCGCAGGGGCATGGGGGGCGCCGGACTGGGCCTCCTGGGGCCGACGGTCGGGCTGGGCATCTGGGCGGAGTTCCGACCCGTCTGGCTCCTGTCGATCACCGGGGGCGTCGGCGGCCTGGGCATCCGGCGCGAGTCCGGAAGTCGGAGCGGCATCGCAGCGGCCTTCGCCGAGTTCAACCTGATGCCCGTCCCGTTTCGCCTGACGCCGATCCTGGGGGTCGGCGTGTCGGTGCTCGGCGGCCCGGCGACGTGGCAGGTCGACAGCTACGCGCGGGCGCTGGGCAGCCGCGGCAACGCGCGGGGGCTGGTCTACCTCGTCCTCGGCCTCCGCTACGACACCGCCCGCGGGTTGTTCCTGTCCGCCGGCGTCGGCCTGGTCCCCACCGGCCGGGCGCCCGGGGCGTTCACCCCCTGGCCCGGCGTTCGCTTCGGCCTACGGTTCTGATCCGCCCGCGCCCTCCGGGTACCCTGTTCACCATGCGTCTCTCCCTCCAGATGCTGATGGCCACCCTGCTCCTGGCCGGCTGTCCCACCGGCGACGACGGCTCCGACCTGTCGCTCCGCTCCGCCGCGGTGCTGGTCGAGTCGGGCGAGGACGGTGGCGATCCCGCGGCGCTCCCGCCCGCGCTGCCGGACGTCCCCGTGAGCGGCGCCATGACCGGCGCCCCGGCCGACGCGGTCGTGCTCGTCGGCGAGGTGGAGCCGTCGGCGTTCGCCGACGTCCGGTTCGAGGTGCCCGGCACCGTGGCGCGGGTGTTCGTGCAGCGCGGCGACATGGTCCGCAAGGGCGACGTGCTGGCGGAACTGGAGACGGACGAGCGGCAGGCTCGGCTGGACGACGCCCGCGCCCGGCTCCGCGACGCTCGATCGGCCGCCCCCGGCGGCACCCGCCCGGGCGAGGAGCCTCCCGCCTACCTGCAGGCGGAGATGGAGGCCCGGCTGGACTCGGCCGAGGCCCGCGCGGCGCGGGCGGGGGGGGACCGGGATCGGATCACGGCCCTGGGCGTAGAGCAGGGCGAGCACGCCGCGTCGGAGCGGGCGATCGCCATCGCGACGGTTCGCAACCGGGGCTCCCGCCGCACCTCGGTGACCAACCGCGCCGCCGGCGAGCGGGTCGCCGCGGCGCTCGTGGACGACCTCGGGCAGCGGGTCCGCCAGCTCGAGGACGCGATCTCGCGGTCGGTCATCCGCGCCCCCGTGGCGGGCCAGGTGATCGACGTGAACGTCGACGTCGGCGCGAACTGGAACACCCGAGCGTCGGAGCCCACCGTCTCCATCCTGGACCCCAGCTCGCTGGTCATCCGGGTCACCGTGCCCGCCGCCCTCGCCAAGGTGATGAGGCCGCGGGAGGTGGTCTGGATCGAGGTGGGGGGCAAGACGTTGGAGGGGATCGCCTCCGAGATCGGCGAAGACGAGCTGCGGCTGCCGACCGAGGAGGGCGAGTACGAGACCGTGCGAGAGGTCATCGTCACCGTCGACCCGGCCACCGCGCGGCAGCTCGACGTCGGAGACGTGCTCCGGGTCGCCGTCCGTCGCTGACCCGGTCCGCCTAGGAGCGTGTAGCGCATTGGCCACCTGTCGCCCCATGGACCGGATGCGTCCGATCCCGTTGTTGCTCCTCGTCGTGCATTCCCGATGCATCTCCTCGTCGCGCCTTGGCCTCGGACACCCCGGTCTCACGGGGCTCCGGTTCCAATGCGCTACAAGCTCCTAGAGACGATCGCCGAGCACGAGCGAGATCAGCCGCTCCGGGAACATCCGGTCGTCCAGCACCTGCACGATCCGGCTCGCCCGCTCCCCCAGCTGGGAACCGAGGTCGATCACCTGGGGCTTCACCGGCTGCCCCGACGGGTCGCGGATCACGATCACGGTCGGTCGGTCGAACAGCCGCGGATCCCACGACGGCGCCGCCGCGAGCGCGATCTCCCCGTCCCGCAGCCGGACCACCGACCCCGGCGGGAAGCGCCCCAGCACCGCGCAGAACTCGCGGAGCAGCGTGCGATCGAACCGTCGATCCGCCTCCTGGTACAGCACCTCCAGGGCGACCGGCCGGGGGAGGCCCGCCCGGTCGCCGCGGTCGTGTACGAGCGCGTCGTAGCCGTCGGCGATCGACACGATCCGGGAGTACATGTGCGGGAGGCCGTCGGGGGGGCGGCCCGGGTAGCCCTCGCCGTCGACCCCGCAATGATGCTCCCAGGCGACCGCCAGGCGGGCCTTGAGGCCGGCGGACAGCCCTTCGGTCGTCAGCGCTCGCAGGAACGACTGCACCGGGTGGCCGAGGACCGCCTGGAGCGTGGCCCGGTCCAGGTCTCCGGGCGCGTCGCGGGCCGCGGCGGCCGTCGAGTACATGCCGACGTCGCAGAACAGGGCGCCCCAGCCGACGTCCAGGATCCCGTCGATGCCCAGGCCGATCGCCCGCGCCAGGACCATTGACAGGACGGTCGTGTTCGCCGCGTGCACGGCCGGGTAGCGCCGGGAGTCCCGGTGACAGGCGGCGCAGAGCAGGGTCTCGGGCGCCGCGGCCACGACGTCCGCGGCGACGTGCAGCGCCGCGTCCGCCCGGCGCAGCGTCGCCGGCAGGTCGCCGGTCGACGGGTCGGTCACCATCTCGCCGACCGCGAGGAGCCCGCAGTACGCTCGAAGCGAGTCGTGGGGGGGGATCGTGTCGGGCCGCTGCTCGACGAGGCCGTCGCGCGGGTCTCTCCGGGGGAGCACGACCATCGAGTGCACCGCCAGGAACCGGAGCTGCTCGTTGATCGTGTCGGCCCCGCTCTCCCGCGGCAGGTCGGGGTGGTTCCGCCAGACCTCGACGAAGGTCCTGAGCTGGTCGAACGTCGGCTGGCCGGTGACGTGAAGGCCGCCCAGCCCCCGGCTCGCGAGATCCTCGGCGAACTGGGCGAGCTCCCGGATGGCCCCCTGGCCCGTCTGCGCGATGATCGTGCCGTTGACCTGGACCAGGTCACCTTCCATGCGGATCAAGAGCTCGCCGAGGTCCAGAAGGAGCGGGTGCAGCCGCTCCTGGGCCGAGCGGAGCCCCTCGGCGATCGCTCGGTTGTCCGGCGAGTAGGTGCGGGAGCTTCGCAGGACGCCGGCCAGGCGGAGCACCGCCCCCCGGACCGAGACGATGCGCGCTCGCGCGCCGGACGCGTCGGCGGCCCAGGTCACGACTCGTCCTCGTCCGTGAGCGGCTTGCCGGGGGCCGACGGCGCGCGGTGGCGCCCCGAGCCGGGGCGCCGCCAGGAGCCGCTGGGCGCGCGATGGGCCGAACCCGGGACGCTCGGGATCGGGCTCCCCGGTCGCGTCGTCATCGGTGGACGCAGCTGCCCTCGGGTGCTGCGTCGGCGCTGCCACAGCGCGTGGGTCTCCCGCGCGATCGTCCGGACGCCTTCGTCGGCGCTCCGGCCCATCGCGTCCAGGAACTCCTCGGCCTCCTCCGCGCCGGTCGAAGCCAGGCAGACGATCCACGGGATGGCCCGGTCCGGCTCCAGGCGCTCGAACCCGACTCGAAGATGCGTCGCCGACAGCGCGATCGCCTCCTCGGCGCCCACGACGCCCAGGGTCCGACAGATCTCGATCCGGTCTTGAAGGCTCAAGCCGCCGAACAGCCCGGACTGGATGAAGTCCCGGAGCACGCCGAACGCGGGTCGATACGCGTACCGGGCCATGTAGGCGAGGGCGCCGGAGCGCACGTCCCGGGACTGGTGGCTCAACAGCGGCATCAGCGCTTCGCCGATCCGCCGGGAGCGCAGCGGGAGCAGGTAGTGGATGGCCCGTATCTGCACCGCAGGCTCCGGCCGGTCGAGCGCGGTCAGCGCCAGCGCGACGGCCGGCTTGCTCGGCGGGACGAGGCCCAGCGCGTCCAGCGCGACCCGCGCGGGGCCCACCGATCCATGCAGGATCGTCGAGCGCAGCCGCTCCACGTCGCACTCGGCGTGGCGCCCGACGACGCGGACGAGCGCGTCGCGGGCCTCCCCCTCGGGGAGGACGGAGGCGAACTCCACGACGCGGTGCAGGCGGTCGCCGGGGACCGCCGCGAAGTAGCGCGCCACGCCGTCAGGGTCGAGCGTGCCCTGGCGCACGCCCTCCAGGAGGCTGCGCAGGATGTCGTCGCTCAGCAGCGTCGGCGCCAGCGCCTGCAGCCGCTCCTGCCGCCGCGCGCTGAGCGGCTCGTCCGACGGATCCCGCGGCCGGAACAGGGGAGCGAGCAGGCGGCCGACGTCCTCGGGTCGACGCTCCGCGACGATCTCGCCGATCTTGACGCCGAGGGTCTCGACCAGCGCGGTCAGCTCCTCGTCGTCGCTCATCGCCTTCACGGTCTCCAGGAGCAGCCGGCCGACGCGCTCGGTGGGGATCCGCCGGGCGCCGACGGTCTGCACCTCCTCGTCGAGGTGCATCGCCTCGTCCACCGGCACCGCCGCAGGCCAGGGGACGATGCCGCCGCTGAGGTCCCACGCCTCGCGCAGCGCCTCGAGCTCCAGCCGCTCGGGGCCGGTCGGCTCCTGCACCGCCCGCTGCCACGCCTGCTCGCGGGCGGTGAGCGCGTCCACCGCCAGCCCGCCGGGGCCGCTGGAGTGTTGAACCTGGATGGTCAGCCCGTCGAACGGCTCCCAGTGCAGGCGATCGGACACCGGCTGAAGCGGGGCCCGGTCGGCGTAACAGTAGGGCGCGAGGGCGCGGAGCAGTCGGCTCGCCGCGTCGGCGTCGAGCGCCTTGTTGAACTGCAGGCTACGCACGCCGTCGGCGAAGAGGCGCTCGACCAGCATCTCCCGCTCCTCGCGGGTGCTGTGCAGGACCTTCTCGCCGAGCCGGACGCTGTGGGGATGGAGCTCCATGACGGCGGGGCCGTGCTCGCACGCCTCCTCCAGCTGCCGGATGAACTCGCCCGCCCACCGGCGCACTTCGGCGTGCTCGTCGGAGTACAGGTTGACGGCCCGCACCCCCTTGAAGAGGGCAAGCCACGCGCGACGAGCGGGCTCGACAGCCGACTGCATCCCCTCCGGACCTCCCCTCGAATTCCGAATTATCCCACAGCGGAGGTCCCTCCGGTCAGCCCGGTATCCTCCCGGCGTGGTTCGGACCGGCAAGCTCGCCTGCACCCTCGTCGCCGTGCTCGGCCTGTGGGTGTTCGCGGACCTCTACCTGAGGGTCGACCTTCCCGGGGTCGCGGCGCTGCTCCACGCCGTCTTCCGAGCGCTCGCCGCCGGGGTCGGCTGGCTGGACGAGGGAGACGGCCGACGGCCTCAGCGCGTCGTCGCGATCGCCGCCGCCGTGCTGGTCGGCGCCGCCCTGCTGGGTCGGCGCGGGCTGCCCCTGTGGCGGGTCATCGCGATCCCGGCGGCGGGGCTGCAGTTGGCCCTCGTCGTCGTCGCGGCGCTGATGGAGCGGGGGGTCGCCCTCGGCGTCGCCGTGGCCGTCGCCGTCGCCGTGCGTCGGCTGGACCCGGCCCCGCTCGGGGAGGACGGGATCGGCCGACGGGTCGGCCGCCCCGCCATCGCCGCGGTCACCGCCGGCGGGGCGGCCCTCTACCTCTCCGAGATGCTCGCCGCGAAGTCACAGGGCTACCCGCTCGTCGACCGCCTCGCCGAGCTGGCCGCCGGTGGCGCCCCGTTGGCTGCGTGGGTGCTCGGCGGCGCCGCCCTCCTCGGCGTCGCGGCGG
This sequence comes from uncultured Rickettsiales bacterium, assembly GCA_964416435.1. Taxonomy (GTDB): domain Bacteria; phylum Myxococcota_A; class UBA796; order UBA9615; family UBA9615; genus CAYQEG01. Next base: position 41,775 of record CAYQEG010000012.1, read on the forward strand.
CCTGGCCGGCCCGAGCGGCCTGGTGGTGCGTCGTGCCCGCGGCGACTGTCGCGCTGGTCGGGGGCTGGCTGCTGGACGTGCGGATGCTCGCGGGACCGGCGCTGGTGGTCGCCCCGGCTGCGACGCTGCTGCTCGTGGCGGCGTGGCCGACCCTCGTGGCGGGGCCGGCGGACCGGCGGTGGGACCCGGCGACCTGGCCGGCCCGCCTCGCGCCCCTCGTCGTGGTCGCGGGCCTGCTCGTGGCGACGAGCTATGGGACCCGGGTGTTCGCCTGCGGCGCCGCGCTGGACCACCCGGCGCTGGAGCGGGTCGCGAGCCCGGGGGAGGTCTTCCGCGTCGCGGTCGGCGGGGACGGCTCGGTGCTCGCGATGTCGCTGCGGGTGGAGCGTCGGATCGGCCGGCTCCCGGTCCGGCCGGAGGTCGGTGAGCTGCAGTTCGCCGACCCGGGCCCGGTGCCCGCCTGGGAGCCGGACAACCGCCAGCTCGAAGGCCAGACCCTGGCGAGCATGGAGGAGCTGCTGTGGGCGCCCGAGGCGGCGCGCTTCTACGGCACCGCCCTGGGGGGTGACCCCGACTTCTACTCCCTGCCCACCTCGCCGGAGCGGTTGGTCAACAACCTGCTGATCGAGGTCGCGCCGGACGCGTCGGCGATCTCGCGGTCCGTCGGGATCGAGGAGCTGTGCTGGATCGGCGCGATGGCGTGGCGCGCCCGGGACGGTCGGCTGTACCTCGGCTGCGAGTACGAGCCGGGGCTGCACCGGTACGACCCGGAGGCGGGCGAGATCGAGGCGAGCCTGCGGGACGACCGCATCGGCGACGTCGCGGCGATGGCCGTCGGGGCGGACGGGCGGCTCTACACGGTCGCCTTCTGGAGCGGCCTCGCGGTCGCCGAGATCGACCCCGAGACGATGGCGGTGACGCGGACCGCGAACGTCGGCGGGGCCCACTACGACATGGCGATCCACGACGCGTCGGGGCGGCTGTTCCTGTCGAGCTACTACGGTTCGAGGGTCCGGATCGTCGACGTCGGCGAGCTGCGCCGGGTCGGCGGGGTCGCCACCGGCTTCGGCGCCCGCGCCCTCGCGGTCGACCAATCCCGGGGGCTGCTGCTCGCGAGCAGCGTCTACGACGGGGTCATCCGGGCCTGCGACGCAGCCACCGGCGTTCCCGTCGCCACGTTGCCGGTCGGTGGCCACGTCAAGGACATCGCCATCGACGAGGAGCGGGGGGTCGCCTGGTTCTGGAGTCGGTGCGGCCTGTTCCGGCTGGACCTCACTCGGTTGGCGGACTGAGCCGGGAGGCGACCTCGATGGCGGCGGCGGTGCACTCAGGCGGCGCGGTCACCGGGTTGCAGCCGGACGGCGAGCCGCCCTCGATCGTGACCGCGTAGCCCGTCTCGGCGTCGGGGGTCGGGTGGTCCGTCGACAGGGCATGGGCCCCCGAAGCGACCGCCGCCTCCCGCCGGCTCGGATCGCCGTCTTCGAAGTCCGCCCGGCCCGCGTCCGCGCGGGTCCGGACCAGCAGCCCGGCCTCGACCGCGGCCTCGATCGCGGCGAAGTCCCCGACCGGGTCGTTGATCGCGAGGAAGGAGGCGAGCGGAGATCCGGCGCCGGTCGCCACGTGCATCGCCCGCCCGGCGAGGTCACCGTCCTCGCCCGCGTAGGCCTCGGTCATGCCGCCGTCGTGAAGCTGCACGATCAGGGTGCCGCGGCTCTCCCCGAGGGTCGGCCAGCCGTGGGCCGCCAGCCCTTCGCGGGGAGACGCCTCGTCGCCCTGGACGTCGTCGGGGGTGATCAGGCGCTCCATCGGCCACACCGACAGGAGCTCCGCCTCGAGGTCCTCGACGAAGTCCGGCTTGTCGACGTCATCGACGCCGTCCTTGGTCTCGATGAGCAGCAGCAGCGGGTGGTGGCCCGGGTGGGCGTCCGACCAGCTCTTCATCACGTCGAGGCAATCGACCAGCCAGTCGCAGGTGCTGTTGTCGTCCAGCGCCGGCACGTGCTCCACCGCGAAGCCCGCCGCGACGTCGTCCCACCAGACGTCCAGCTCGAACTGGCGCACGCCCTGATCGCCGAGCTGGATGTCCAGCGGGGCGTGGGTGTAGTTCCACTCCTCCACGAGGTCGGACTCGGGCTGCACGTGGTAGCTGTTGTGGGTGCCCACCATCTGGATGTGATGCACGCGGAGCACGTCGTCGAGGGGGTAGGGATCGGGTGCGGGCGGCTCCGGCGCGGGGGGGCAGCCCAGCAAGGCGGCGGCGAGGACGACGGCGAAGGCGCGGGACATGCGCCCGAAGACTACTGCAAGACGAAGTACAGGACGCCGGCCGCGGTGCCGAGCGCGACGGTCGCGAAGGCGAGGGCGACCAGCCAGCCGCGCGTCGGCCGGGGAGCCTGCTCGATCGGCGCGCCGCCGAGGCCCCCGTCGACCACCGACAGCGTGCCCGCAGCGCGGAGCACGGGATCGGCGTCGGTCTGCGGCTCCAGCGAGGGGCTGGTCATCTGCTGCTCGACGTGGTCCCACCAGTCGGTGAAGTCCTCCTCCGCGCTGGCGGAGAGGAGCTCGTTGCGCGCGGCGCGGTCGATGCTGCGCAGGTACTCGAGGACCCGGCGGGCTTCGGGTTCGTCGCGCAGCAGCGCGTCCACCCGGCCCTGCTCCGGGGCGCTCAGTTCGCCGTCGAAGTAGCGGTGCACGAGCTCGAGCTGGTCGGGGTCCAGGCGCGACATCAGCACCATCATCGCAGGAGGCATCGGCTCACCTCAGACGAGATCGCCCAGCAGCTCGCGCAGGCGCTCGCGCGCCCGGAACAGCTGGGAGCCGACGGTCTTGCTGTCGCAGCCCATGGCGGCTCCGGCGTCGGTGTAGCTCATGCCCTCGAGCACCACGAAGGTGAACGCCAGGCGCTGGCGTTCGGGGAGCCGCTGCAGGGCGGCGAGCACCCGGCGGCGGACCTGCCGTCGCCACAGGTCGTGCTCGGGGCCACGCGCCGAGCGGTGGCCCGAGACGATGCCTTCGCTGACGTTGGCCGGGAGATCTTCGAGGTGGACGAGGCGACCATCGCGGCGGCGCAGCGTGATCGCGGCGTGCACCGCGGCTCGCCGCAGGTACGCCTTGAAGTTCAAGACGGAACGTCCCTCCCGCAGCGCGAGCAGCACCTGGCCCAGAGCGTACTGCCCCGCCAGCCGGGCCCTGTCGGGCTTCGGGTAGGCGCCGTAGGCAGCCACGAAGGCCACGTTCTCGAACCGGTCGACCAGCCGTCGCTGGGCGTCCCGGTCGTCCGCCGCGGCCTTGCTCAGGAGGTCCGGGAGCGGCTCGAACTGCGGGAGGGACTCATCCGCCATCACCACATCGACGCGCGAGGGGGCGCGGTTCTTCAGATTTCTTTGCGATTTCTTCATCCGCGAACCGGATTGCACTCGTTGACGGCCTGTTCAAAGAATGTCGCGGGAGGTCCCCATGTTCGAGACTGTCGAGTTGGGACGCACCGCGTCCAAGGACGAGTTCAAGCGTCGCGCCATCGAGCTCCGCCAGAGGCTCCTCATCGCCCAGCAGCGCCTCCGCCGGGCCGACTTCCCGGTCATCGTCGTCTTCCAGGGCGTCGACGGCGCGGGCAAGGCGGCGACCGCGAACATGCTCTGGGAGTGGCTAGACCCCCGCCGGATCGCGGTGAGGGCGTACGAGGAAGCGACCCAGGAGGAGCGGGAGCGGCCCCCGTTCTGGCGGTACTGGCGCGACCTGCCGCCGTCGGGCCACCTGGGGATGTTCCTGTCCGCCTGGTACTCGCAGCCGTTCGTGCAGCGCGCCTACGGCGGCGGACGGTACGAGTTCCAGGGGCAGCTGGACGAGATCGCGTGGTTCGAGCGGACGTTGGCGGACCAGGGTGCGCTGATCGTCAAGTTCTGGATGCACCTGGGCAAGGACGCCCAGCGTCGTCGGTTCGAAGAGCTGGCGGCGGATCCGCTGGAGGCCTGGCGGGTCGGCGACAAGGAGTGGCAGCACCTCGAGATGTACGACGCGTTCATCGAAGCGGCCGAGCACCTGGTGATGCGGACCAGCACCGGCCACGCCCGGTGGCACCTGGTCGAGGGGACCTGCGAGCGCTATCGGGCGCTGCACGTGGCGGACAAGCTCCTCGAGTCGATCGAGCACCAGCTCCACACCGTCGCCCGGCGACGCGCCACCCCCAAGCAGATCTCGCTGCAGGCGTTCGACGAGACGCAGACGGACCTGCAGGCGTTCGTGGTGGAGGACGACCCGGCCGCGCCGGCGGGGCTGGACCCCGAGCTGGCCGCCGCCGGCGTCTCCGAGGCGCCCGACGACGGGACGGACGACGAGTACGTCGGCGACGTGTCGGTCGAGATGCCGGCCACCCCGACGGTGCTCGGGCTGCTCGACATGAAGCTCAAGCTGCCCAAGGACGCCTACCAGGCGGACCTGCAGACACTGCAGGCGAAGCTGCGGCTGCTCGCCCGGGTCGCCCGCGACCGCCAGATGTCCACGATCCTCACCTTCGAGGGCGTCGACGCGGCCGGCAAGGGCGGCGCCATCCGCCGCATCACGTCGGCGTTGGACGCCCGCGCGTGCCAGGTCATCCCCATCGCGGCGCCGACCGACGAGGAGAAGGTCCACCACTACCTGTGGCGCTTCTGGCGTCACCTGCCGCGGGCCGGGCGGGTCACCGTGTTCGATCGCAGCTGGTACGGCCGCGTGCTCGTCGAGCGCCTCGAGGGCTTCGCGACCGAGGAGGAGTGGGGCCGCGCCTACGCCGAGATCAACCGATTCGAGCAGCAGCTGACCGACGCGGGCACGATCCTCCTCAAGTTCTGGCTGCACCTGACACCCCAGGAGCAGCTCAAGCGCTTCCAGGCCCGGCAGGACACGCCGTGGAAGCGGTGGAAGCTGACCGAAGAGGACTGGCGCAACCGCGCTCGCTGGCACGAGTACGAGGTCGCCGCCCACGACATGGTCGAGCGGACGAGCACCCGCTACGCGAAGTGGCACCTGATCGAGGGCAACGACAAGCGGTTCGCCCGGGTCAAGGTGCTGCGCACCGTGGTGGACGCGTTGTCCCGCGCGCTCCCGGACGTGGTCCTGCCGGAGGTCCCGCCGGTCGCGACGACGATCCCGGAGCTCGACAACGGGGACGGCGGAGCCGCCGCGGACGCGCCTGACGGGGCTGCTCCGGCCGAGTAGGGACAGAGCCTCCGAACAGCGGGGGACAGCAGCGGCGCAGGGTGCTAGATCGCCTTCGCCATGCCGCGTCGTACCGACATCGAGTCCATCCTGATCATCGGCTCCGGCCCCATCGTCATCGGCCAGGCCTGTGAGTTCGACTACTCCGGCACCCAGGCCTGCAAGGCGCTGGAGGCGGACGGGTTCAGGGTGATCCTGGTCAACAGCAACCCCGCGACGGTCATGACCGATCCGGAGCTGGCCGACCGAACCTACATCGAGCCGATCACGGCCGAGTCGGTCGCGAAGGTGATCCGCCGCGAGCGGCCCGACGCGCTGCTGCCGACGATGGGGGGGCAGACCGCCCTCAACGTCACCATGCAGCTGGCCGAGCAGGGGGTGCTCGACGAGTACCGCGTGCGCCTCATCGGGGCCGACGTCGGCGCGATCAAGATGGCCGAGGACCGTTCCGAGTTCGCCGAGGCGATGGACCGGATCGGCCTGGAGATGGCCGAGGGCGGCTTCGCGCACTCGATGGAGGAGGCGTGGGAGATCGTCGCCGGGACCGGGTTCCCGGCGATCATCCGGCCGTCGTTCACGCTGGGGGGCACCGGCGGCGGCACCGCCTACAACCGCGAGGAGTTCAAGGCGATCGTCGAGTCGGGCCTCCAGGCCTCGCCGACCACCGAGGTGCTCGTCGAAGAGTCGATCCTCGGCTGGAAGGAGTTCGAGCTCGAGGTGATGCGCGACCTGCACGACAACGTCGTCATCATCTGCTCGATCGAGAACTTCGACCCGATGGGGATCCACACCGGCGACTCGATCACCGTCGCGCCGGCGCAGACGCTGTCGGACGTCGAGTACCAGCGCATGCGCGACGCGTCCCAGCGGATCATCCGCGAGATCGGCGTCGACAGCGGCGGCTCCAACATCCAGTTCGCGGTCAACCCGAAGGACGGTCGCCTGATCGTCATCGAGATGAACCCGCGGGTCAGCCGCAGCTCGGCCCTCGCGAGCAAGGCGACCGGGTTCCCGATCGCCCACATGGCCGCCAAGCTCGCGGTCGGCTACCGGCTGGACGAGATCGCCAACACGATCACCCGCAAGACGCCGGCCGCGTTCGAGCCGACCATCGACTACGTCGTCACGAAGATCCCCCGCTGGGCGTTCGAGAAGTTCCCCGGCGCCGACTCCACGCTCGGCACCCAGATGAAGTCGGTCGGCGAGGTGATGGCGATCGGCCGCACCTTCCGGGAGTCGCTCAACAAGGGGCTGAGCAGCCTCGAGCAGGGCCGCGCGGGGCTGGGCGCGGACGGCCGGGACGAGGTCGACGTCGACGGCACGACCGGCCCCGAGTCGCGCGCCGAGTTGATCCGTGGGATCCGTCGTCGCCTGCGGCGGCCGCAGTCGGACAACATCTTCTACCTGCGCCACGCGCTGCGGCTCGGCATGACCCTGCCGGAGCTGCACGAGCACACGGGCGTCGACCCGTGGTTCCTGGACCAGGTGATGCAACTGGTGGAGCGCGAGGATCGGCTGCGGGCGGCCGGCAAGCTCAGCCGCGTCGACGACGCCGAGCTGTTCGCGGCCAAGCGGGACGGCTTCACCGACGTGCAGATCGGGCACCTGCTCGGCACCACCGAAGAGGCGGTCTGGAAGCGGCGCAAGTCCGCGGGCATCCACCCGGTCTACAAGGCGGTCGACACCTGCGCGGCCGAGTTCGAGGCCGAGACCCCCTACTACTACTCGACGTACGAGGGCGACGAGACCGAGGTCCCGCCCGCCACGGACGAGAAGCAGACGGTCATCATCCTGGGCAGCGGCCCCAACCGGATCGGGCAGGGCGTCGAGTTCGACTACTGCTGCGTGCACGGCGCGCTGGCGCTGCGCGCCGCCGGCTTCCACACGGTGATGGTCAACCTGAACCCGGAGACGGTCAGCACCGACTACGACATGGTCGACCGGCTGTACTTCGAGCCGCTGACCTTCGAGTCGGTGATGGAGATCGTGCGCGTCGAGCAGCCCTGGGGCGTCATCGTGCAGTTCGGCGGCCAGACCCCGCTGAAGCTCGCCCGTCGCCTGGAGGCGGCCGGCGTGAACATCCTGGGCACTCCGCCGGCGGCGATCCACCGCGCCGAGGACCGGGACGAGTTCCTCGCCCTGGCCGAGGAGATCGGGGCCCGCACCCCGCCCGGCGGCACCGCCCGATCGCTGGACGAAGCGGCCGGCATCGCTGACGGGCTGGGCTACCCGGTGCTCGTGCGGCCGTCGTACGTGCTGGGCGGCCGGGGCATGGCGATCGTCTACGGCGAGGCGCGGCTGCGGGAGTACATCCAGTCCGCGCTGGACCTGGACGACGAGCACCCGGTGCTGATCGACAAGTTCCTGGAGAACGCCGAAGAGGTGGACGTCGACTGCGTGGCCGACTCCAGCGGCCAGGTCACGATCGGCGGGATCATGGAGCACATCGAGCAGGCCGGCGTGCACAGCGGCGACAGCTCCTGCGTGCTCCCGCCGGTGGACCTGTCCGACGCCGCGCTCGACGAGATGCGCGAAGTGGTCGCCCGGTTCGCCCGCAAGCTGGGCGTCGTGGGGCTCATGAACACCCAGTTCGCGATTTACGACGGGCTGCCCTACGTCATCGAGGTGAACCCCCGGGCGTCGCGCACGATCCCGTTCGTCAGCAAGGCGATCGGTCGGCCGCTCGCCAAGCTGGCCGCGCGATGCATGGCGGGCGAGATGCTGGCGGATCTCGACTTCACCGCCGAGATCCAGCCGGCGATGACGTCGGTGAAGAAGGTCGTGCTGCCGTTCCGCAAGCTGGGCGGCAGCGATCCGCTGCTCGGCCCCGAGATGAAGTCCACCGGCGAGGTGATGGGCATCGCGGAGACGTTCGGCCAGGCGTTCGCCAAGGCGGTGATGGGCGGCGGCGAGCGGGTGCCGGCGTCGGGCACGGTCTTCCTGTCGGTCAACAACAACGACAAGGCCGGCGCCATCGCGCTGGCGCGGCGGCTCAAGCGGCTCAAGTTCCACCTCATCGCGACCCGCGGCACCGCGGCCTCGCTGGAGGAGGCGGGCATCGGGTGCGACCCGATCTACAAGGTCAACGAGGGGCGGCCGAACCTGGTCGACTTCGTCAAGAACGACGAGGTCGACCTCATCGTCAACACCCCCCTGGGGCGTGACTCGCGGTTCGACGAGCGGGCCATCCGGATGGCGGCGCTGCAGTTCAACATCCCCTGCTTGACGACGATGGCGGCGGCCGAGGCGATGGTCACCGGGATCGAGGCGCTCAGCGAGCAGGACTTCCGGGTGCGGTCCGTGCAGGAGTGGCACGACAGCGCACCGGCGGGCTAGCCCCTCGCTCATGCAACGCCGCCTCGTCGTGCACGCGGTGCTCGCCGCAACGACGGTGGCGATCTTCTGGCCGCTGCTCGGGCGGGGGCTGCAGCTGCTCGAGGTCGGCGAGCTCTTCTACTTCGCGGACAAGATCAGCGACGGGCAGGTGCCCGGCGTCGACTACGCCGTCGGCATCGTCGGGCCTGGCCGGTTCGTGCTGCTCAGCGTGCTGTTCGAGGTGTTCGGTCGCTCGTTCGCACCGGTCTGGGGCGTCCTGCTCGTCGTCCGGATTCTCACGGCTTCGCTGGCCTGGGAGCTCGCTCGCCGGTACGTCGACGACACCCGGGCGATGCTCCCGGTGGTCTGCCTGTGGGTCGCGCCGGGACCGCTGACCGGCGGCTTCGTGATGGCGGGGGTGCTGGCGCTGGCGCTGGCGCTGGTCGTCTACCTGGAGCGGCCCAGCCGGGGGCGGGCGATCGCCCTGGGGCTGGTGCTCGCGGCCGTCGCCTGGTTCCGGCTCGACCTGGGCCTGATGGGCGTCGTCGCCACGGTGCTCTCGACCGTCGCGGTGCCCGAGCGGAGGGGTGACCTGGGGGTCGCCCTGGCCCCGCTCGGGGGCGGGCTGATCGGGACCGTGGCCCGGCTCCACCTGCGCCACGAAGACGGCCTCGGGCTGGTGATGACCCAGGTGCAGGACGGCATCGCGTCGGCGTGGTCCCAGCGGTACCCCCGGTTCCCGGGCTGGGACGATCTGACCGCGTTCGACAGCGGCGACCCCTGGCTGCTCTGGCTGCCGCTGCCGGTCTACTTGATGCTCCTGCTCGTGCTCGCGCGGGCCGTCGGCCTCGGCGGATCGGACGCCGAGACGGCGGTGCGGCGGCGCAAGGTGGGGCTGCTGCTGCTGCTCGGCGCGCCGGGCCTGATCCCGGTCTTCCTCCGCCCCGAGGTGGGGCGGCTGCTGCAGGCCGCGCCGCTGCTGTGGCTCACCTTCACGCTCCTGCTCGCGCGGCAGGAGGACTTCGCGAAGACGCGGGGTCACCCGGTCCGGGCCCGGTTCGCGCGGGCGGCGGCGCTCGCGATCCCGGTGGTGCTCGGCGTCCACCTCGTCTCGTCCCACCCCCACGACCTGGAGACCGGCACGTTCACCGCCGGCCAGGAGCGCGTCCTGCCGCTGGAGACCCCGCTGGGCCGACTGTGGCTCGACCCTGCCGAGAAGGCGTCAATGGCGCCTGTCCTCGACCACCTCGACAACCTGCCGAGCGGCGCCCTGTGGGTCCCCACGCACCAGCCCCTGCTGTACGCGCTGTCCGGCCGACCCGACGTGTCGGGGTTTGCGTCGGTCGCCGAGTTCGCCGGCTCCCGCACCCGGGGGCGGCAGCTGATCGACCGCCTGGAGCAGACGCGACCGCCGGTCGCGGTGTTCATCGACGAGTCGTCCCGGGGGCCCGAGCTGCTGCTGTCGGTGGGCTCGCCGCGGGTGCATGCGTACCTGCTGAGCACCTACGAGGAGGTGGGCCGCTACGGCGACGCGGTGGTCATGGTTCGGGGGGAGCGGCTCGTCGCGCCTTGACGTCGCTCCGTTCGGGGCCATGTAAGAGGAATGCTCCGCCGCGCCGCCCTCCTGCTGACCCTCGTGCTGGGGGTGCTCTTCGCCGCCCCGGCCGGGGCCGAGGCGCCGGCGGGGGAGGGGTGGGAGACCGTGCGCGAAGCGCCGGTGACGTTCCACTTCCGGGCGGCTGACGACAAGATCGCCGACAAGCTCGCCGAGATCACCCCCGAGGCGTTGCGCGACGTGACGTCGCGGACCGGGCTGCCGACACCGCGACACATCGACGTCGTGCTCGTCGGCGACGCCGAGGGCTTCGCGGCGGTGCAGCCGTCCCGTCCGCCCGAGTGGGCGGCCGGCACCGCCTGGTCCGAGCGGAGCGAGATCTACCTGCGCACCCGCCTGCCGAGGCAGGGACCCAACCCGATCGGGCAGGTCTACGTGCACGAGCTGGTGCACATCGTGCTCGGGCGGGCGTGGGTGCACGGCCATCCGCCTCGGTGGCTGAACGAGGGGCTGAGCAAGTACCTGGCCGGCGAGGTCCGGCCGGGTGACCACGCGCTGCTGGCGAGGTCGGCGGCGGGAGGTCGGCTGCTGCCGATGGAGTCGTTCACCCGCTCCTGGCCGGCGCGGGCCGGCGCGGCCCGCCTCGCGTACGTGCAGTCCGTCGACTTCGTCGGCTACCTCGCGCGCCAGGGGGAGCACGTGCTCCCGGAGGTCGTGACCGCCATGGCCGGTGGGGCCAGCCTGGACGACGCCCTGCTCGCAGCCACCGGGATGGACCTCGCCGCGCAGGAGGCGCGGTGGAGCGCTCGCATCACGATCTGGCACGCGCTGCTCCCGATCGTCGGCAGCCCCGGGTTCTTCTGGGGAGTGGCCGTCGTGATCTTCCTCTTCGCGGCGTTCAAACGACGGCGGGAGTTCCACCGGAAGGTCGCCGCGATGGAGGAGCGGGAGCGCCTCGCGGCCCGGATGGCGGCTCAACCGAGGGAGCTGGACCCCGGAACCGGTCCTGGTTGGTAGGATCGCCGCCCCTCGGACCGGCCGGCCGGTCGTTCGAGGCATCGGGAGGTCCGTCCATGCGCCGCGTCGTCTTCGTCATCGCCGTCTGTTTGCTGCTCCCCAGCCCGTCCTGGGCGGGCCGAAAGAAGAAAGCAGCGGAGCCGGCGCCGACGGTGCACACCCCCGGCTCCGAGCTCGAGGCGCTGACGGTGCGTGTCCCCGGGCGGTACTCGCGGGTGAGCTCCGCGGACGCTCAGGACGACGCGACGATCGGCCCCGGCGAGAGCCTCGTGCTCGCCAGCCTCGAAGGCCCGGCGATCATCGACCGCCTCTGGATCGCCGTCGAGGGGGGCGCGACCTGGTGGCGCGACCTGGTGGTGCGCATCACCTGGGAGGGTGGCTCATCCCCGTCGGTCGAGGCGCCGATCGGCGACTTCTTCGGCGTCGGCCCGGGCGCCCGCCAGAACCTGCAGTCCCAGCCGATCGCGGTGCAGTCCGCCGGCCGCTCGCTGACCAGCTACTGGAAGATGCCGTTCGCGACGTCGGCCCGGATCGAGCTCGTCAACGAGGGCGCCACGGCGACCCGGCAGCTGCGCTGGGAGGTCGAGTACCGGACCGTGGACTCGCTCCCCGAGGGGAGCCTGTACTTCCACGCGCAGTACACCCAGGGCAACCCGCCGATCGAGGGCCGACCGCTGACGGTGCTCCGCGCGGCGGGCAGCGGCCAGTACGTCGGCATGACGCTGGCGGCCCAGAACAGCGTGTCCGGCGCGTGGGGCACCGGCTCGGTGCACTTCGTGGTCGACGGACGTGAAGACGCGGGCCCGGGCTCGATCACGGTGCTCAACTACTTCGGGAACATCTTCGGCGTGAACCTGACCGACGGCCCCTACCAGGGCACGACGCTGGACGAAGGCGACCGCCCGAAGGCGCGCAGCAGCGTGTACCGGTTCCACGTCAACGACCCGGTCCCGTTCGACAGCTCGATCGAGATCAAGCTGGACCACGGCGTGAACAACGAGCGCCCCGACCGGCTGGGCGTCGTCGCCTACTGGTACCAGGACGCGCCGCAGGTGCCGTTCGAGAAGCTCGCGTTGGCCCGCGAGCGCCGCTGGGACGCCCCCACGGACGAGGAGCTGGCGCTGTGGAAGCGCGCCGACGAGATCAACCGCGAGGTGTTCGACGCCTACCGGCGCAACGACTACGACGAGGCGCTGACGCTGCTCGAAGAGCTGATGGTGCTGGAGCCCGGCTCGGTCTACGCGTCGTACAACCTGGCCTGCCTCTACGCCTTGCACGGCGAGCAGGACAAGGCGCTGCACCTGCTGGAGCAGGCCATCGACCTGGGCTTCGAGGAGCTCTCGTTCGCCCGGCACGACCCCGACCTCTCGAGCCTCCACGGCCACGATCGGTTCTGGAAGCTCGTGGGCGGCTCGCCGCCGGAGTAGGGGACCGGCCGAGGTTCGGTCGAAACCACCTAAAGTCGCAGCGGGGGCCGCCGATAGCGGTCACATGTCGCAGCAGCCGCCGCAGCACGATGATCTTCCGCTCCTGACACCCGCCGAGATTGAGCGAAGGGTGGTCGCCTACCTCGGCGGCCGCCCCCGTGCTTCCCGCGACGACTGGAAACGACTCGGCCCGCACGGGATGCGCTGGCTGTACACCATCGCCGTCAGTGAGGCGCAGGGCACCCGGGCGAGCCGCCTGCGGGCGTCGGCCCTCGCGACCCTCGGCCAGCTGGCGGGGGCGAGCAAGATCCAGGCGCTGCTCGACGTGCTGCACGAGCCGGAGGTCTCCGTCATCGTGCGCTGCGGCGCCATCGAGGGGCTCGGCCACGCCGGGCTCAACCGAGCGCTGCCGGTGCTCCAGGCGCAGGCCTTCCACCCCGACTTCAAGGTCCGGCTGTACGCCTGCACCGCGCTGGGTCGGATCGGGAGCGCGGGCGCCCGACGCATCCTCAACGACGTCGGCATGCGCGACCCCCACAGCCAGGTCCGCCGCGCCGCGAAGGTCGAGATCGAGCGGCTCGAGGTGCGGCAGCAGGAGATGAGGCTCGCCAGCAACGAGTAGCGCGTCTCCGAGGGCGGATCCCGGTAGGCTCCCGTCCTCGTGTCCGTCCCCCAGCCGAGAGCCGCAGCCACCGTGCTGCTCCTGCGTGATCACCCCTCCGGCTTCGAGGTCTTCATGGTCCAGCGGTCCATGAAGTCGTCGTTCATGCCGGGCGCCTACGTCTTCCCGGGCGGGGCGGTCGATCCCGAGGACTGGGACGACGTGGACGTGGGGGTCACCCCGGCGGACGCGGCGGCCCGCTTCGGCGACGGGGTCGACGGCGCGTCCGCGCTGGCCCACCTGCGCGCGGCGATGCGGGAGACGGCGGAGGAGGTCGGCGTCGACCTGCCCGACGCTCGGGACATGCAGACCTTCAGCCACTGGATCACGCCGCCCATCGAGAGCAAGCGGTTCGACACCTGGTTCCTCGTCGCCCGTATGCCCGCGGACGCCGCCCCGCGACACGACGACTTCGAGACCGTCGCCTCGCGCTGGGTCGACCCCCGCGTCGCCGTCGCGCGGTACGGCGACGGTGAGCTCGTGCTCGCCCCCCCGACCTACTACACGCTGTGGGACCTCGCGCGACTCGACACCGCCGCCGACGTCATCGCCGCGGCGGCGTCCCGACGGGTGGTCGGGGTGACGCCCCGCTTCGAGGAGGTCGACGGGGCCTGGACGATCCTGCTGCCCGGGGACGCCCTGTACCCGAGCGACCGGCCGGTCGACGGCCCGAGCCGCATCATCATGGGAGAGGGCGGTCGCTGGTGGGTTGTCGACCCCGCCGGAGGCTGACGTGACGGACGGGGTGAGCCGGGCGGCGCTCCGGTGGGGCGCGCCGCTGGCGGTCGGTCTGGCGATCGCGATCGTCGGTGCGCGGGGCGCGACCGCCGAGCCGGCGAGCGCCGCCGGCCTGGTCGGCCTCGCGGTCGCTCTCGGTCTCCTCGTCGTCGCTGCGTCGATCGCGGATCGGGCGTCCCGTCGTGTGCGCACCCTCGCCGTCGCCGCCGCGCTGCTCGCCGTCGGGCTCGCCGGCTCCCAGGCGCTGCTCGAGCCGGGGCTGCCCCAGGGGCACGATCTCAAGACGCACCTGTGGGGCCTGTGGTCGGTCTGGACGACCGTCCTGGACGGGGACTGGACGCCTCGCTGGATCCCGTACCTCGGCACCGGCGTGCCGTTGCTCGGCTTCTACTCCCCCCTGGGGCACCTGCTCGCGATGCCGGCCCAGGCAGTGGGGGCGGGGCCGGCCGCGGCGCTGGCGTTCGCGCTGACCGCCGGGCAGGTGCTGTCCGCGGGCTCGGCGTACGGCAGCGCGCGCTGGCTCGGCGCGTCCCGGGCGGGCTCGCTGCTCGCGAGCGCGGCGTTCGTGCTCGCGCCCTACCACCTGTTCAACCAGACCTTCCGGCTCGCGTACGGCGAGAGCCTCGCGATGCCGCTGCTGCCGCCCCTGCTCGCTTCGGCGTGGCTGCTGCTCACCGTCGCCGCGCCCCCGCGACGGGCCGGGCTCGTGCTGGGGGCGAGCGCCGCGGGGCTGCTCCTGACCCACGTGCCCTCGGTGCTCGTCGCGGGCAACGCGCTGGTCCTGCTGGCGCTCCTCGCGGCGGCGGTCCGAGGTCCCCGCGAGGTCGCCTGGGGGCGGGCCCTCGCCCCGCTCGCGGTCGCCGTCGCGGTGACGGTCGGGTGGTGGGCGCCGTTCCTGTTGGAGTGGCGACACACCGGCATCGGCGGGCTCGTCTCGAGCACGGCGGCCGGCTACGGGGACCTGGGGGCGGGCTGGCTCGAGCCGTGGGTCCGGCAGGGATGGGCCGAGCGGGGGGTGCGGCTCGGCTGGTCGGAGGCGGCGGTCCCCGGTCGGACCTGCCCGGTCTACTTCGGCGCGCTCCTGACCGGCTGCGCGGCCTGGGCGGTGGTCCGGCCGACCCGGGCCGGCGGGCCGGCGTCGTGGCCCTGGGCGGCGCTGGCGGTGGCGCTCATCGTGCTGTCGACGCGCACGGTCGGTGCGTGGGTCGAGCACCTCCCCGGCGGTGACTTCCCCATGTTCCCGTGGCGTCACCTCGCCCCCGCGTCGGCGGCGGCGGCGCTGGCGGTGGCGCTGGGCTGGGACGGCGTCAGCGCCGGCATGTCCGGTCGCGTCCGCGGGGCCGCGCTGGCGGTCGTCGTGGCGTTGCTCGCCTGGGACGCGGTGCCCTACCTGGGGGCCGCGAGGCGGATCGAGCACCTCGATCTGGACGGGGTGCGCCACTCGGCTCGGCAGGAGACGCAGGCGTTCGGCGCGATCGAGCCGCGGGTGATGGTGCGCGTGGAGGAGTCGGCGCTGCCGCCCGGGGACTACCGCTACCGGGTCGGGCTCGCTCGCCGAGGCTACGCCGAGTACCTGCCGACGGCGCTGTACGCCGAGTACGGCCAGCACTGGTACCTGCCCGCCGAGGACGTCGCGACCTCCAGCCTGGTCGGCGTCTCGTGGCGGTTCCTTCCGGGGGTCCGGGAGCCGCTGCGGATCGAGCCCCAGCCGTTCGCGGTGCTGCTCCCCGATGTCCCGCTGTCGTTCGAGCGCACCCCCGAGCGCATCGTCCTCACGCTGCCCCCCGCCCACCCCGGCGGCACCGTGCGGGTGGCGGAGAGCTGGTTCGTCGGTTGGCAGGTCCGCGTCGACGGAGGTCCGTGGCGGGACCCCGAGCCGCCCGGGCTGCTGCTCGCCGCGCCGGTGCCCGCGGGGGCCCGGGAGGTGGAGTTCGCCTACCGGTTCCTCACGCCGCTGCATCGGCCGCTGTCCGCCGCCGTGAGCCTGGGTGCGCTCGTCGGGCTCGGGCTGCTGTGGTGGCGGCGGCGCGGCTCGGGCAGCTATCGGCGGTTGAGGGCCAACTCCAGGAAGCAGAGCGGCGCGGGGCCCTGATCGGCGAAGCCGAGGGGGGTGACCGTGGTGCAGCGCAGGGGCCCCTGGCTGTAGGTCTCATCGAGCAGCTCGAACTCAGCGGTGGTCACCCCGATCTCCTCCCGCGTCGGCAGGAACACGCTCGACTCGGCGGGCGCGACCCACTTCACCTCGCGACGCTGGAGGAGCAGTTCGACGAGGCGATCATCGGCCGGCTGGGGGGGCTCCACGGTCGCGCAGACCCCCTTGGGCGGGCGGGTGAACTCGGTCGCCAGGTGCTTCTTCGGCACCTTCACCTCGACCGCCTCGCCGCTGGCCTGGACCCGGTACCAGGGCCCCTTGACGTGCTGCAGGGGGACGCCCGGCTTGAGCACCGCCTCGCGTCCGTCCCGCGTCTTGGTGCGCAGGTCCTCGGCGACGGTCGGCACGATGGAGTCCTCGGGGACGTACAGACTGAGCACCGCCGGCAGGTCTCCGAACGGTCCCCCGCTGCACTCGCGGGACGGGTCCCACACCCCCTGCTCGATGGTGGCGACGCGCGCCACGTCGCCGTGGTGGCTGAGCAGCTGGGCCTGCCAGGCGCCGTGGTTCCAGGTCGCCGACAGGCAGAGATCGCCACGGGCGTCGAGGATCGACGACGTCTCCAGCACGCTGGCGCGGGCGTGGGCCTCGCAGTCGACCAGCACGAACGTCGTCGGCTGCGCCGGCGCCGGCGCTGGACGGATCATCAGCAGCAGGCCGGTGGCGGCGCCGACCACCGCGAGCACAGGGGCGGCCCTCATTCGGTGGTGACCCTCAGCACTTCCTCGTAGGTGGTGACCCCCATGGCCATCTTCTTGATGGCGTAGTCCCGCAGCGTCACCATGCTCTCCGCCAGCGCCTCCCTGCGGATCTCCTCGGCGGAGGACTGGTTGTCGATGAGCTCGCGGATGCGATCGTTGATCGGCATCACCTCGAAGACGCCGGTCCGGCCCACGAACCCGGTGCCGCGGCACTTCGGGCAGCCGGCGCCGTAGTAGACCTTGAGCTGTCGACCCTCGGCGCCCTCGATGTTCAGCGACAGGATCTGCTCCTTGTTCAGGAAGTCCTGCATCTTGCAGTAGGGGCAGATCGTGCGGACGAGCCGCTGGGCGATCACCCCGACCAGCACCGAGCTGAGCAGGAACGGCAGGATCCCCAGGTCGAGCAGCCGGGTGATCGCCGACGCCGTGTCGTTGGTGTGCAGCGTGGACAACACCAGGTGGCCGGTGAGCGACGCCTGCACCGCGTTCTCGGCCGTGTCCTCGTCCCGGATCTCGCCGACCATGATGATGTCGGGGTCCTGGCGCAGGATGTTCCGCAGCGCCGAGCCGAAGCTGATCCCGACCCGCTCGTGCACGGCGATCTGGTTGAAGTCCTCCCGGACCATCTCGATCGGGTCCTCGATCGTGGTGATGTTCACGGTCGGCGACGCCAGCGCGTGGAGCGTCGAGTAGAGGGTCGTCGTCTTGCCACTTCCGGTAGGACCGGTCACGAGCACGAGTCCGTTCGTGCGGGCGATGAACTCCTCGAACACCTCCTGCTCGGCGGGGAAGAAGCCGAGGCTGCTGATGTCCTGCATCAACACCTCGGGGTCGAACACGCGCACGACCGCCTTCTCCCCGAACGCCGTCGGGATGGTGGACACGCGCAGCTCGATCTCGGCGTCCTTGAAGTTGGTCTTGATCCGACCGTCCTGGGGTCGTCTCGTCTCCGCGATGTCCATCCGGGCCAGCGTCTTGATCCGGGAGATGACCGCCCGGTGCACCGCCTTGGGCATCACGTGGATGCGGTGCAACACGCCGTCGATGCGCAGCCGCACCTCCGACGTCTCCCGCTTCGGCTCGATGTGGATGTCCGAAGCGCGCTGGTCGAAGGCGTAGTTGAAGAGGAACCAGACCGCCTGCACGACCGGCTGGTCGCTGGCGTCGATGTCCTCCAGGCGCTTCATCTTGCTGAAGGCCTCGAGGTTGCCCAGCTCGTCCAGGCGGCTGTTGCCGAACTCCTTGGCCGCGAGGTCCACCGACTTCTTGAAGCCGTGGAACTCCATGATCGTCTTGAGCAGGTCCCCCTTCGGCGACAGCACGATGTCGACCTCGAGGCCGGTGTACCGAGCCAGGTTCTCGAAGGTGGCGTCGTCGAACGGGTCCGCCACGGCGAGCGTCAGCCGGGTCTTCGTCTTCGCGATCGGGATCACCAGGTTCCGCTCCGCGAACGAGCCGGGGAAGGTGCCGGTGATCAGCTTGTAGTCGAGCTTGAGGGGGTCGGGGATGAAGTACGGCAGCGACATGTGCCGCGCGACGCACTCGGTGATCATGTGCTCGGTCAGCGGCGCCCCCTCCTTCTTGGGGAGGGGGAACTTGAACGAGGCGATGATCTCCATCTCACCGACGCGGTACGGGATCCGCACCCGGCCCATCTGCTTGCGCATCTGGCTGCGCCGCTCGATCAGGATCCGCTTCTCCTGGATGGAGTAGCGGACCATCACGTCCTTGACCTGGCCATCGTGCATCAGGCCGTCTTCGATCAGCATGTCGCAGACGCGGCCCAGGTTGGCGACGGTGAACATCCCGCCAAGGCTAGCAGCCCGCGCCCTCCCCCGCGCCGCGCTCAGCCGTCCAGCGCGCGCTCCACTTCGACCAGCATGGGGCGCATGCGCTCGAACAGCCGGGGCCACTCGGCCCGGGGGATCGCCGGGATGGCGGCCGTGCGGTCGTCCAGCCACGTCGCCCGGCCGCCGAGGGCGGTCTCCAGGTGCTCGAACGGAAGCAGGAACATGCCGACCCCCGGGTCGGCCTCCAGGTCCTCGCTCACGAGCACGAACTCGGGGTCCCGCAGCAGCGTGTCGACCTCCGGCGGGAGCAGCGCGGCCAACACCTCGCGGCCGGAGCGCCCGTCGAGCCACATCGGGTTCGCCGGGTGGTAGGCCTCGTAGCCGCGCCGCTCGATGGACGCGCGGATGCGCTCCACCAGGGCCATCGGCAGGTCTTCGGGGTCCTCGACCACGTCGGCGAGGTCCATCCAGGTGCGCGGTCCCACCGCGGCGTATCCGCCGGGGCCGCCCACCCTCGCCACCCGCCCCTCGGCCGCGGCCGCCGCGACGGCGACCGCGCCCTCGGCGAGCTCGGACAGGTAGCGGTCGTCGGCGTCCTCGAAGTGGCGGCGCAGACCGGCGGCGAGGAACTGCCCCTCGCCCTCGACCACGGCCGCGCCGTCTCCGGCGAGGAGGCAGGCGAGGTTGATCCCGAGGCGCCAGTCGGCCCAGGTGGCGAGAGCCGGCACGCTGACCCGGACCTCCGCCCCCGCGGCGCCCTTGCCGGCGAGCAGCTCCACCCCTCGGGTGGTCGCCCCGGGCACGAACATCGCCGCGGCGTGCATCGGCCAGGGGCACCACGTCGACTCCCGCTCCCCGGCCTGGGCGGCGAGGCGGCTCGCTTCGTCGATCTCCACGTCGAGCCCGAGCTGGCGGGCGACCTCGTCCGCCAACAGCGGCAGCTCGGGGAGGGCCGGCGGGTGGACCCGCACGACGAAGCTCACGGCGCCTGCTCATCCTCGATCCGCCGCTTCAAGGCGAGCAGGTCGGGGTCGTCGGGGTCCAGGAGGGCCGCCTTGTCCAGCGTGCGCATGGCCAGGTCCGGCTCGCCCACGCCGAGCAGGGCCCGAGCCAGGTGGATGAAGTGGTCGGGCTGGTCGGGGGCCCAGCGGATCGCCAGCTGCCCGAGCTCCAGGGCCAGCTGCGGGTCGTAGTGCACGTGGGACTCGGGGTGGCCGAGCACCCAGCCGAGCATGCCGACCACCGCCGCGCATGGCTGGCGGACCGTGGAGCCTCGCGGCTGCTCGATGGCCCAGGTGCAGGCCGCCACGGCGCCCGGCACGTCGCGCAGCCCGCTGCGGCGCTGCGCCAGCTCCAGGCCGGCGACCGGAGCGAAGGCGGCGACGAGATCGAAGTCGCCCCGGATCGCCCGCCAGCTGCGGCGCCACTCGTCGGCCGGCAGGGCCGGCTCCAGGCCGGTCAGGAGGGCCAGCTGGTAGCGGATGGTGCCCAGCGTGACGCGGTCCCAGTTGTCCTCGGTCTGGTAGACGAGGGAGTCGACCAGCACGTCGAGCCCCTCGAGGTCACCCCGCGCCATCAACGCCCGCGCCGCGGCCCGGCGGACCGTCGGATCGGGATCGGTCAGGGCGGCGGTCTTCAGCCACTCGGGCGCCGACTCCGGCCCCGGTTCGGCGGCCACGATGCGCTCCAGGGATGCCCGGTAGTCGGCCTCCGCGGCCAGCCAGCGCGCCTCCGCGTCGCCCCGGGGATCTCCGGCCCCGGCGGGCGCCGGAGGCTCCTCCGGCTGGATCCCGCCGTCGAACGCGAACGGGCCGAAGCCGCCCTCGGGCTCGACGGGGGCGTGGTCCCAGCCTCCTCGCGAGACGAACGTGTCGATGCCGACGCCGCGATCCTCGTGCAGCCAGGTCGCGCCGTCCGCGGCGTTGCCCCCCGGCCGTTCGATCGAGACCGCGTAGGCGTCCGCGCCGCCGAGGTCGAGCAGCGCGGCGGTGGCGTCCCGACCCGGGCGGTCGGGCGGGACGACGAAGCCGAGGCCGTCCCAGCGCGCGACGTAGCCGTCGTCGCCCCCCTCGTCGATCAGCACCGCCAGCGCGTGGGCCTGGCGCGCCCAGGCGATGCCACCGCCGAGCTCGCTCGGGATCGCCCCCCCGGTCGGGCCCAGGGAGTAGAGGTCGTTCCCGACGCCCCGGTCCCACAGCAGGCCCGCGGCCCGGTCGACCGCGGCCGCGGTCACCGTGTGGGTGCCCTCGTAGCGGTCGTTGCCGCCGCCGTCGACGAGCACCCCCGCGGCCAGGTGCATGCCCGCGCCCTGGCTGCGCCACTCGCCGACGTACTGGTCGTCCCCAGCCCGGTCGAGCAACACCCCGACGGCCAGCACCTCGGCGCTGCCCTGGCCGTAGGCGCGGGCGTAGTAGCCGTCGTTGCCGGCCCGGTCGTACAGCAGCCCGACGCCGCCGTGGAGCGTCGCGTCGCCGACCCACGGGTACGGCCGCGTGCCCCAGGAGCCGCCCTGGCCGCCTCCCGACAACGGGCCGGTCACCGGCTCGCTCGCGACCCCCAGCCGCAGCTGGTCCGAGCCGTCGAGGTCGAGATAGGCCCCCAGTCCGCCGGTCGCCGCGAAGCCCTGGCCGCGGGACCGGACGGCGCTGCGGTCGTTCCCGGCCCCGTCGATCAGCAGCCCGACGCCCATCGCGCCGGCCCCCTGGGCGAAGCCGTCCGCCTGGTGGGCGTCATCGCCCCCGTCGTCCCAGAGCACCCCCACGCCGAGGAACCCGGCCCCCTGGGACTGGCTGAGCGCGAGGTAGTCGTCGTTGCCGCCCCCCACGTCGACCAACATGCCCATGCCGCCGTAGCCCGCCCCCTGAACGTGGCTGCGCTCGGCGGACCAGCGGTCGTTGCCCGCCAGGTCGATCGCGATGCCGACGCGGGACGGGATCCCGACGTTGCTGCCGGCGTTGTTGCTCCAGGTGTCGTCGCCGCCGGGGTCGACCACCAGGAAGGCGTCGATGCGGTGCTCATCGGGCCCCGTGCCTCCGACGATGAGGGGGCCCAGGCTGGTCTCGAGATGCAGCAGGTACCCGGGGGAGGGGGGCAGCTCGGTCGCCGCCTCGCCCAGCTGCGGCACGATCCGCTCCACGACGGCCGCGAGCTCGCGGGCGGCGGCGAGCATGCGCGCCTGGTCGAGGCCGCGGGCCGCGGCCAGGAACTCCAGCTGCACGCCGACGGGGTGGCTCCGGATCCGCAGCCCCGAGCCGTAGCGATCGACGAAGAACTCCTCCGCCGCGCGCCGGGGGAGCCGGCCCGACGGATCGAACTCCCGCCACGCCTCGTGGGTCTGCTCGATGGCCAGCACCAACTCCAGGAGCGGCTCTCGGAACGCCGGGGGGAGGTGGCCGGCGAGGACCTCGCCGCGTTCGCTGCCCAGCGCCTCGCTCGGAGGAGGGCGGCTCGGTACGACGGTCACCGGGGGCAGCTCCGGGGCCGGACCCGGCTCCGTCGAGCCGCCCGGGGCGAGGACGCCGAGCACGGTCAGCGCCTCGCTGGGGGTGGTCACCGTGTCCAGGTGGCCTCCGAGGCGGTCCGCGAAGGCGGGGATTGCGGTCGGTCGGGCGAGCAGCGCGTCGACGACCGGCAGCGCCGTCGGCACGTGGTAGCCGGCCTCCTCGGCCGCCGGGAGGGGGAGGCTGGTGGTGCTGCGATTCGCGAGCAGCAGCGCGCGGTCCAACGGCGCCTCGCCGGGCATCGGATCGGGCGGCGGCTCCTCCTTCGGGCAGCCGATGAGCACGGCGATCAGCGCCAGCAGGGCCGCCCTACGCAATGAACGGCTCCAGCGCGCGCTGCACCTCGAACCGGTGCACGAAGTCAGAGATGTAGTCGAGCTCCTCGGTGTCGATCTCGAGCACCGGGCAGCGGTCCCAGCGAGAGAACCAGCCGTCGTAGAGCGTCTGGAGCTCGCGGAGGTACTTCGCGGGCATCGACTGTTCGCTGGCTCGACCGCGCTTTCGGATCCGCCGCCGGAGGGCTCGCACGGAGCAGCGGAGCACGATCAGGAGGTCCGGGGGCGCCAGCGCCATGCCCATCGCCTCGAACAGGTGGCAGTAGGTCTGCCAGTCCCGGTCGGTCATCAGGCCGGACTTGTACAGGTGGCGGGCGAAGATCTCGGCGTCTTCGTAGATGGTCCGGTCCTGCACCACGGCCCTGGCCTCGGCCATCAGCTCCATGTGGATTCGGAACTTGTGGGACAGGAAGCTGATCTGACTGTGGAAGGCCCAGCCCGCCATGTCCGCGTAGAAGTCGTCGAGGTAGGGATTGAGGGCGTTGGGCTCCATGAACGGCCGGAAGCCGTACGTCTGACACAGGAAGTCGACCATCGTCGACTTGCCCGCTCCGATGTTCCCCGCGACCGCGATGAATCGGGCCGGTTTCGCTCCACTTCCCAGCATCGGCGCAGGGTAACCGAGTTCGGGTTCGCTGTACGCCGCCCTCACGCGCGAGAACAGTGGATTGACTCACATGAGGCCCTACAGTAGAACGCCGAGGCTCGGGATACGGGGTTCTAGGCGGCCCCGCCCGTCTTCGCTCCGTCCCTCTATGGCGCGGCGCCCGCTGGGAGACCGATGAGAGTCGTCTGCGACAACTGCGGCGCGGTCTACAAGATCGCGAACAGCAAGCTGAGCAAGGAGGTCAATCGGGCCACCTGCAAGCGCTGCGGCCACAAGATCATCATCTACAGGCCGGGCAGTCGCGCGGCCGAGGAGGCTGCCGCGGCGCGTACCGCGCCGGCGACCGGAGATGAAGACGAGGAGCGCACGGTCATCAAGTCCGTGCCCGAGCTGCAGAAGATGGCCAGCAAGCAGCAGGGCAGCGTGCCCTCCATCGGCAGCTTGACGGCCGAGCTTCGGGCCATCTCGATCCCGGGCATCCAGGCGGTCGGCGGCCCTGCCCCGACGGCCCCCGCGACGCTCGGCCCCATCGGCTCCGAAGAGGAGACGCGGCCGCCCCCGCCGACGATCGCCCCCCTGCCCAGCCAGGGCGGTCCGGGCATGCAGGTGGCGCCGCCTGCGCAGCCGGCGGTGATCCCGGCGACGGCGATCCCGTCGAGCGACAGCCCCAAGACCAAGGTCTACAACGGGCCGGGCCCGTCCGTCGGCGCCCCGGCGCCGCCGCCGCCCACGCCGAAGATGCCCGCCGCGGACCCGACGCGTCCGATGCCGCTGCCCAAGACCGGCCCCGTGCCGTCCAACGGCAGCAAGGGCCCGGCGCCCAAGTTCGGCGGTCCCGCCGCCAAGGGGCCGGCCCCGATCGCTCCCCCGATCGGCTCGGCCACCACCGGCCCGACCCCCGCGCCCGCCAGCTCGACGATGAGCAGCGCGACGCCCGTCGCTCCGGTCACGACGGCCGGCTCGCCGGTGTTCGGCCTGGTGGCGACGTTCGCCGCGCTGGGCCTGCTCGGCCTCATCGCGTCCATCTTCGTGCCGTGGCCCGCCACCCCGTTGGCGTTCGGCCTCGGCGCCCTCGGCCTCTCGGCCTGTCTGACGCTCGCCACCTTGACCGCGCGTGGCGGCAAGCCCGAGCGCGCTCCCGTCGCCCTCGTGGCCGCCTTCTTCCTGGCGCTCCTGGTGACGGCGGGGCAGTTCTTCTACTCCGGCGGCCTCGAGCTGATCACCGGTGAGACGACCGCCCCGGCTCCCGCCGAAGTGGTCAGCAAGCCCGTCCTGGACCCGGTCGCCCCGCCCCCCGTCGAGGTGCCCGAGACCACCGGGGACCCGACTGGCGCCGGCCTCGACCCGGAGGAGCTGGAGACGGCTCGTCGCTTCTCGAGCGACGAAGTGGCCGGCCTCGGCGCCCCCGAGGCGACGCCCGCCAAGGAGAGCAAGGCGGACGTGGTGACGCGGTCGACCCCGGCCCCGCGCACGACCCCGCGGCCCAGCGCCACCCCCCGGGCGAGCTCGTCCTCCGACACGTCGTCGAGCAGCAGCACGCCCAGCCCGTCGGGACCGTCCCGCCCGAGCTTGAGCGCGCCCGAAGCCGGCAGCGACTCGGGCAAGAGCGACGGACCGAGCCCCTTCGTGATCGACACGATCATCCGCAACAACGCCGCCATCGTGCGGTGCCTGCGGGTCGAAGAGGCCAAGGGCGTCGACCTGAGCGGCAAGATCTACCTCAAGTTCACCATCGCGCCGGACGGCAGCGTGTCGAAGGCTCGCGTGACCACGTCGCGGTTCGCCGGGACTTCGCTGGACAGCTGCATCAGCCGGGAGCTGAACAACCTCAAGTTCCCGCCGTTCGACGGTACGCCCAAGAAGATCACCTACCCGCTGATCGTCCAGTAGCTCCCGCGCTGTGAGCCCGGTCGCCCGCCAGTACAGGGACCCGGCCGCGATCGACTTCCAGATCGACGACCTCCCGGGGATCCCGCGCCCCGACCGCCTCCTCATGGTCGAGCCGACGTACTTCGACGGGCCCGGCCTCGACCGCTTCGCCACCCGCCACGCCTGGGGCCGCCTCGCCGACGCGTGGCGGTCGCTGGGGCTGGCCGTGGACGTGATCCCCGGGGCCCCGGAGGCTCCCGACATGGTCCGGTGTGGTCACGCCGCGCTGTCGGTGCCGCCGGGACTGCTCGCGGAGGAGCCGGCCGCGATCCCCTCGATCATGACGCGAGCGAGCCGGCAGGCGGAGGTGCCCGGGGTGGAGCGCTTCCTCGTCGACGCCGGGCTGCACCTCGAGCCGCTCGATCCCTGGTCGGTGCCGCGCATGGAGGGGGTCGGCGACGGCGCCTGGCACCCCGGTCGGGCGCTGCTGTGGGCGGGGGTCGGACCGTACAGCGGGGCCGAGGCGTGGGAGCGGGTCGCCGCCTGGACCGGCGCCCCGGTGGTGATGCTCGACCTGGTCGATCCGGACCTGCCCCGCCTCGAACGCTGCCTCGCGGCCCTGGACGAGCGCACGGCCCTCTACGTCCCGCGCGCGTTCACGGAGGCGGGCGTGCAGATGATCCAGGCCCTGTTCCCCCGGACGGTTGCCGTGCCCGCCGTCGCTGGCCGGAGCCCCGACGGCCACACCTTCGTGGCGCCGCCCGGCGGGGCCGCGTCGTCGTCGGCGCGCGATCTGGGTCTGAGCGTGGTCGAGGTGGACGTCAGCCCCCGTGTTTTCCGGGACGGATCGCTCGGCAGCCTCGGCCTGCCGTACTGGAGCGGCGAAGGGCATTCCCGGGGGGCGTCGTAACGCCCTCTGGCCCTGGACGGACCGTTCGCTACACTCCCTACGCACAGACCCGACGGAGGCCCCGATGCGAACGAGATGGATGTGGGCGGCAGCGGCTGCGGCCGCGCTGTTGACCGGCTGCCCGGCCCCCGAGCCGCTGGTGATCACGGCGGGCGCCGGGTACCCGGTCGGCTCCCTCGAGCACTTCCCCGGGCTCGCGGTGGTCCCGAACATCGACGACGACAACGACGACGGCACCGAGGACTGGCGGGAGGAGGGCATCGTCGACGGCGAGGACGACCTGTCGACCTTCGTCATCCCCGCCTCCGTCTTCGAAGGCCTCAAGAAGAACGAGACCCTGCGGATGGACATGGGCGGCGCGGCCAGCGACTACCGCGTCTATCGGAGCGGCGAGCAGATCCTCGGGGACACCGACGACGCCCCGATGCTCAGCTACGACGTCGTGCTGGGCGAGGGCGACCAGGTCTACGCGGTCGAGGTGCAGGAGTCGCACTCCATCGCCACGGTGACCCTCTTCCGGCTCGACAAGAACGGTGAGGAGGCGGAGTCGACGACGGTCTGGATGACCGCCTCGGCCGCGATCCTCAACCACCACCTGCAGCAGACCGAGCACGTCTGGGTGATGGACGTGAGCAACGGCTCCAGCACCTACAACAACCGCCACATGATCGAGACGTACGAGGACGTGCTGGGTGACCAGTTCACCGGCTTCGCCTCCCAGCCGTACTTCGGGGACGTCTGGATCCAGGACCAGATCCAGTTCGCGACGATGTACGGGCCCGACACGCGCCTGGACATCGTGATCGACAGCATCCGCGACCGCGGGCTGGTCGGCTGGGCGGAGGACTTCTTCCCCGACGAGGACGACGTGATCATCGGCGTCTGGGGTGAAGGCAGCCCGCCGAACTCCCTGGACTCGTTCGGAAACCTCGAGATCAGCCCGCCCTTGACGGCCGACGGGGTGCGCTACCCCAACGGCCGCGCGTACTGGGGCGGGATCCCGGGATACGAGCCGGCCGAGGAGATGACCGACTTCCTGGCCGACCAGCTGCTCCAGGAGCCCTTCCGGGTGGACACCGGCTGGCTGTGCGTCGGCCACGTCGACGAGTTCACCAGCTTCGTGCCGGACCCCGCCGCGCCCCGCGGTTTCCGCTTCGTCTACGCCGACACCGAGGCGGCCTGGGACGTGCTCGACGACATGGACTCCGGGCTGTCGCTGCCCCGGTACCAGTCGAGCTATGGCCTCTCCACGGTCGGCGCGATGACCAACAGCAACGCCCTGGCGTCGCTGAACGAGGAGATCCAGGAGGACATCCTCGACCCGATCCTCGAGCAGTTCGTCGACGAACTCGACCTCACCGAAGAAGAGATCCTGTACATGCCCAGCCTCTTCGAGGAGCCGGCCGGCTGCGGGCAGTACCTGGCCGCCCTGATCCCGGGCATGGCCAACCTGATCGTCACCAACCGCGGGGACCAGACCGACGTCTTCCTCGCCGACCCCTTCACCCGCAACTCCAGCTCGTCCGAGCAGGGCCAGGGCGACGACGCGGTCATCGCCGCGGTGACCGAGATGATGCCGGACACCCTCGACCTGCACTTCGTCGACAACTGGTCCGTCTATCACATGGGCCTCGGAGAGGTGCATTGCGGCACGAACAGCACCCGGACCCCGGTCGACCCCTGGTGGACCGTCGAGAACAGCCCGCTGCAGGAGCTTCTGGACTGATGCGCTGGCTCACCCCCCTTCTCGCCCTCGCCGCGCTGCTTGTCGCGCCGGCTGCCCACGCCCACCACGGAGCGACCCTCGCCGAGGAGCTGGTCGTGCTGTTCGAGCTCGGCGACGACTACGCCGCCGAGCTCCCTCCGCTCGTCGGGGACAGCGCCGTGACCGACGCCGCGCTGGACGCCCTGTCGACCCACCCCGACTACCGGGTCCGCACCCAGGCGAGCATCGTGCTCGGCTGGCGGACCACCCCCGACCTGTACACCGCGATCTGGTCCGCCGAGGCCACCCCCGACCGCCGCCGCGTCCGGCTGCGCTTCGTGGACGAGGTGTTCCTCGATCCGGCGGCGGCGCCCGCGGTGGTCGAGCGGGTGCTGCACGGCGGCGATGAGCCGTTGGCCCAGGCGGGCCTCGTGATGAGCCTGTTCCGCGTCGGAGAGGACTGGGACGGCCACCTCCTGGGTCTCCTCGGCCAGGTCGAGCACGCCGATGTGCGGGCCATGGCGGTCTGGGGCCTGCGCCAGGCCGAGCCCGCCACGGCTCGCGCGGGGCTGCGCATCGCGCTGCAGGACCACGATCCGGCGGTGCGGGCCGAAGCGGCCCGGTCGATCGGCTGGCGAGCGGACGGGGCCGACCTGGTGCCCGAGCTGCTGGAGACCCTGTCGGACGAAGACGCCCACACCCGCGGTCAAGCCGCCCGCGCCCTGGGTTGGCTCGAAGCCGCCGAAGCGGCGCCGGAGTTGGCCAGCCTCACCGCCGACGCCGACGCCGAGGTGCGTCTGCACGCGCTGCGCGCGCTGGACCGGGTCGACCCCCTCGCAGCGCGCACCCTTCCGGGTCTGCGTGGGCTCGCCTCGGACCCCAGTCCCAAAGTGTCCCGGGTCGCCGGCCGCATCCTGAAGCGCTGACAAGGGCGGGTACAATGCCGGGCTCGGGGCCCCCTCTAGGGCTCCGCTCAGCCGGGGTCCCGCATGACCAGCTCAATCCGCGTCGCCTCCCTGCTCGCCGCGGTGATCACGCTCGGCCTGGCCAACGCCGCGGCCGCAGCGACCTTCACCGTCAACAGCGTCGCTGACACCACCGACGGCTCCTGCGACGCGATCGCGGACGGCGGAGACTGCACGCTTCGAGAGGCGCTCGCCGTCGCCGACGGCGACGACACCATCAACTTCTCGTTCTCGCCGGCGCCGGCCGGCGGTCCGGTCATCTTCCTCAACTCCGGGCTCGTCATCGACGAGGAGCAGATCACGATCGACGGCTATGACTGCACCGGCTGCGGCGTCGTCACCGAGAACACGAACGACCCCGCCGACGGCTTCAACCTGTCGATCGGCCCCACCCTCGACGGCTCGCTGATGCTCGCGCTCTCCCCGCTGCTCCTCGTCGACGCGGACGAGGCGACGGTGCGCGGCCTCAACGTGCGCAACGGACCCCAGGCGGGCATCGAGGTGGACGCCTACGAGGCCGAGATCGAAGGCTGCCTGATCGGCACCAGCCGCGACGGCCTGTCCGCCGCGCCCAACAACATCGGCATCGCGATGGTGGCCGGCGACGGCGGCTCGGACGAGGGATCGACCATCGGGCCGTTCAACGTCATCTCGGGCAACACCGCCGCGGGCATCTCGATCTTCGACGACGACCCCGACTACGGGACCATCGTCGGCAACCTCATCGGCACCGACATCACCGCCGAGTTCGGGCTCGGCAACGGCGGCCACGGGATCGAGGCGATCGGCCCCGACGGCAACGGCTTCCTGCAGGTCTGGACGGTCGGCGACGAGAGCTCGCCCGGGGGTGAGAACGCGAACATCATCTCGGGCAACGGCGGCTCCGGCATCTACCACGAGGCCGAGGTCAACGCCTGGAACGTGTTCGGCAACGTCGTCGGCCTCAACGGCGCCCAGGACGCCGCGATCCCCAACGGGGCGTACGGCTACGAGTGCCAGGGGGTGTCCGGCGGCGACGGCTACCCCCGCAACACCGACTTCGAAGAGAACGTCTTCTCCGGCAACACGCTGGCCGGCGTCTTCGGCAGCGGCTGCCAGAACCAGGACTTCGTCAACAACCAGGTCGGCACCGACTCGACCGGTGTCCTCGACTTCGGCAACGGCGCCGAGGGCTTCTACCTGCTCGCGGAGGACACCCACAACACCGAGGACTGGGACATCGGCGGGTCGACGGCGGACACCGCGAACATCATCGCGTTCAACACCACCGACGGCATCCGGCTGCGGCGCGACGGCATCCGGCAGAACCGCACCAACACCATCTGGGTCAACCTCTTCTATGACAACGGCGGCCTCGCCGTGGACATCGAAGCCGCCTCGAGCGGCGACGGCCCGACCGCCGGCGCGTGCAGCAACGACACCGCCTTCGGCAACCGCGGCGCCGCCCGCCCGGTGATCACCTCGGCCTACCTCGACGGCACGGAGCTCAGCGTCACGGGCACCCATTGCGGCCTCGGCGTCGTCGGCATCTGGGGCGCGGACGAGGACCCGACCGGGTACGGCGAACCGGCCGAGTGGATCGGCGGCGCGACGGTCAGCCTGTTTGGCGGCTGGGAGATCGTCGCCGACCCGTCGCCGATGGCGGCGGGAGAGATCATCACCGCCCTGGGGTTCGACTTCGACCAGGAGACCGGCGAGTCGGCCCTCAACTTCGCGGTGGTCGACTGCGACGCGGACGGCGACGGCGACAACATCGCCGAGTGTGGCGGGGGCGACTGCGACGACACCGATCCCACCGTCAGCTCGCTCGAGCCCGAGATCTGCGACGGCCTCGACAACGACTGCGACGGCCTCCCGGAGGCCGACGAGGTCGACGACGACGGCGACGGCGTGATGATCTGCGAGGGCGACTGCGACGATGGCGACGACACCATCTCGCCCCTCGCCTCGGAGTCCTGCAACGGCGTCGACGACGACTGCGACGGCACCATCGACGAGGGCTTCGACCTCGACGGTGACCTGTGGACCACCTGCGGGGGCGACTGCGACGACAGCGACCCCCTGATCAACCCGACCGCCAGC
>CAYQEG010000013.1:0-71359 GCA_964416435.1 uncultured Rickettsiales bacterium
CCACCATCTACGACGGTGCCCCGGAGATCTGCGACGGCCTGGACAACAACTGCGACGGCGTCATCCCCGCCGACGAGACCGACGACGACGGCGACGGCATGGCCGAGTGCGACGGCGACTGCGACGACAACGACCCCGACAACTTCCCCGGCAACGCCGAGGTCTGCGACGGCGCCGAC
Organism: uncultured Rickettsiales bacterium; assembly: GCA_964416435.1. Taxonomy (GTDB): domain Bacteria; phylum Myxococcota_A; class UBA796; order UBA9615; family UBA9615; genus CAYQEG01. Next base: position 180 of record CAYQEG010000013.1, read on the forward strand.
AACGACTGTGTCGACGGCATCCCCGCCGACGAGACCGACGACGACGGAGACGGCCAGGCCGAGTGCGAGGGCGACTGCGACGACAACGACATCGACAACTTCGACGGCAACACCGAGGTCTGCGACGGCGCCGACAACGACTGCGCCGACGCCGACCTCTGTTACTCCGTGACGCAGAACGCGGTCACCGACTTCGTCGCCCCGTTCGTCGGAACCGTCGGCGTCGTCGACTGGTTCTCGTACGGCAGCCCCGACACCGCCAGCGCGAACACCGGCTTCGAGGTGTCCGACAGCGTGGTCGAGATGCTCTACCTCGACCCCACCGACCTCGAGATCTACCTGGTCCTCATCCTGGACGCGGCCAACGACGGCGGCGGCGGCTCGGCGGTGGCCGAGTTCGAGGGGCTGTTCGGCGCGTCGATGGTCTTCAAGGACGACCCCGGCGAGGGCTCCACCAACATCGACGGGACCACGGGCCTCGGCTCGGCGAGCTGGGCGTGGGTCTCGTGCTGCACCGACGGCGGCATCCTCGGCCCGCTGGAGGACGACTTCTGCGTCGACGTCACCTTCACGTCCGCCGTCGGCTTCACGACGGTCACGACCTACGACGACGTCACGCCGATCACGCTCGGCGCTCCGGGCGACGTGGTCACCCTCTGCGAAGGGCTCGAGTAGCCCGGCTCACGACTCAGCCGGCCGGCACGCTCCAGGCGAACCGGGCGCCGCCGAGCTCGGACGAGTCGACCTGGATGTCGCCCCCGTGGGAGCGGGCGGCCCGTCGAGCGATGGGCAGCCCCAGGCCGATGCCGCCGGTGTCCCGGGAGCGGGCCTCGTCCAGGCGGCTGAAGGGGTCGAAGATCCGCTCGCGGTCCTCGTCGGCCACCCCGGGGCCGTCGTCCTCGACGATGACCCGGACCCAGCCGCCGTCCCGCTCCAGCGAGACCCGCACCTGGGACGTGGCGTAGCGGGCGGCGTTGTTGACGAGGTTGCTGATCGACCGCTTGGCGAGCCGGCGGTCCAGGGCGACCCAGATCGACGCGGGGCGACGCCATTCGAACTCCGCCTCGCGGCCGACCCGGCGCGCCTCGGAGACCAGGTGCCCGACCAGGTCGGACAGGTCCGTCGGCTCCAGGTGCAGCGGCGCCCCACCCTCCAGCTCGCTGTAGCGCAGCAGCTCGCTGACCAGCCCCTCGAGGTCCTGCACGTCCCCCATCACCGCCGAGGTGCGCTCCCGCAGCTGGTCGGCGCTGAAGTCGCCGGTCAGCAGCTCGACGGCGAACCGCAACCGGGCCAGTGGCGTGCGCAGCTCGTGGCTGACGCCGTGGAGCAGCTCGCGGCGCCCCTCCACGATCGACTCCACCTGCTCCGCCATCGCGTTGAACGAGCCCGCGAGCCGGCCCGCCGCGTCCTCCCGCTGGACCTCGGCCCGGGCGCCCAGCTCCCCCGCGCCGATCGCCTCGGCCGCGTCGCCGATCTGCTGCAGCTGCCGCTCCAGGGGCCGCACCACCGCGAGCACCGCGAAGCCCGCCGCGAGCAGCACCAGCGCCGCCACCACCAGGCCCGAAGTCGCCGTCCAGGAGGGCGCCGGGGGGGCCGGGCGCAGCACCGCCACGGTCGTGCGGCTGGAGATGGGCACGTAGATCGCGGGCCCCGCGTCGTGCAGGTGGACCACCGCCTGGCCCTCGGCGAGGCTGCGGCGGGCGTGGCCGCCGACGCTGCCGACGACCGCCTCCTCGGGCAGGACGGTGACCGGGTGACCCAGCTCCTCGGCCAGCGCCGCAGCGACGTCGGTGGCGCTGGCGCCGACCTCGAACCGGGCCTGCACGTCGCCCGGCGCGACGCCGGCGAGGGCCTCGATCTGGTCCTCCAGCGACGCCCTGTCCCCCCGGGGCGCGAGCAGCGCGATCACCCCCGCGGCGACGAGCAACACCAGCCCGAGCGCGAGGTAGATCCGGAGGAAGAGGCGGCGCACGGAGGTCGGTCAGTCGGCGGGCGACAGCTGGTAGCCGACCCCGCGCACCGTCTTGATGCGGTCTTCGTGGCCCGGCCACTCGGCCAGCTTGCGGCGCAGCCCCGAGCAGCGCACGTCGATGGAGCGGTCCAGGCCGTCCCACTCGATGCCCCGCAGCTCCCGCAGCAGCTCCTCGCGGGAGACGGGGTGGCCGGCGTGCTCCGCGAGCATCCACAGCAGGTCGAACTCGGCCGACGTCAGCTCCACGAGGTCCTCGCCGACCCGCACCTCGCGGCTCGAACGGTCGATGCTCAGGTCCCCGAACTCGAGCCGGTCCCCCCCCCCGGCGCGCCCCCGGCCCGCCGCAGCAGCGCCGAGACCCGGGCGAGGAGCAGCCTCGGAGAGACGGGCTTGCCCACGTAGTCGTCGGCCCCCACCTCGAGCCCCACGATGTGGTCGATCTCCTCGCCGCGGGCGGTGAGCATCAGGATGGGACCGGGGAACTGGGGCCGCACCCGTCGGCAGATGGACAGGCCGTCCTCACCCGGCAGCATCAGGTCGAGGACCACGAGGTCGGGCTTCTCGGCCAGGATCCGGTCGACCGCTCGGTCGCCCCGGTGCTCTACGCCGACGTCGTGGCCGTTGGTCTGCAGGTACTCGGCCATCAACGTGGCCAACCGCACGTCGTCCTCGATCAGCAGCAGCTTCGCCATGGGCGCCACCCTATCGCGCTCAGTCGATCGCCGCGACGCCCTGCCCCGCGGAGACGTGCCCGGGGACCGTCAGGAGCACGGCGTCGAACGCCTCCCGCGCCTCCGCCTTGCGGCCCTGGCGCAGCAGCGCCCAGCCCAGGCCGGCGCGCATGTCGTTGTCCGACGGGTACTGGTCGAGCACGGCCCGGTAGGCCACCTCGCTCTCGTCGAACTTGCCCGCGTTGAACTGCACCCACGCCAGGCGCGACATCGCGGTGTAGTTGCCCGGCGCCATGCGCAGGATCGTGCGGCACGCCTCCTCGGCGTCCGTCCAGCGACGGAGCGCCATCAGCGGGAGCGTCAGGCCGACCCGCGCCTCCACCGACTCGGGGGACCGCGCCACCGCCGCCTCGTACTCGGTGACCGCGTCGGCGTAGCGGCCGTTGAGGTACAGCAGCCAGCCGATGCGCAGGTGCAGCAGGTAGTCGTCCTGACCCTGGGCCGCGAGCGTCTCCATGCGCGCGAGCGCCTCGGCGTACGCACCGGCGCTCTCCAGGGTGAACGACTGCTGGTACAGCTCCGTCGCGGTCGCCGCCGTGGCGGTCACCGGCATCACGAACAGCGCGATCGCGAGGACGAGGTTTCTGCGGATCATCGTCGGAGTCCTCCCTTGCCTTCGACCGTGAAGCCGAAGGACAGGACGTGGATGAAGTAGTCGTCGGAGCCGTCGACCGGGCGCATCGCAAGCGCCTCGTAGCCGAAGGTCAGGGCGAAGTGGTCGTCGAGGTCGACCGCGGCGTCGACGAAGGCGCCGGCGAGCGGTCGGGCGGTGGTGTTCCAGACGGTCGGCTCGTCGAAGCGCACGGGGCGGACCTCCGTCCCGCCGCGGCCGCCCACCTCCAGGTGCAGGCGCCCCGCGTCGATCAGGGCGGAGCCCTGCACGTTGACGAACGGCCCCTCGGTCTCCGGCTCGGGGGGCGCCGGGGCGAGCGGGTCCGGCGGCGGGGGCAGCTCGGGGCCACGCCACCACGACGCCCGGACCCGGGCGTCGAGCTGCAGGAAGGCGAGCACGGGGATCCGCACGCCGCCGCCGATCATCGTGGCGGTGCCGTCCGAGTAGCTGCCCAGCGACGCCTCCAGCCGTCCGGTCACGCCGGCGCCCCCCCAGACCCGGCCCGAGATGACCCCGACGGGCGTCGTCTCGGCGTTGTTGCCGAGCATCGAGACGAGCAGCTGCCCGCCGAAGCCAGCGTGGGCGGCGCCGACCCGCAGGTGCAGCTCCTGCTGGATGTAGTCGTCGTCGACCTCGCCCCGGTCGATGCCGAGGAACCGGCCGCTGAGCTCCAGGAACGCGACGTCCGCGAACGTCGCGCCGCCCTGCACGAGCACCGACAGCCCGCCGGTGTTGGCGATGTGGCCGTCGTACAGCAGCCCCGAGGCGCTCACCGCGCCGCCGAAGCGGGCCAGCGGCGCGGTCGCGACGGCCCCCTCGCGGGCGCAGTCGCTGGACGGGTCGTCCTGGAGCTGCCGCACGAAGCGGGCCTGGGCCCCCAGCGTGTCGCCCAGGGTGTAGCGGGTCCACGCCAGGCCGCAGGCTGCGAGCGCGTCGCCGGGCTCCAGCGCCAGGGCGGTGCGATACGAGCGGGCGGCCGCGAGGCGGCCCCAGACGGGCGCCTCGACGCCGACCGCGTGGCGCTGCGTCCAGGCGAGGCGGCTCCAGGCCGCCGGCAGGTCCGGCGCCAGCTCGGTCGCGCGTCGGGCGTCGGCCCGGGCGTCGGCGGCGCGGTCGAGCTCCAGGAGCGCCAGGCTGCGCCCCAGGTGATCGTCCAGGTTGCCGCCGCTCAGCGCGACCGCCTTGTCCCAGGCCTCGATCGACATCTCGAACCGACCGGCCCGGTACGCCCCCCACGCCAGCGCGACCGCCGCGCCGTGATCCTGGGGGTACGTCTCCGCCGCCGCCACCAGCTCCGCCAGGTCCGCCGGGAGCGGCTCGTCGGCCAGCCCGGGGGCGGCGACGAACAGCGCGGCGAGCGCGAGGGCGATGGCGATGGCGGGACGGCGGGACATCAGACGACCTCGACCTCCAGGGCCGGACGACCGGCGACCGCGACCTCGAGCCGCTGCACGCCGACGCCGGGGCGGATGCGGGCCTCGGTGCGGACGGCGCGCTGGCCCCGCTGGCCGCGGCTGCGCCCCCGGACGACGATGGCGTCGCCGTCGCGGGCGGCGGCGTAGGTGATCGACTGGTCCGGCGGCGGCACGAGGGCCGCGGCGGCGTCGCGCAGCCACGCCATCGCGGTGGTGCCGAGGCGTCGCGGGTTGAGGTGGTCGTCCCACGACAAGCCCGGGCAGTCTTCGAGCGGCACGCGGGCGAGCGCCGCGTACCAGGCGAACAGGGCGCCGTCCCGGGGGCCGGCGTGGTCGTACACCACGAACGAGTCGCCCCGTCCCTCGAACCACAGGCGGGCGTCGCGGCTGGGGCTTACCAGGCTGCGCGCGCCCAGCGCGTCGATGTCGGAGATGAGCTCCTCGGTCCGCTCCACGCCGTCGCAGAGCACCGTGACCTGGATCCGCTCCCCCGGGGGCAGCGCCAGGGCGCGGGCGAGGCCGTCGTCGATCGCGACGTTGCGCAGGCGCTGGCCGCGCTCGGGGAGGTGCCGGGGGATGACTTCGTCGACGACGTCGCACCGCACGATGCCGGCGAACTCGACCGGGATGGTGGGATCGCCGACCCTCGGCGTGGCCTGGACCTGGAAGTGCAGGTGCGGCGACGGCGCGCGCCCGGAGCTGCCGACCGCGCCGAGCACCTGGCCCGCCGCCACCACGTCCCCCTCCCGCACGGCGATGGAGCCGGGCGACAGGTGCGCGCTGAGCGAGAAGACGCCCGGTGCGTGGTGCACGACCACCACGTTCCCCCAGTTGTTGGCGGTGTCGACCTCGCCGATCGGGTTGTCCGGCAGCCCGTCGATCACCTGGACGACCGTGCCCGCGGCGGCGGCCGTGACGGGCAGCTTGTAGCAGAGCCAGTCGTCGAGCTCGTCGCCCGTGCCGGCGTACAGCGAGCCGCTCCGGTCGGCGACCTCGAAGTCGAGCCCGTGCCGCCAGGGACCGCGGTGCGTGTGCTCGCCGTCGTTGCCCTGGGTGCACACCCAGGTGCCCCGGAAGGGGAGCTGCAGCCGCACCGGCAGCGCGCTTCGGAAGCGCTCCACGCGGGTGCGATGGTGGTGCAGGTTCTCCTCGGGCGAGCCGGCGATGAAGTCGACCGGCCGGGGCGACGCGTTCGCCTCCCGCAGCGCCAGGGCGTACAGGGTCACCAGCACGGTCACACAGAAGGGCATGGCGAGGACCGGCAGGCCGAACGGCTGGAGCAGCCGGATCATGCCGACCGACATCAGGCCGCAGGCCAGGCTGCCGCCGGCGGCGAGCAGCATCGAGGCGGGGCCGGGCACGTAGAAGATCCCGCCCAGCGCGACGGCGGTCATCACGAAGTTGAAGCCGATGTACAGCTCCACGAACCCCTCGGGGAACGTGAACAGGAAGGTGTCGGCGAACACGGCGACGGCGAAGCCGAGCACCGCGTGCAGCGTCGCGATGCGCGAGAAGCTCAGCAGCGCGGCGAGCACCAGGGCGCCGGCGATCCAGTGGGGCTGGAAGAAGATCGCGCCCAGGGAGCGCAGGAACAGGTCGACGATCTCGGGCCCGGGGAACGCGCCCAGGTCCAGCGCGACGGGGTGGGCGTGGAACGCCATGCCCCGCACGTAGGGCACCGCCGCCATCGCCATCCAGCCGACGAGCACGAAGGGCAGCGACAGGACGGGCAGCCGGAAGTGGTAGCTCATCGCCGAGCTGAGCGAGACGTGCACCAACAGGACCAGGCCCGCGAGCACGATGGCCAGGCCCCAGAAGGCGGGCGAGCGGTCGAGGAAGGCGCCGACCATCAGGAACACGAGCAGCGCGTTGTAGCCGAGCACGCCGGTGCGCACCGACTCGCGGTCCAGGCCGAGCACCGTCGCGGTGCTGGTCGCCAGGGCGACCCCGAGCAGGCCGACGAGCCCCACCTCGGGCACCACGAAGGTCGCCGCGAGCACGAGCAGGCCGACGACGGGGCTGCGGCTGAACAGCACCTGCGAGTAGGGCGCGAGCAGCGCCGAGGCGCCGCGGCGGGCGGGATCGAGCCAATCCGGAAGGTGCCATCGGGCTGGCGCCGGACCGGTCCGCGCCGCCGCGGGCCTGGCTGTGGCCGACACAGCCATGGGAGGAGCAGCTGCGTCAGCCATCGATCCACTCCGGCACGGCCTCCGGGGAGACGAGGTCGTCGAGGGTCTCAGCCCGACGAATGACCGCGTGATCGCCAGAGCTGGAGACCATCGCCACGGCGGGCCGGAGGTGGATGAACTGCATGGACTGGGTGACGTTGTAGGCGCCCACGGGGGTGATCACGACGCGGCTGCCGACCTCCAGCGGGGGCAGCATGATGTGCTCGCACACCACGTCGATGTTCATGCACAGCGAGCCGTAGATGACCGTCGGCTCGGGCACCCCCCGCGGCTCGGAGCAGGGCTCGACCCGGTGGCGGTACCAGAAGGACGTGAACAGCACGTTGACCCCGGCGTCGAGCACGACCGCGCGGCGACCGTCGGGCAGGCGCTTGTTGGCGACCACCGTCGCGATGAGGGTGCCGGCGTCGTCGACCAGGGCGCGGCCGGTCTCGAGCATCAGCAGCGGCAGCTCCTCGTGGGGGCAGTCGAGCGCGCGCAGGCCGTCGGCGATCGCCTCGGCGTACTGCGAGAAGCTCGGGGTCACCTGTTCGCTCGGCAGGTACTGGGCCTTGAGCCGGGCGCTGCTCGCGAAGCCGCCACCCAGGTCGATGTACTCGATGCGCAGCCCGAGCTCGGCGCGCAGCTTGTTGGCGAACTCGGCCACCTTGCGGGCGCCCTCGCCGTACGAGCCCTGGTCGAGCACGAAGGTGCCCAGGTGGGCGTGCAGCCCGACCACCCGCAGCTGCCCGCCGCCGACGATACGTCGGACCGCGTCCCAGGCCTGGCCGGCCTCCAGCGCGAAGCCGAAGCGGCCCCAGCGGGGGGTCGCGCCGGCGGACAGGTTCAGCCGGATGCCGACCTTGGGGCGGATGCCCAGGTCCCGGGCGACCCGCTCGGCCAGCGCGAGCTCGTCGTAGTGGTCGATGTTGACGAAGGAACCGCCGGAGAAGGCCTCGCGCAGCTCTTCGGGGGTCTTGCTGGGGCCGTTGAACACGATCCGCTCGTGGGGTACGCCGTTGCGCAGCGCCTTGCGGTACTCCATGCCCGAGACGACCTCGGCCCACGCCCCTTCGTTGTGGAACGTCCGGCAGACGGCGTCCAGGTAGCAGGTCTTGTAGGACCAGCAGAGCTGGACCCGGGGCCAGCGTCGCGCCAGCTCGTCGTGCAGCTCGCGGACCTTGTCCTGGATCGTGCGCTGGCTGTAGACGAAGGCGGGGGAGCCGTAGGCCTCGACCAGCTCTTCGACGTCGACGCCGTCCACCTGGCCGCGGGGCGCGAAGGCGGCGGCGCCGCCCATCTTGTTCATCAGCCCGGCGCGGTGCCGCTGGATCGAGGGGCGCTCGTAGGTGGGCTTGTCGGGGACCATCTTGAGGGCGACGGAGCTCATCGGGAGATCTCCAGGGCGTCAGGCCGCGTGAGGGGGCGGGAGAGGACGTCGTCAGGGGCGCCGGCGACGCTGCGGGCGACCTCGCCGACGGTCGACAGGGCCTCCAGCGCGGAGATCGGGACGATCTGGTCGACCGAGATCCGCACGAACGCGACGCCGGGCTCGTAGGCGGGCAGCGCGCAGGTCGGCTCGCCGGCGGCCCAGCGGGCGACCGCGAGCGGCTGGTTCTGGCCCGCGCCGGCGGTCAGGTCGCACCAGGCGGGGAAGCGGGGGTTGATCTCCAGCAGGTGGTACTCGCCGGCGGCGGTGCGCATCACCTCGACCTCGCAGGGGCCGCGCCACTTCAGGGCGGCGATGGTGCGCTCGGCGAGGTCCATCAGGCCGGGGTCGTCGATGGTGACGCCCGCCCAGCCCTTGCCGTTTTTCGTCAGGACGAGCTTGGACATCGCGACGGCGCCGAGCATGCCGCCCCGGCCGTCGCCGACGGCGCAGACGTTGTACTCGTCGCCGCAGACGTACTCCTGGACGATGACCGGCACGCCCCACTCGGCCGCGGCCTGGTGGAAGGCGGCGACCGCCTCGCTGGCGGTGTAGGCGATCTTGGCGCCGTAGAAGACGCCCTTGACCACGACCGGGAACGTGAAGCGCTCGTGGATGGTGTACAGCGGGCTGCTCTCGACCAGGACCTCGGACCGGGGCACCGGCAGGCCGTGCTCGGGCGCCAGCTCGGCGAGCTTGGCCTTGGAGCGGGCGTCGTAGCAGGCGCGGGACGGCAGGAAGGTGCCGATCCCCAGGGCGTCCAGGTCGGCCTCCTGGTCGAGCAGCGCGGGCAGCTCGCTGTCCAGGGTCGGGATGAGCACGTCGATGCCGAAGCGGTGCTTCGCCCAGGCGAGCCGAGCGAACAGGGCGGAGCGCCCCTCGGAGGGGTACGGGATGAGCATGGAGCCGTCGAGCAGGCCCGGCATGTACAGGCCGGGGTCCATGGCGTCGTAGGCGAGCCCGATGATCTTGCCCGCGAAGTCGGGGTGGGAGCGGAGGGAGCGGGCCACTGCGACCCCGGGGCCGGGGTTGTCGGTCGCGTTCAGGCCGGTGACGGCGACGGTCCTGGTGAACTTCGCCATGACCTACTCCAGCTCGAACTCGGGGGGCAGCAGCCCCTGGTCGCGCAGCAACCGGGTGTACTCGAGGGCGTCGCGGCGCAGGTCGGCGTCGCCGGCGTCGAACGCCTCCCTCATCGCGCCGACCAGGGTGTCGAGGTCCTTGCCCTCGCGGATCCCCTCGATGAGCAGCCGGCCGGTCGGGTTGACGGTGAAGGTGGCGCCGGAGCGCGGGTCGAACACGAAGCCCGTCGGGCTGATCGCGAGCTGAGCGAGTCGTTCGGTTGCAGGTGCGGTCATCGCGGCCTCCCAGCGACGGGGCTGGGTCAGCCAGCCTCCACCCAGACGGTGTCCCCCGGGAGGCCCCGGGTAAACGGTCGGCGGGTCAGGCGGAGTAAGCGTTTGTAAGGCGCGCGCCTCGTCTTCGGCGCAATCAGGCCTCCAGGCCAGGCTCGACCGGGCTCGGGGCGCCGGGAGTGCTCCTCGGCGTTTCGCCGAGGCGGCGGGCGAGCACCTCCGTGATGACGGTGCCCTTGCAGGCGGTGACGACGAACTCGTAGTCGTCGATCCGCACCAGGTCGCCTCGGTGGGGGGCCTTGCCGAGGGCGTTGAAGACCAGCCCGGCGAGCGTCTCTCCGGTCTCCGCCGGCACCTCCCAGCCGCTGGTCCGGTTGAAGTCGAGCACCGACGAGGTGCCCCTCGCCCGGTAGCGACCGGGGCCCAGGCGCCGGATCTCGGCCAGCTCCACGCCGTCGAACTCGTCCCGGATCTCGCCCACGAACTCCTCGAGCACGTCCTCCTGGGTGACCAGGCCGACGGTCACGCCGAACTCGTCCTTGACCACCGCCAGCGGGATCGAGTCGCGCTGCATCTCCGCGAGCAGATCGAGGATCGACTTGCGCTCGGGCACCCGGAGCACCGGCTTGAGTACGTCCTCGAGGGTGTGCCCGCCCTCCCGGTCGGCCTTGACGAGGTCCTTGAAGTGCACGAACCCGACGATGGTGTCGATCGTCTCGTGAAACACGAGCAGCCGGGTGAACCGCTCCGCGAGCATCCGGGCGAGCAGGTCTTCGACCGACGTGTCCCGGGACACCGCCACCAGGTCGGGGCGCGGCGTCATGACCTCGTCCGCGGTCCGATCGACCGCCCGCGCGACCTTGCCGAGCAGCCACGGCGCGCTGCCGGTGCGCCGGTCCGAGCTCAGCTTGCGGGCCAGCTCGAGCACCTCCGCGTCGCCCAGCGCGTCCTCCTCGGTGGTGTCCGCCAGCTTGCGCACGAGCGGGAACAGCACCCGGTCGAACAGGTAGTGAGCGGGCTGCGCGATCCGGTGCACGAGGTACAGCGGCAACGCCACGAAGTAGGAGACCCGCCGGGGGTTGCTCGCAGCCACCGCCTTGGGGAGGACCTCGCAGAACACCAGGACGATCGCGGTCAGCAGGATGCCGGCGACGATCACGCCCCGCTCCTCGCCGAGGAGCCGAACGGCCACCGCCGACGCCAGGGCGGCGGCGAAGATGTTGGTGACGTTGTTCCCCAGCAGGATCGTGACCAGCAGCTTGCTGGTGGAGCCGACCAAGCGCTTCGCGGCGAGCGCCGACAGCGCGTTGGGGGAGTCGATGTCCGCGTCCATCTGGTGCGCGCGCATCCGCAACAGAGCGGTCTCGCTGCCCGAGAAGAAGGCGGACAGCACGAGACACAGGAAGATGGCGGTCAGCTCGGTGCCGACGGTCATTGGAAGCCTCCGATCGCTTCAAGTCTAGGCGACCGCGGTGACGCCGCGCTGTCGATCAAGCAACCAGCAGCAGCCCGGTCAACAACAGCAGGAAACACAGTCCGAAACAGATCCCCAGGCCGAGCCCCACCTTCCGCAGGTACTTTGGCGCCGGAGGCCGGACACACAGCGCCAGGGTGACGAGGGCCGGGCAGGCCACGGCGGCGAGCACGAGGGGGTGGAGCAGCCCCTGGGAGAGCGCGACGGCGGCCCCCGCGAGGCTGGCGAGGGCGATGATCGGGGCGACGATTCGGCCGACCACCACCCGCTCGCTCCGGGGCTGGTGGATGACCGCGCGGACCGCGATGGTCGCCTCCGTGAAGCCGACGAACCAGACCGACGCCGCGATCAGGCCCAGGTCCACCCGGTCCGCCGCCGCGAGGATCGGCAGGACGTTGCCGGCGAACGCGAAGCCGGCGACGATCTCGCCCGGCGCCGTCTTCTCCTTGCCCTTGAGGGTGAACGGCAGGAGCGCGACCGCGCCGGCGACCGGAGCGAGCGCCCACAGGCGAGCGTCGGGCGACGCCACCGCCACGAACCCGGCGCCGAGGACGAGGCCGACGGCGAGCCGGAGCCCGAAGTTGCGCTTCGCGTGCCCTCCGTCGCGACGCTGGATGCGGGCGCCGCGCTGGCCGAGCAGGACCAGCAGAGGCTCGTGGGCCAGGAACAGCGCGATCGAAGCGGCCGCCCACAGCGCGCCCGGGAGGGTCGGCGTCACCGCGATCAGCCCGGTCATCAGCGGGAAGCCCAGGTTCCCCCACGCCCCGTGCTCCCGCGGCGCCATCGGCCGCTGCGACTTGCTGTCGGCCATCGTCAGCGCGCCCTCAACCCCGCCTGGATCTCCAGCCCCTTGCGGGCGTGGCACGCGTCCCCGACGAGGTCCAGGTAGAACTGGAAGGTCTCCTCGGAGCCGGCCAGGTTGGCCATCGCGTCGGGGGCGTAGACCCCCATCGCCTCCAGCCGGAACACCTGGGACAGCAGCCGCGCCTCGGCTTCGTCCAGGGCCCCGCGCTCGGCGGCGGTCGGCGTCCAGAGGCCGTCCCGCTCCGCCTTGCCCAGGCTCTCGAGCAGGTGCCCCAGGAACTTGACGTCCTGGTTGACCAGGATCGGGGTCATGCGGGGGTACTGGGCGATCGTCGCGTCCACCAGCCGGGTCTCCAGGGGCAGGCGGTACAGGTACAGGTCGACGACCGCGTCGACGCGAGCCGGGCTGTTGCCCGCCGCCGGCAGCCCCTCGGCGGCGCACGCGGCGGCCCCCTGGAACAGGTGGGCGCCGCCGCAGGTGAAGGCGAAGATGTCCTGCTTGCGCTTCTCCACGGTCTCCCCGGCGGCGATGGCGCGCCGGATGAAGAGCGTCTCCCGCTCCAGCGTGCCCAGCTGCGCAGCCGCGATCTCCTCCAGGGAGACCGAGCCCAGGGCCGACTCCCAGCCCGTCGCCCCGCCCCGCCCCGACGCCTGGCACCACGCCTGGATCGACCACGGCGCGTCGTTGGGTTCGCTGAGCAGGGACTTGCCGTCCTCCCGCCGCGGCTCGAACCGGGCCTGGGACGCCTCGAGCAGCGCCCGGAGCGTCGGCTTGCCCTCGGCCAGCGGCTCGTCCAGCGGCAGGCCGGCTTCGACGAACGCCTTGAGGATCAGGTCGGTGTGGGGTTCGACGCGGACATCCCCTCGCGTCTTGGGGAACGCCGGGCGGCCGTCCCGCTCCTCCAGGAAGTCGTGGACCAGCACGTCGACCGCCCGCCGGCCGTCGGTGGCCTCGAAGTCGGCCCCTCCGACCAGGATCCCGTGGGCGAGCGCCCAGGCGTTGCCGGGGTCCCCCGCTTCCCGGGCGATGACGGCGTCGAGCGTGGCGGTGGCGAGGCTGCGGGCGACCTCGAGCGACGGGGTGGTCGGCTCGGGCGTCGGCGTCGGGGCCGCGGCGGTGGTCGGCTCGGGGCTCGGCGTCGGCTCCGGCTCGGGCGAGGAGCAGGCCGACAGGGCGAGCACCCCCAGGAGCAGGAGCGCCCGCGTCACGCGTCAGTCCTCCTGGACGTGGCGCGCGATCTCGTGCTTGGCCGACACGTAGATCATCGTGTCGAAGACGGCGATGCGGGGCATGTCGCGCGGGTTCTCGAAGATCTTGATCCGCTTGATGAACTTGCCGCGCTTGTTCCACTTGAAGACGTTGCCGGCGTCGGTGACGACGTAGACGTTGTCCTTCTCGTCGGTCGCCATGTCCCAGTCCTCCGAGCCGTCGTCGGGCACCGGCTTGTTCAGCCAGGAGCCCTGTCGGAAGCCGTCCTCCGGCTTGTACTCGGTGATCTCGTTGCTGCCGACGTGGCGCACCAGCAGCTTGCCGCCGGCCGCGATGACGCCGCACTGGACCGAGCCGCCCTCCAGCGTGTAGCGGGCCTTCTGCTCGCCCTCGGACGTGTAGACGAACACCTCGTCCTTGACCACGACGAAGAAGTCGTCGTCGTACCAGGTGATGAACGGGGTGCCGACGCCGGTGCCGGAGCTCGGCCGCCACGGGGTGTCGACCTTCCACTCCTTCTTGAAGACGCCTTCGCCGTCGAACAGCTGCACCCGCATGTCGGCGTCGATGACCATCACGTAGTCGTAGTTGCCGACGCTGATGTGGACCGGCTGGGTGAACTCGCCGGCGACGCTCCCGGCGCCCGAGCCCGAGGCGTAGGGGGTGCCGCGGTCGCCGAACCAGGTCTCCACGATGCCGCGCTCGTCGTTGCCGATCATCAGGTCCGCGGTGCCCGCGGCGGTCAGCCGCTGGACGCGGTTGTTGCCGACGTCGGCGACCCAGATGTTGCCCTGGCTGTCGGTCGAGATGGAGATCGGCTCGCCCCGCCCCATGAAGGCGCCCTTCTCCATGCCCTCGCTGCCCCAGTTGGGGATCACGGTGCGGGGGGTGCGGACCAGGTCCTGGTAGGCGCGGAAGAAGGCGACGGACTCCAGGAGCCACTCGCGGTCGGCGCTCTTGATCGCGCCGGCGGCGGCGATCTCCAGGTACTTGATCGCGTTGGCGTCCTTGAGGCGGCCGAGCAGCTCGATGGCGTCCTCGTCGAACTGGAGCAGCTTGAGCCGGTGACCCACCGGCACGTGCTTGTTCACGAGCGCGACGAGGTACTCGGGGCCGTGGGCCGCGTACCAGCCGATGAGCTTGAAGTTCTTGGAGTAGTCCTCCTCGTCCCGGCAGAAGTCGTACGCGTCCTGGAGCTCCTCGGGGGCCTGGGTCGGCAGGTCGCGCAGGGAGCGGGACTTGGTGACCTCCTTGTCGATCGCCTCCCGCCACGCCGGGTCGGGCTTCTTCTTGAGGTCGAAGGCGATCTCGGCGATGTGGGTGTCCGCGTAGATCGCCCCCTCGTGGATGTCGTCCACGGTGATGCGCAGCTTGCGCACGGTCGCGTCGATCGACGTGTCCTTGCGCGCGAAGCGGTCTCCGAGCGAGACGGACTGCTCGACGGTCTGCTCGCCCGCGCTGTTCCAGCCGGCGATCGACGCCTCCGAGACGCGGCCTCGGCCGTTCCAGTCCTCGCGACCGGCGAACGAGCCGCCCCAGATCGACAGCGTGCCGATCTCGACGTCCTCGCCCAGGTCGACCTCGATCCACTCGCCGACGCCGACGCCGGGGGCGTCCTCGGCCCACGACGTGTGCAGCAGGCCGTCGAAGACCTTGTCGGGACCGAAGACGTCGTCGCCCGACGTCTTGTGACTGCTCGAGCTGAACTTCGGCGCCGCCAGGGCAGCGTTGGGGACCAGCAGGGCGGCTGCCAGCAGGCAGGCGGACGTGTGCAATCTCATCGCATCTCCTCGACCGAGTGAGACCGGATACAGGGGTTCGGGGGGCTCACGCAAGCCCGGACATCGCTTCTCCGGGCCGCAGCGTCCGCTAAGGGCAGTCGCCGTTGGCGTCGACGTCCTTCTGCGACCACTCGATGAGGGTCAGCCCCGGCACCAGCTCCGCCTGCAGATCGATCAGGTTGAAGATGATGCACTGCTGGCTGGACGGGTCGTGGGGGCAGGTGATGCAGGTCAGGCCGGGCACGAGCAGCCCGAGCTGGTCGCACACGTCGCCGAGGCCGGCGTCCCGCACGTCCACGGTGGCGTCGAAGGTGCCCTCGACGACGAGGTCGACGGCCGAGCCGTCCGAGGACGCGAACACGCCGCTCACCGCGACGTCGCGGAACAGCACATCGAGCACGCCGAAGCCGGGGATGTCCAGGGTCTGCGGGATGTCCGCGGGGCCGGCCTGGAAGTAGGGGTCGGCCCACACGGCGGGCTGCTTCTCGTTCAGGTTGATCGACGGGCTGCAGAAGTCCTGCTCCGGCGGGGCGGTGTCGGCGGCGGCGATGCCGGCGAGGAACGAGATCTCGGTGTCCGTCTGCGCGGTGACCGTCTGCAGGAAGGTGGCGTTGAACTGGCCCAGCAGCGCGTCGCCGCCGGCCGGCGCGACCACGGTGCCGGAGGTCAGGTCGTACGCGTACGTGTTGCCGACCAGGTCGGCGTCGACCGGCTCGGAGCCGACGTCGGACGTGGAGAAGGACCAGGTGTGGGTCTGCGGGTCGGCGTCGTTCCAGACCACCGTGGCGGTGTAGCTGGCGCCCATCTCCCAGCCGCCGGTCGCCTCGAACGCCAGGCGCGTCTGGGTCAGCCAGATCGCCTCGCCGTCGACCGGGCCGGTCGGGTCGCCCGGGTCACCCGAGTCGTCGTCGTCGCCCGAGTCGTCGTCATCGCCCGCTGCGGCGGTCAGCTCGACGGTGAGGTCGGCGTCGGCGGCGGGCAGGTCGAAGTCGACCCAGATGCGCTCGTTGACGTAGTGGTCGTCGGCGCCGTCCAGCGGGTGGTTGCCGAGGACCGTGGCGACTTCGTCGACGGCGTCGTCGTCGTCCGTCGCGTCATCGTCGTCCGTGGCGTCGTCGTCGTCGTCATCGACCGGGGGGGTGACGTCGTCGTCGTCGTCAGCGCCGGAGTCGTCGTCGTCGAGGTTGCCCCCGTCGTCGGGGCAGCCGGCGAGGAGGAGCAGCCCGGACAGGCCGAGGAGCGCGAGGAGAATCTGAAGCGTGCGGGTCATTCGAACAGGGCCCTCCGGCAAAAAGATTCGGGACCTTATCACAGCGATCTGGCGGCCCATCGGGGCGCAGAACGGCCCTCAGCGCGCGGCCTGGACGGCCTTCCAGTACGTCAGGAACGAGTCCCCCATGACCTGCGCGACCTGGCCCTCGTCCAGGCCCGCGGCGGCCAGGTCCTCCGAGAACAGCGGCAGGTCGCGGGGGCCGGCGAGGCCGCGGGGGGCCTTGATGATGCCGTCCCAGTCCGAGCCGACGCCGACGTGCTCGGCGCCCGCCACCTCGACCAGGGCGAGCGTCATGGCGACCACGTCGTCGCGCGTCGCGGCCCGCCCCTCCACGACGAAGGGGCCGTGGAACATCGCCCCCACCAGTCCGCCGTCCTGCGCGATCAGCTCGACCAGGGGGCGCGTGAGGTTCCGCGGCACGTCGGTCAGCCAGCGGGCGTTGGAGTGGGACGCCAGCACCGGCGCGCGCGACAGCTCGACCGTCTGCCGGGTCGCGAGGTCGGACATGTGGGAGACGTCGAGCATCAGGCCGAGGTCGTTGCACAGCGCGACCATCTCGCGGCCGGGCGCGGTCAGCCCGCCCGCCTCGCCCGCCCGCGGCTCCGCCGACGAGTCGGCGTAGGGGGAGGACTCGCTCCAGGTCAGGCCGACCATCGACAGCCCCAGCGCCTGCAGCTCCCGGAGGGTCGCCGCCCCGTCGGTCAGGGCGGTCCCCCCTTCGAGAGACAGCACGACCGCGATCCGCCCCTCCCGGACCACCCGCTCCAGCTGCTCGGGGCCGGTCACGATGGCGGCGGCGCCGCGGGACTGCTCGACCATCGCCCGGATGCGACGGAGCTTGCCGAGCGCGACCCCGCGCGGGTCCTCCACGCCTCGGGGCACCCAGGCGGCCTGCACGACCACGTTGACGCCGCCGGCCTGCAGGGCGTCCAGGGGCGCCTCCAGCGTGCCGTCGGTCCAGGGGACCTGGCCGCTCATCATCGCGGTGACGGTGTCCAGGTGCAGGTCGACGACGAGCGGCGGCAGGGCGGGGGTCGGCTCGGGGGTCGGCATGGGTTCGGCCGGGGTGGTGGTCGGGGGGGGGGGGGGGGGGGGGGGGGGGGGGGGGGGTTTGGGGTGGGGGGGGGGGGGGGGTGGGGTGGGGGGCGGGGGCCGCCTCGGACGACCCCGAGCAGGCGGCTGCGCCCAGGGCGACGGCGAGGGGCAGGACGGCGAGCAGGACGCGGTTCACAGCCGCGGATGCTAGCAGCCGCGACTGCTACCATCGGCGCGTGAGGCTGCCGACCCTCTGCGCGCTGCTCCCCCTGCTGCTGCTCGCGGCGTGCGACGACTACTACGACTCCGAGGGGGAGGTCGTCGGCCCCGGCTGCGACGCCCAGCGGATCGAGCAGCTCCGCCCCCGCAACGACGACACCTCGGCGTACGTCGACGGCTACGTGTTCGCGGAGCTCGCCTGCCCCGCCCGCAATGGCGTGCTGACGGTGCGCGGCCTGGACGGCTCACCCGCCCAGGGGCTCGTCAACCTGCACCACGGGGGCCGCCAGCTGCGGTTCCGCCCCAACCCGCCCCTGGACACGGAGACCACCTACCAGGTGCGGCTGGACACCGCGGACGGGTTCCGGGAGTGGCGGTTCCGGACCAGCGACGTGGGCGAGCCCACCGGCTCGGACGTGGCCGGCGTCGCCCTCGCGATCCTGGCGAACCAGGCCGCCGTGCTCGACCCCCCGGGCTTCGAGACGATCCTCCTGGACGCGTTCGACGATCTCCACCCCGTGGTCCAGTTCATGGGCAACGCGTCGGGCGGCACGGTCCCGGTGCGGCTGGGCGGCTACCTGCCCCAGGAGGAGGGGGACCCCCAGGACGTCAGCCAGGTGGTGGTCGACGCGTCGGCGAACTGGGACGACCCGTTCTTCCGGTTCGGCCCCGCCGACCTGACCTGGGAGTTCGTCGGCTGGACGATGGTGCTCGAGGACGCGGTCTGGACCGGCGCCATCGCCTCGGACCGCCTCGGCGGCGGCGGCGGCGCGCTGCAGGCGCTGTGGGACACCCGCCCCGCCGACGAGGCGCTGGGCACGGGTCCGGGTTCGCTGTGCGCGATCTCGGCCGAGTCCGGGGACATCCCCTGCGAGGCCTGCGCCGACGGCGCCCCCGCCTGCCTGCCGCTGCACGTCGTGCACATGCCGGCCAACCCCTGGTACGGCACGCTGGAGGCGCCGGTCGCGGAGTAGGCGATCTGCCGCGCGCCCGGCGCGCATTGACATCGGTCAATGCCCATCCGACACATCTCAATTCGGCCCTTGCGGCCCTTCAAGGTCGCCCGCCCGGGCCGCTTCTACGCTCCCCACACCGTCCGACCCGGACCGGAGGAGCCCACCGATGGCGATCGACTTTCAGCTGACCCCCGAACAGAGAGTGCTCATGAGCTCTGCGCGGGACTTCTCCCAGAACATCCTCAAGCCGCTCGTCGCGCTGGCGGACGCGGAGCCGGATCCGCAGAAGGGGTTCCAGACCATCAAGCCGGCGTACCAGGAGGCCTACAAGCTCGGCTACGCGATGTGCATGCTCCCGAAGGAGTACGGCGGCGCCGGGATCAGCAACGTCGACCTGAACCTGTTCGCCGAAGAGCTGTGCGTCGTCGACCCCGGCTTCGCGTGCGTGGTGCTGGTCAACGGCCTCGCCCTCATGCCCCTGCTCTGGTACGGCTCCGAGGAGCAGAAGAAGCGCTTCTTCGGCATGGCGACGTCCGACCCGACCGGCGAGTTCATCTGCGGCTGGGTCGTCTCCGAGCCGGCCGGCAAGCCGGGGGGCACCGCCAACTTCGACCACCCCGACCCCCACCCGGTCGGGATCGGGGTGACCGCGACCTACGACGCCGGCACGGACGAGTACGTGCTCAACGGCCGGAAGTACTGGCCGAGCAGCGCCGGCGGCTGGGACCTGAAGGGCGCCAACCTCAACACCGTGGTCGTGCGGCACGACCCGAAGCAGGGTGGCATCCAGGGGCTGTCCGCGATCATGCTGGAGCGCGGCACGCCCGGCGTCTGCTACGAGCAGCCCATCGACAAGATCGGCCACCGACTCAACCAGAACAACCACATCCGGTTCGAGGACTGCCGCGTGCCCGCCGCGAACATGTTCGCTCACGGCAAGGGCGACCTGATCATCAGCAAGGCGTTCACGTGGTCCGGGCCGGTCGCCGGCATCGCCGCGGTCGCCCAGGCGCGGGCGGCGTACGAGTACGTGTTGGACTGGTCCAAGACCTACACCGGCGCCGGGCGTGTGCCGATCATCAACCACCAGGCGCCCGGCTACATGCTGGTCGACGCCGCGATGAGCATCGAGGCCGGCCGCTACCTGTGCTGGAAGGCGGCCCACTACCTCGACATGTACGACAACGAGGGGCACGCCATCGCGGCGATGAGCAAGGTGCACTGCACCGAGGCGATGTTCCAGACCGTCTACAAGTGCATGCAGGTGATGGGGATCAACTCGGCCGACCGGGTGCATCCCCTGGAGAAGTACCTGCGCGAGGCGGCCATCCTGCCGATCTACGACGCCGGCAACATCGGCATGCAGCGACGAAAGATCTGGGGCGTCATGGCCGACGCGGACTTCGATCCCCTGGCCCTCCTGAACAGCGAGCCGATGCCGTTCAAGAAGTCCATGGAGGGCATCGGCACGAACCCGACGCGGGAGGACGTGACGGCGCTGTCCGACCGCGTCTTCGCGCAGGAGGAGGCCGAGCGGGCGACCGCCGCGGGCGTGCCCACCAACGGCGGCGGCGCGGCGGTCCGACCCGGGGCGTGAGCCCCCCAGGGCGATGAACGAGCCGGTCTTCCACCCCCTGGACGGACGCCAGGACTGCCTCGCCTGCCACGGCGGAGGGGCGTCCGGCGCGCCGACCCTGCCGTCGAGCCACGACGACATGACCAGCGCGACCTGCCTGACCTGCCACCCGCCCGCGCTGCCGGCGGCCGGCGTCGTCTACTGGGGGGCGCTGCCGTTCGTCCTGGTGTTCGTCGTCGGGGTCGCGCGGCTGACCGCCCGACCCGCCCGCCGGGCGGCCCGTCGACGCGCTGCGACGCCGCCCAGGGCCCGGGCTTGACGCGCGCCTTCCTGCTGCGCGACGGCCTGCTCCAGCGTCGGCTCCTCCGCGGGGGGGACGCCGGCGGGGCGCTGCACGCGCTGCTCGTCACCTCGGTCGGCGTGCTCGCGATCGGCTCCGCCGCGGCGCAGCTCGACAACCGGGTCCTCAAGCCCCTGGGGCTCCACCTCCGGCCGCCGACCGGCTGGGACGTGCTCCAGTGCGCCCTCGACGTCGCGGGCCTGACGCTCGTGCTCGCCGCCGGGGGGCTGCTGTGGCGGCGGCTCGTGCGCCCGCCTCCCCGGCTTCCGCGCAGACCCCAGGCGGTCGTGATCCTGGTGGCGCTGATGCTCGTCGGGCTGAGCGGGTTCGCGCTCGAAGGGCTTCGCATGGCCCAGGAGGCGGGGACCCAACAGCGGTGGGCGTTCGTCGGCCGGGCGGTCGCCGCGGCGGTCCCGGCGACCTCGCCGACCGGCGCCGCCGAGCTGACCGCCTGGCGGGTCGTTCTGTTCGGCCACGCGGCCCTGGCCCTGGGCCTGCTCGCCGCCGTGCCCTGGACCGTCCTGCGCCACTCGATCGCGGCCCCCCTGCACCTCGCGCGGCTCGACGGGGCCCAGCCCGGGCCGCTGACGACGCCGTTCCAGCTGCGGGAGCTCATCGAGAGCGGCGAGTTCGACGCCCGGTGCGGCATCGCCGCGGTCGAGGACCTCTCGGGCCGACGCACCGAGCTGCACGCCTGCGCGTCCTGTGGACGCTGCGACGCCGCCTGTCCGGCGGTCGCGGCCGGCGCCGTGCTGTCGCCACGGGACGTGGTGGGGCGGCTCGCCGACTGGGCGGGAGGCGGGCCCGACCCGTCCCACCCGGACGCCGCGTGGGCTTGCCTGCAGTGCGGGGCGTGCACCGAGGCCTGCCCGAACCGGCTGGCCCCCCACGAGCTCATCGCCGAGCTGCGGCGCGGGCTGGTGCTCAGGGGTGCGCTGGCGCCCGGCCCGGGCCGCGTGCTCGCCAACGTCGCCCGCAGCGGCAGCCCCTACGGACAGCCTCGGTGGGCGCGGGCGGAGCTGCCCGCGGAGCTGGGGCTGCCGACGGTCGCCGAGGCGCCCGACGCCGACTGGGTCTACTGGCTGGGCTGCGCAGCCACCTACGACGCGCGGGTGCGGCGCGTCGTCGTCGCGACGGTCGAGCTGCTGCGCCGCGCCGGCCTCAGCGTCGCGGTGCTCGGCGAACGGGAGTGCTGCACAGGCGACCCGGCCCGCCGGGTCGGCGACGAGGCGAGGTTCCAGGAGTCCGCCCTGGGCAACCTCGCCGCGTTCGCGGCCGCCGGCGTGAGCCACGTGGTGACCCACTGCCCCCATTGTCTGCACTCGATGCGGGGGGAGTACCCGGCGCTCGGCGAGCCGGTCGCGGAGATCCTGCACCACAGCGAGCTCCTGGCCCGCCTCGTCGCCGACGGCCGCCTCGAGGTGAGCGCAAGCGGCGAGGCGGCCGTCGCCTTCCACGACCCCTGCTACCTGGCCCGCTTCCAGGGCACGACCGCAGCGCCGCGGGTGCTCCTCGACGCGGCAGGGGTGACCGCGGAGGAGCTCGCGGACAGCCACCGGGCGACCCGCTGCTGCGGCGCGGGGGGGCCGTCGTACTGGTTCGACACGGAGCGGCCGACGGGCGTCGCCGCCGCGAGGCTCGCCCAGGCGGACGCCGCGGGGGTGGGGACCGTGATCACCGGCTGTCCCTTCTGCCTCAAGATGCTGGAGCAGGAGGCGATCACCCAGGCTGGCGACGTCGCCTCCATCGAGGTGATGGACGTAGCGGAGCTGCTGCTAGGGCCGACGCCGTGAGGATCGTCGTCTGCCTGCGATTCGGCCTGGACGTCGCCGAGCTGCGGCCGGATCCGACGACCGGAGGGCCGCGCCTGGACCGCCCGCCCTGGCGGATCGACCCCTTCTCCCGCAACGCGCTCGAGGCGGCGGCGCAGCTGCGTGAGGCGAACGGGGGCGAAGTGGTGGTCCTCTCCGTGGTGCCCGGGGAGCCCCCTCGGCGGCTGGTCCTCGAGGCGCTGGCGTCCGGCGCCGACGCCGCGCACCTCGTCGTCGACCCCACCGCGGAGCAGGCGGACGCGCTGGGGCTGTGCGGCGTGCTCGCGGCCGCGCTCGCGGAGCTGCAGCCCTGGTCCCTGCTGCTGTGCGGAGACGCGGCGGCCGATCGGTACGAGCGCCAGGTGGGGCCTCGGCTGGCCGAGGCCCTGGGGCTGCCGGCCGTGACGCGCGCCGTCGCATTGGAGGTCGCGGGCGACCGGCTCGTGGCCGAGCGCTCCCTCGACGACCGGGTGGAGGTGGTGGACGCCCCGCTGCCGGCCGTGGTGACGGTCACGCAGGAGAGCAACGAGGTGCGCATCGCGCCGCTGCTGCAGGTGATGGCCGCCTCGGCCAGGCCCGTCCGGGTGACCGCGGCCTCCGAACTGGCCGGAGCTCCGAGCGCGGGGGCGGCGACGGGGAGCGCGAGGCTTGGGCTGCGGGCCCCCCCGAGCCGTCGCAAGCGGATCCGGGTGCAGGCCGCCACCGACCGCGACGCGGCCGATCTCCTGGCGCGACACCTCGCCGCCGAAGGCGTGCTGAGGCCATGACCGGAGGGACCATCCTGGTGGCGTCCGAGCGGCGGCGCCTGCTGGCGGAGTTGTTGACCGGCGCGCGGCAGCTGACCGGTCCGGCGGGGCCAGGCACCGTCGTCGCGGTCGGCCTGGGAGCCTCCGAGGGGCTCGAGGAGCTGCTCGCTCGAGGGGCGGACCGGGTGCTCGTCGGCCCGGCGGGTGGCCGGGGGGACGTAGCGGCGGGGGTCGCCCTGCTGGAGCGGGCGATGGCGTCGACGAACCCGACCGTGGCGTTGGTCGGGTCGACCCCGCTGGGCTCGGAGGTGGCGGCTCGGCTGGCCCAGCGCCTGGGGCTGCCCTTGGCCACCGACGCGACCCGCCTGGAGCGCACCGATGCGGTGCTCCACACCGAGCGACGGTGCCTCGGTCGTTTCCTCGCCAGCGAGGCCATCACGGCGGTGCCCGCCCTGGTGACGGTGCGACCGGGGGTCTTCGAGGGCGCGGCGGCGGACCGTCCGGAGGGGCGGCCGGGCGCGATCGAGCTCGTCCCTGGCGAGGCGCCGCCGCCGTGGGTCCGGGTGCTCTCGACCCGCCCTCGGCCGAGCGGCGGAGCGGAGCTGGAGGGGGCACGGGTCATCGTCTCGGTCGGGCGCGGCCTCGAGGGGCCGGACGACCTCCCGCTGATCGACGCGCTCGCGCGGGCGCTGGGCGGGGTCGTCGGGGGCTCGCGGCCCGTCACGGAGCACCTCGGCTGGCTCCCCCTGGACGCCAAGGTCGGCCTCTCCGGCAAGACGGTCCGCCCGGACCTGTACGTCGCCTGTGGGATCTCCGGACAGATCGAGCACGTGGTGGGGATGCGGGACTCCCGGGTCGTCGTGGCGATCAACCGGGATCCCGACGCGCCGATCTTCGAGGAGGCGGACTACGGCGTCGTCGCAGACCTGTACCGCCTGGTGCCCGAGCTGACGGCGGCGTTGGAGCGCAGGGCGCAGGTTGACCTCGATCAAGCCCGCGAGGGGGCTGACGTCATGGCCGACGCAACCCTCGGCCGGTCATCAATGGAGGCCCCGTGAGCCCACGAACCCCCGACGACGACCGCCCCGCCGAGCTTCCGGCCGGACGCAAGCCCCGCACCGCGGACTGTGCCCGCTGCGAGATCCTGATCGGTCTGCGCAAGTCGGGGCTGCCCGCGTCGAGGACCGCGGCGCTGTGCGAACGCTTCTGGCTGACCCGGGCGAGGCGTCGGCAGCTGCTGTTCCTGGAGCGCAACCGCGCGACGCACGTCTTCGCGTTGCGGCGCGGGCGCGTCAAGCTCACCAAGCACGACTCCGCCGGCAACGAGCACATCGTCACGGTGCTGGAGACCGGAGCGCTGTTCGGCCTGGACGCGATGTTCGATGGCGAGCACGGGACCTCGGCGGAGGTGCTGTCGGAGCACGCCGAGATCTGCGTCGGAGCTCGACCCCAGATCGAGGCCCTCATCGCCGCCGCGCCGGGGTTCGGGGCGGCCCTGACCCGGTACGTCTTGCGGCAGCTGGACGACGCCCGCTCGCGGCAGGCCTGCCTCGGCACGGTGGGGGCGAAGGCGCGCTTCGCGGCGTGGCTCCTGCACGAGGCCGGGCGCGGAGGCGACGGCGCCGACACGGTGCCCCACGATCTGACGCTGGCGGAGTACGGCGCGATGTTGGGCACGTCGGCGGAGACGGTCTGTCGCGTGCTCGGCGACCTGCGCAGCCGGGGGCTCGTCGCCGTCGAGGACGCCCGAATCCGGATCCTCGAGCCGAGCCGATTGCGGCGAATCGCGAGGATCTGAGTCCGCCCCGGCCGACGCTTCTGATAGAACGCCGCCGTGCTTCATACCCCTCAAGGAACCGGCTGGATCGAGGTCATCACGGGCTGCATGTTCAGCGGCAAGACGGAGGAGCTGATCCGCCGCCTCGTCCGCGCGCGCTACGCCCGCCAGGAGGTGGTGATCTTCAAGCCCCGCATCGACACGCGGTACTCCAGCGAGGAGATCGTCTCCCACAGCAAGATGTCGCTGAAGGCCCGCCGGGTGGAGAAGTCCGAGGAGATCTGGAAGCACGGCGCCGGCGTGAAGGTCGTCGGCATCGACGAGGCCCAGTTCTTCGGTCCGGACGTCGTGCCGGTGGTCGAGTCCCTCGCCAACAGCGGCACCCGGGTGCTCGTCGCGGGGCTGGACCAGGACTTCCGGGGTCAGCCCTTCGAGCCCATCCCGACGCTCATGGCGCTGGCCGAGTTCGTCACCAAGCAGCACGCCATCTGCATGAAGTGCGGCAACCCGGCCGACCGCAGCCAGCGGCTCGTCAACCGGGCCGAGCGCGTGCTCCTGGGTGAGTCCGAGGCGTACGAGGCGCGGTGCCGACGGTGCTTCTCGCCGGACCTGCCGGGCGAGATCCAGCAGAACCTGCTGCACCGCCCGGGCGACGATCTGTAGGGGCGGCCGCCCGAGCGACCCTGTGACCGACCTCTAGGGGAGTCGGAAGCGCGCCCGGTGGGCGTTGCGCCAGCTCAGCCACGCCGTCGGGCCGTCGCGATCGATGGACCGGAACTGCGCGAAGTCGGCGAAGTAGTCGGCCGGCAGCGGCTTGTCCGCCCACGGGTTGTGCAGCACGCGCAGCGAGAAGACGACCTTGTCGCGCTCCCACTCCTTGTCCGCGAGCACCAGGGCCGAGAGCCGCTGGTACTTCTCCAGGCTGAACACCCCGTACTTGCTCGACGTCTGCGTCATCGCCTTGAGGCGCTCGCTGCGGCCGCCGTGGGTCGTCCAGTTGAAGTTGTAGTCCGGCTTCCCGTACAGGAAGTCCTGCAGGAACATCTCCGGCAGGGACCAGTCCTCGTTGCTGAACACCGTCGCGACGAGGGGCTTGTCCTTCATCGCCTCGTTCTCGTCCGCCGTCTCGAGCAGCTTGTCCGCCAGCACGACGACCTGGTCGAGGACCTCGGGCGCGCGCAGCGGAGAGATCCGGAAGCGCACGAGGTTGCGCCGGTCCTCGTTCAGCTTGTCGAGGATCGAGAACTCGAGGTGGATGTTGTCGTCCCGGTACTCGGCGTACTTGCCGTGCCAGGAGCCGTCGTCGAGGCTGTCGAGCCAGACCTCCAGCGCCCGCTTGATCGGGCGGGGGTCGAAGTCGTAGGGCAGCCACCGCTTCAGGTAGACGCTGAAGTAGTAGTGGTGGTGGATCTGGTTCAGCTCGCGGACCAGGTGCCGGTAGACGCTCATCGAACCGCGGATCTGAACTTCGGGCAGGTACGCGAGCACGCCGAGGCCGAACTCGTCCTCCCCCTCCCCCGTCACCGCGGTCATCCAGCCGCCGGGCTTGCCGGAGTAGTCCCGCACGCGGATGTCGTGGTACCGCAGGATTTCGTGCACCGCGAGCTCGCCGAAGGCCTGGAAGAACTCGTCGTTCTCGAGGGACTTGAGCCGGGGCTCGAAGGCCTCCTTGCCTCCGTCGGCGAGGTTGGCCCACCAGTCCTCGATCTGCGTGCGGAACGCGACGATCGCCGGCTCCTCCCGGGTCAGGAGGGAGACCAGGAAGCTGGGATGCGGACGCGGGAGCCCGGCCATCTCCTGCCGGAGCTCGTTGTTGAACAGGGTCAAGGGCGGCGCTCCAGTCGACGGCGGTCGCGTGAGTATACGGGCCCGAGCGACGCCGACGCAAAAGGGCGGCGCATTGGCATCGATCCGAATTGTCGCGCTATCGTCCCGTACATGCCGACGATTCGCCTTTCACTGCTCCTGCTGTCGACCCTGTTCCTGCTCGTGGCCTGCGAGACGGAGCCGACCGTCGACCCCGACGACCTCGACGACGAAGAGGTCGACACCCCCACCTGGACCGAAGACGTCCAGCCGATCCTGACCGCGTACTGCGGCGGCTGCCACGAGGGCGACGCCCTGGGCAGCGGCGGCATCGGCTGGCTCAACAGCTACGAGAACGTCACCACCGACGCCTTCGCCGGCGTCTGTGACGGCGCCACCCGCGCCGAGTGCATCCCGGTCCGCCTGCTCGACGGCTCGATGCCCGACGGCAACCCCTGCCCCCCGGGCGAGGAGGGCTGCATCACCGACAACCAGTTCGCCACGGTCGAGAACTGGGTCGACGGAGGCATGCCCGAGTAAAGCGCTCGCCTCGCGCGCGAGGGCTCTACAATGCCCAACGCATGAAGCCCGAGGACCTCGCGCGGAGCCTGCTCGACGCCTTCGACGAAGGCATCTTCCAGTCCGCGTATCGCATGGGTTCGGTGGACGTCTCCACCGTGCTCGCCGATCTGTCGCGCCGCGGCGCGCGGGTAGGAGCGCTGGAGGAGGTCGCCGCCCTGCCCACCGAGCAGATCGATCCACTGGTCGACATGTACGTGCGCAAGGCGCGACGCCAGGCCGCGGTCTCGGGCATCTCCCTGGGCGCCGGGGGATGGATCGGGCTGCCCGGGGGGTTGGGACACCTGGTGCTCCTCATCGTGCGACTGGCGCAGCGGATCTCCGTGGCCTACGGCTTCGACTACCGGACCGACCGGGGTGAGATCGAGCTGTGGAAGGCGCTCGCCTCGGCCACCGGCGCCGAGCTCGACTGGGAGGGCACAGAAGCGGAGCTGATGCGCCGCCTGCCCGTGGTCGTCACCGGCACCGGCACCTTCGCCAACCCCCTCCTCCTCAAGGCGTTCCAGGCCGTGGTGATCCGCGTGTCGGTCGCGGCCGGGCTCCGGGTCACCCGCTGGGTCCCCGTGGTCGGCGGCGGCAGCGGCCTCGTCCTCAACTGGCTGCAGGTCGACGCGATCGGACGCCAGCTCAAGCAGACGTGGCGGAACCGCCACGGCATCGCCGGCTTCGACCCGTCCGGCGCCGTGGAGGTCGAGATCCTCCGCTGAACCCCTGATAGGCTCCCGCTGCGCTGATCCGGAGATCGCATGCTGCCGCTGCTCGTCGTCCCCGCCCAATCCCAGACGATCACGACCCTCATCACCCACGCCGATCCGGTGGTGCAGCTGGTGATGATCGTGCTCGTCGTGATGTCGATCGTCTCCTGGGCGATCATCGTCCAGCGCTGGTTCGCGCTCCGCCGCGCCACGAAGCAATCGGTCGCGTTCCTCGACAAGTTCTGGAACACCGCGTCGCTGGAGGAGGCCCAGGTCAGCGCCCGGCAGTACCCCGACTCCCCCGTCGCCACCGCGTTCGTCGCCGGATACAAGGAGCTGCTCCGCCTCAACGAGGTGGAGGCCCAGGCGGGCGGCGGACCGCTCGGGGGCGGCGCCGAGAACGTCGGCCGCGCCCTGCGCAAGTCCAGCTCCGAGGGGCTGACCCGGCTGGAGCGCTCCATCCCGTTCCTGGCCTCCTGCGGCTCGGCCGCCCCGTTCATCGGCCTGTTCGGCACCGTGTGGGGCATCCTCCGGGCGTTCCAGGAGATCGGCGCGACGGGCACCACCTCCATCGCGGAGGTCGGCCCCTACATCGCCGAAGCGCTCATCGCGACGGCGGTCGGCCTGTTCGCGGCCATCCCCGCGGTGCTCTTCTTCAACTACTTCGCGACCCGACTCAAGGTCATCGCGTCGGAGCTGAACCACTTCTCGTACGACTTCCTCAACCTCGTCGAGCGGCACGAGCGCTCCCGCGGGGCTCGGAGGTAGCGCCGTGGGCATGTCCACCGGCGGCGGGGATCCGCTGGGCGCCGAGCCGGGCGTCCAGACCGTCCTGTCGGAGATCAACGTCACGCCGTTCGTCGACGTGATGCTGGTGCTGCTCGTCATCTTCATGATCACGGCGCCGCTGCTCACCCAGGGGGTGGAGGTGAACCTCCCGCGGGTCTCCGCCGCGAACCTGGAACAGATGGACGAGCAGCCTGTCGTACTCACCGTGGACGCAGACGGCGGTTGTTTCATCCTCGAGTCGCAGTTCCCGTGCGCGGAGCTGGCGGACAAGCTGCCCGCCATCTACGCCAACCGGACCGACCAGAGCCTGTACATCCGCGGCGACGTGGACACCCCCTACGGCCACCTGATGCAGGTGCTCGCCGCCGGACGGGCGGCCGGGATCATCAGCGTCGGGCTCGTCACCGAGCCGCCGGCCCTGGGCGAAGAGGACGAAGGCGGGTGAGCGACCGCTACCGCGGCATCCTGCGCGATCCCGGGAGGGGCTTCCTGGCCGGACTCCCCTTCTCGTTCGGTCTACACGGATGCATGGTCCTCATGATCCTGGTGCTCGGCTGGCTCGGCGGTCGAGACGAGCGGCCGCTCCTGGACAAGGACATCTACATGGTGTCCACCGTCGTGCTGCCGAAGGCCGACGGGCTGCCCGACAAGGCGACCGCGCCGCCGCCGGAGGCGACCCCCGCCCCGGCCGTGGTCGAAGCGGAGGCCCGGCCCGACGAGATGGTCCTGAACGAGCCGAAGGAGGAGCCCACCCCCGAAGCGACGCCGGAGGCCACGCCGAAGCCGGAGCCGACCCCGGCGGCGCCGGAGCCCCGGCGACCCAGCCGGGAGGAGCTGCTCTCCCGAGTCGACGCCGACGAGTCCTCCACGACCCGGTTCGCGACCGATCCCGACGGCGAGGAGGGGGCGGCCCCGACGGACTTCGCCGCCGTCGACGGCGCCCGCCTCTCCCCCTACCTGCGCACCCTGTCCGACCGCATCAAGGACAACTGGATCCCGGGCTCGCGGCGCGGCAAGTACGTCGTTGGGACCGGCAACATCGATATGTCGCTCAAAGCCGTTGTACAGTTCACAATCAACGACGCGGGCGCCTTCGGGGGGCCCAGGATCGTCCACCCCAGCGGAGACCCGATCTACGACCAGTCCTGCCTTCAAGCGGTGATCCGAACCCGGCGCTTCGAGACGCCGCCGGCCGACGAGAAGCGCAAGGTGCAGGTCCTGTTCGACCCGGCCGACAAGCAACGTTGATCGCTTGAGAAACCTCCTCACCATCGTCGCTCTCCTCGCCCTGTTCGCGGTCCCCGCGAGCGCTGGGGACGAAGACGACACCGCCTACATCCGGATCCAGGGCGGGAGCACCGCGGCGTTCCCGCTCGCGCTGCCGTCGCTGAAGGTCGGCCCCGGCGGAGACGCCGAGATGGCCGCCACCATCCTCGAGGTGGTGCGCCGCGACCTGGACCTGTCCGGCTACTTCAACCTCATCGACGACAAGGCGTTCATCGAGACCGCCGACAAGGGCATCCGCCCCGGCGAGTTCGACTTCGCCGACTGGCGGGTCTCCGGCGCCGCCGGCCTGGTCAAGGCCGGCGTGACGGCCGAAGACAGCCGCGTCGACCTGGAGCTGCACGTCTACGACGTCGACGGCGGGGTGCAGACCCTCGGCCGCGTACTGACCGGGAACACGCGGGACGTCCGGCTGCTCGCCCACCACATGAGCAACGCCATCGTCGAGGCGTTCACGGGCGAGCCGGGCGTGTTCGACACGCAGATCGTGGCGGTCGCCAACTTCGGCCAGGGCAAGGAGATCTACATCTTCGACTACGACGGGGAAGGCCGCCGAGGGGTCTCCCGCAACGGCTCGATCAACCTGTCGCCGGCGTGGTCGCCGGACGGCTCGCGCATCACCTACACGTCCTACCGGGACAACAACCCGGACCTGTGGATGACCGACCTGCGCAACGGTCGGCACACCAAGCTGTCGGCGTTCCCGGGCATCAACGCGGGCGCCGAGTGGTCGCCCGACGGCAGCGAGATCGCGCTCACCCTGAGCAAGGACCAGGACAGCGAGGTCTACGCCCTGGACCCGAGCGGCTCGATCCTTAGGCGCCTGACCCGCGAGTGGGGCATCGACGTGAGCCCGACGTACTCGCCCGACGGCACGCGGATCGCCTTCGTCAGCGCCCGGCTGGGCACCCCCCAGATCTTCCTGATGGACCGGGACGGCAGCAACGTGCTGCGGCTGACCAAGCTGGGCGGACACAACGTCAGCCCGGCCTTCTCGCCCGACGGCAGCCGCGTGGCGTTCGCCGGCCGGGACGAGGGCCGCTTCGACATCTTCGTCATCAACGTCGACGGCTCCGGCCTGCGGCGGCTGACCCAGACCGAGGGCGACGACGAGGACCCGACGTGGTCCCCCGACGGCAACCACATCCTGTTCAGCAGCTCCCGGGACGGGGGCGGCAAGCAGCTGTACATCATGACCGCCGACGGCAAGTCCCAGAGCCGCATCACCGGCGGCACGGGCTCGTACAGCAACCCCCAGTGGGGACCGGGGCGCCGGTAGCCCCCTTCGCGGCGATCCGTCGCCGCGGTGAGCCGCCGCCCCGGGCGGCGGCGATCGACCTCGGCACCAACACCGCGCTGATGACCGTCCTGGAGGCCGACGCCCTCGATCGGCGGCGCCTGCGGGTCCTCGAAGAGCTGCACGTCGTCACCGGGCTCGGCCGCGACCGCGGCCCGGACGGCGGGCTGAACCCGGTCGGTCGGACCCGCGCGATGGGGGCGCTCCGCCACTTCGCGACCCGCCTCGACGCCCTCGGGGTCCGCCCCGACTCGGTCGTCGGCGCCGCCACCGCGGCGGTCCGGGAGGCGCGCGACGGGTCCGCGTTCCTGCGTGAGGTCGGGCAGCGGGTCGGCATCGACCTCGAGACGGTGACCGGGGAGCAGGAAGCGGAGCTCGTGGCGCTGGCCCAGGAGCGCAGCTTCGGCGACCGCCTGCCGCTGCGGGTGCTCGACATCGGCGGCGGCAGCACGGAGGTCGCGCTGCGCCGCAAGGGTCGGACGGAGTGGAAGATGTCGCTGCCGACCGGCTCGGTGAAGCTGGCCGAGCGGCTGGGCTCGGACCCGCCGCCCCTCCGGGCGGCGGTCGCCGAGGCGCTCGAAGCGCTGCCCGCCGACCGGGAGCGGGCGACCCTGGTCGGAGTCGCGGGCACGGTCACCACGGGGCTGCAGGTCGCGCGGGCCGTCGATCCGTGGGATCCCGCCCTGGTGCACGGGCAGGTGATGGCGCGGACGGAGGTCGAAGGCGTCATCGACCGACTGGCCGCGATGAGCCCGCAGGAGCGGCGCGACGTGCCGGGGCTGCACCCCGAACGGGCGGAGCTGATCGTCGCGGGGCTGTGCCTGCTGACCGGGGTGATGGAGCGGTTCGAGGTCGACGAGGTGCTGGTGTCGGATCGGGGGGTGCGGTTCGGCCTGCTGTTCGAGCGATGGCCGCTGACCGCCGTCCTGTGACCCGCCACAAGTGTGTCGCCCAGGGAGCGGCCGGCCGGGGCAGGCTGTGCCCATGAGAGAAGACATCGAGATCGAGAACGACGCCTGCGCCTGGGCGGTCTGGTCCCGTGGACTCGGAGGGCGGACCTGGCCCGAGGCGGGCGACGCCCTGGCGGCGACGGCGGCCGCGGAGGCGTTCTTCGGCCTGACGCTCATCACCGACGAGGGGCTCAACGTGCGCCTGCTGGTGGGCGAGGAGCTGACCGACGTCGAGCGTCGCGGCTGGGTCGCCCAGGCGACCAGCACGCTCGAGGTGCCCGACGGCAAGCTCGTCCTCAGCGGTGGGTTCGACCCCTCCGGCCGCGAGCCGGAGGACGACCCCTACTGCCACGTCCGAGACGTGCGGCCGGGCCGGTATCGGCTCGACGTCTACACGTTCATGGGCTCCTGCAACGGGGTCGACGCGCTGGTCGGGGCGGCCCGGGACGAGGGCCTGGACCTGTTGGAGTGGGCGACCCGGTCGGTGTCGCTGGACGACCCGCCGTGGTGGCTGCTCCAGATGCTGGTCGAGGACCCCCACATCGCCGAGCGGAGCCCGGAGCGCTGGCGCGACCTGGTCCGGTCGGGGCTGTGGAACCACCTGCTGCGGCAGGTCGGGTCCTACCGCCCGCTCAAGTTCATCGTGCAGCTGCGAGGCACCGCGGCCTGGTCGAGGTTCAGTCGGCCGACGCTCACCGGCTGGACCCAGGGCGAGGTCGGCCAGCGGCTGCCCCCGACGTGCCCCCCGGACATCGGCTTCGGACCGTCGGCCGACGCGCTGCCGCCGTCGCTGGCCCGACTCGCCGGCTGATCGCGCCGGCGCTACCGGCCGAGGAACGCCACCTCGGCCTCCGGGGGCGGGTGTCAGTTCCCAGCCTCCACGGGCTCGGGCCAACCCGGGCGGTCGGGCTCGACGTCGCCCGCGTGTGGCCAGTCCTCCGCGGCCTGCCGCCGCATCTCGTGGTTGAAGCCGGAGACCAGCGTCACCTCGGAGTTGAGGGGCACGACGCAGCCGTGGCTCCCGCGCACGCTCAGCCCGCTGAACGGGTCCAGGCGGCCGCCCTCGATGACGTTGTAGTACCCGATCACCTCGGTCTCCCCGAGCCTCGCCTGGTCCCTCGCCATCCGGCGGCCGCGCGTGAACTGCGCCGGTTGCACGAGCGCCGCGCGGAGCGTCTCGATGGGGACGCCGGAGCTCGCGTCGATCGCCATCGGGCGGATCGCCCAGCCGATCGACAGGAGCAGCGTCGTGACGAGCACCGTGCGCGCGAAGAGCCGCGGCCGGTCCAGGGTTGTCGCCCTCCAACGCCGGCGCATCCGGGCGACATGGAGGGTCCAGGCTGCCGCCCCGGCGATGAGCAGAGGCGGCAGGAGACCCCAGGGCGGAACGCCGACCGCCAGGTTGCTCCAGTCGTACAGCCTCCAGGACAGCTTCCCGGGGATGTCGAGGGCCGGGAGCAGCTCCGTCAGGGAGAACGGCCCCCAGTGGCCCAGCCACGGCGGGTCGACCGTCATCCGTGGGAAGGCCGGGTGGCTGCGGAGCGTGAGCTCGATCAGGAACGGCAACAGCGCCCCGGCGGCGACCAGCAGGACGACGAACCGATGCGCCCGCCGGACTGGATCGCCGCGGGTTCGGATCCGGCAGAGCAGCAGGCACAGCCCGACGATGCCGCCGAGCCCCAGCGCCCACGCCCCCTCGAACCGCCAGTCCAGCGTCACGGTGTCGTGGAGCACCACCAGCGCGAGCAGGCACGCCGCGAGCCTCGCAGCCCGACGCTCGCGCGCGGCCCAGGGGTGGGTCGGTGTGCTCACGGAGCAACGGACAGCCGCGGGGCCGCCCGGTTCCTCGCTATGGGAGACGAACCCGCTCCTCGGGGTCGGAGCGCAGGTCGTGGGTCCAGGCCCGGGGGGCGTCGAAGCGCTCGACGATGCGCTTGGTGACGCCGTCGCTCGTGCCTTCGACCCACTGGTCCGCGCGGCTGCGGGGCGTGGGGCAGCCCATGCGGGCGCTGTGGAAGTGGAAGACCCGGTCCCCCGGCACGACGGGCTCGTCGACCCCGAAGATCGCCGGCCCCAGGTCGGCCCCCGCGCAGGGCGGCGACGGCACGCCGGCGAGGCCGTGCAGCGTGGGGAAGAGGTCGAGCCCCTGGACCCGGGTCTGGAGGCGGCGAGGGCGCCGCACTCGGGCGTCGATGACGAGCAGCGGGATCCGCAGCACCTCTTCGTACAGGGTCGCGTGGTGGGCGGTGGACGCGTGGCCCACGTGGCCGTGCTCGAGCAGCTCCTCGCCGTGGTCCGACGTCAGGACGACGGACGTGGTCTCCCACAGCCCCAGCGCGTCGAGCGCGTCGAACACCCCGTCCAGCCAGCGGTTCATCTCCAGCACCCCGGCGGCGTACAGGCGGCGCACCGGGTCGGCGTCCTCGGGCAGGAGCGCGTGCTCGCCTCGGGGCACGACGAAGCCGGTGCAGACCGACGCCCTCAGCCGGTCCGGGATCCCCGCGTCGTCGATCCCCAGCGCCGCCCGGTCGGGCGCCGACGCCCAGTACGGCAGGTGCACCCACTTGTAGTGGAACCACAGAAAGAACGGCGGCCCCCCCGCGCAGCGGCCCAGGGCCTCGACCAGCGTCGGGTCGTCGGGCCCGGCCGGGCGCGCCGGGGTCTGCTCCGGGGCGTAGCCCAGGTGCCAGTAGTTCTCGAGCTCGTTGAGGTAGCTCAGGTTCGTGGCGACGAAGCCGGCGTCGAGCAGGTCGCGAACCAGGGCCGGTCCCCCGGGGCGGGGGGTCGACCACTCGAAGTGCACCCCGTGCTCCGCCGGCGCCTGCCCCGTGAACACGCTCGCCATCGCCGGGGACGTCCAGGGCGCGTTGGCGTAGGCCCGGTCGAACCGGACCGTCCGGTCGGCGACCCGGTCCAGCGCCGGCGTCAGGCGAACCCCGGCGTGGGCGTCGACGAAGTCGGGCCGCCACGCGTCGATGGTGATCAGGACGACGTTGCGATGCGCCAACGCGCCTCCCCGGACTCGAACCGCTGGACCGCGTCGGCGTGGCCCGCGGGGATGCCGACGTCCAGCACCGGCCCCGGCGCGGGCACCCCGAACAGCCGCTCCCGGTCCGCCAACTCCTGCAGCAGCGCGGGGATGTCCCGGTCCACCCCTCCGCGCATCCGAGCCCGGTGAGCCGTGCCCTGGACCTCGCAGAAGGTGGTGTGCCAGGGCGCGGGGCTCGCCGGGGGGGCGCCGACGCGGCCCACCGCGAGCACCCCGTCCCGCACGACGCCGGCCACCCGGGAGGTCGACCCGTGGGTCGCGGCGACGTGCTCGGTCCGCTGCAGGACCAGGTAGGACGTCGCGTCGGCGGGGAGCCGCTCGACGGCCTGGAGCAGGCCCCTCAGCGCCCGCTGGTCCGGCAGGCAGACGTAGTCGGGGAAGACGACGGCGACGCGGTCGGCGTCCAGCGCCCGGGCCGCCCGGTCGACGGCGTCGCTCACCCCTCGGGGTTCGGGCTGGTCGACGAAGCGGACGCTGAGGTCGCCGAGCTCGGCCAACTCGCCGCACAGCCGCTCGACCGCCGCCCGGATCTTCGGCTTGCGGTCCGTCGTCACGAGCGCGACCTCGGGCACCCCCGCTGCGGCCACCTCGAGCAGCGACGCGAGCAGGACCGGCCGCCCCGCCAGCTCCACCAGCTCCTTGGGATCGCCCCCGGTGACGCGGGCCAGGCGCACGCCGAGCCCGGCGGCGGGGATCACGACCGGGATGGAGCTCACGCCGGCCCCTCCCAGCGAGGCCCCGGCACGACCCGCGTGGAGCCGTCCGCGGCGACGATCTCGAACGCCTCCGCCGACGGCGCGCTGAGGTGCAAGCGGCCAGCTGCGCGGCGGACGTCGAGCCGACCAGCCCGCGTCGGGAGGCCCCGCAGCTCCAGGTCCTGCCGCCACTCGGTCGGCGCCCCCGCGAACAGCCGGAGGCGACGGCCGAGCCGCCCGTCGGGGCCCGGGAGCTCGGTGACGAGGGCGCTCCTGAGCAGCTGGAGCAGGAGGCCGACGCCGGCCACGCAGGGCTCGCTCTGGGACAGCCGTCGGCCGGGGACGAACCCCTCGGGCAGCGCCCGCCGCCGCTCCCGCAGTGGCCCGACCTCGCGACACGTCAGCACGTCGGGATCCAGGGTAGCGGTCACCGCGGTCCGCAGCGCTTCGCCGAACCGACGCCGGTTGCCCGCCGGCAGCCCCCCGGCGGTCAGCGGCTCACGCAGCAGGCCCAACAGGTAGCCGATGCCGTACTGGGCGTCGACGCAGGCCCCGCCACCCCACCCGTCGAACCGGGGCAGGCCCCGGAACAGCCGGCCGCCCGCCTCGAGGTCCCGGCGAAGGCGCCGCCACAGCTCGCCCCCGAGGTCGATGACGTCGACCGGGGCGAAGAGCCCGGCGGCCATCAGCTGGTGGTAGTCGCCGGGCTCGCCACCGCCGCTGTGCAGGGGCTGGAAGTCGGAGGTCGCGACCGCGTCGAGGGCCGCCAGCGCGAGCTCCCGATACGCCGCCGCCTCCGCCGCCAGGGCCCCGTCGCCGGTGAGCGACGCCCAGCTCCGCAGCGCCGCCGACGCGACGCAGTCCAGGTACAGCGCCTGGGTGGGGAAGCCGACGTCGCCGCCGAAGCGGTGGGGCGGGAGCAGCCCCGCGAACGTCCGGGCGCCGTCGGCGTCCGGCTCCCCGGTCGCCCCCTCGGTCCGCCGACGGGCGTCTCGGATCCAGGCGACGCAGCCGGCCACGTGGGCCCGCTCCGCCGTCGTGAGGGCGTCCAGCGAGCGACCGGCGAGCACGAGCAGCCGCTCCAGCTGCCACGGGGTCAAGGCCCGCCGCAGGTCGTGCAGGTCATGCCGGCCGTCGAGGTGCTGGTCGGTCAGCGTCGTCGCGATCCAGCTGCGCAGCGCCCGGTCGGTCGCGCCCCAGCCCGCCAGCCCGACGAGCAGCCAGTCCTCCTCCAGGCCGAACACCTCGCCGGTGTAGACCGACGGGAACAGCCCGTAGGAGACACGGCCGCCCTCGCCGACGAAGCCCGCCGCGACCCGCAGGAGGCGTGGCAGCAGCGCCCCGAGCGGACCCGGCAGGGTCGGCGGCTCGATCCCCAGGACGCCGTCGGCCGCCGCGAGCAGCGCCGGCTCCGCTGTCTCGGGGGCCACCCAGGGCCCGGTCGGCCCGGCCCGGAGGGCCAGCTGCAGGCGAACCTCGTCGACCGAGCGCCACGACAGCCGACGCTCGTCCCCGGTCACCACCCCGTCGTCGGGCGCCGGGTCGCACCACAGGTTGACCTCGCCGCGGGCCGGCCACGCACCGTCGCGGAGCGAGAACCCCACCGTCAGCGGCCCGCCACCCCCGGACACCCGCTGGTGCAGGACGGGGGCGCCGTCAGGACCGGCGACCACCGCCGCCTCCCAGCGCCGACCGCCCCGGTGCTCCAGCACCTGCCCCGACGGGCTCAGCCGACGCGGCCCCCGCCCGTCCCCCGCCCAGGCGATGTGCAGCGCCCGGCTGTGCCGCCCGCCCCGCTGCACCACCAGGCCCCCGCCGGGCAGCGCGCCGACCCGCTCGTCGGTGCCCGGCAGGCCCAGGGTGGCCGCGAACTCGGGCGGACCGGGCTCCGCGGGCAGCGACCAGGGCGTCGGGGGGGCGCCCGCCGCCACGACGTCGCCGGCGGCGGGCGCCCCGCCCAGCAGCGCCGCCCGCGCGACGAACAGCGGGAACGGCCGCTCGAGCGGGACCGTCACCGTGACCTCGGAGCCCTCGACCGGGGGCTCCAACCTCCAACCGGCCAGCACCCGACCCGCCACCACCCCGGCGGCGGCCGCGTCGATCGTCGCGACCGAGGCGACCGGCGCGCCGTCCACCGTCAGCCGCGCGGCGGCCAACCAGGCGCGCGCCGCGGTCGGGCTGCCGGCCTCCCCCAGCCGCAGCACCTCGACCTCCAGCCCTCCGATCGGCCCCCGCCGGCGCGCCGTCAGCCGCACCGCGTCGGCGTCGCTCAGCGAGACGTGGGTGGTCGGATCGCCGTCCGCGTGCAGCGGCATCGTCGCTTCGCTCCAGGCCCCGAGCCGCCGCAGCTCCAGGGTCACCGGGGCCGACGCCGACGCCTTCACCGCGAGGGACTCGATCCGCAGCACGCCCGGCCACGCCTCGCTCCCCCCGCCCGCCGCCTGCTCCACCCGAACCCCCTGCCAAGGGCCCACGCACGGCGCCTCCCACAGCCGGGGCGCGGGCCCGAACTCCCCCATGGGCTGCCATGCGCCGTCCCGCAGGACCGCGAGGCGCGCCGCCCGCGGCTCGTGCCCGTCCCGGAAGACGACGCGGACCCCGACCAGCGGCACCGGCTCCGCCCAGCGACAGCCGGCCTGGTGCTCGACGTCGACGTCGTCGGCGGACCGGTAGTCGTCGTAGGCGACCTCGGGGCTGCGCGGCCCCCGGGCGGAGTACAGCGCGCGCGGGTTGCTCTGCGGCCCGTGGCTGCTCGCCACGATGACGACGTCGCGGGGCCAGTCGCTCACCCGACCTCCCCCAGGCCCGCGCCCCGGGCCGCCTCACCCCGCCGGTGCAGCACCACGATCGCCCAGCCGCTGGCGACGACCGCCGCCGTCGCGAGCCCGGCCGGCCAGCCCTGGCGCGCGAAGCCCTCCGCCATCGCGATCACCGCGGAGGCGCAGAACACGAACGCCGCCCCCGCGAGCAGCCACTCCGTCCGTCGCTCGGCCCGCTCCCCGTCGGACCGGTGAGTGGCGATCGGTCCCCACAGCCCCGGCGGACGCACCCGGTCGTAGAACCTCCGCAGCACCGCCTCGTCCTCCGCCGGGGTCAGGAGCGTCACCACCAGGATGGTGCCGAGGCCGGTCACGGCGAGCACCGCGAACGACATCCAGTACGGCTGGTCCTTGAACCCCAGGGGGAACCACAGCACGTAGGCCAGCGGCACGCCGAGCACGAACGCGGCGATCTCGCCCCAGATGTTCAGCCGCCACCACGTCCAGCGAAGCAGCCCCAGGGGCAGCAGGAACAGCCCGAACACGCTGTTGATGAAGTTGAGCCAGTCGGCGTCGATCACCCCGATGAGCGCCCTGGCCCAGAGCACCGCGACGACGGTGACGCCGACGGTCGCGGCGCGGCAGAACCAGACCTGCTCCCGGGTCGACGCGTCGGGGCGCACGTGGCGGCGGTACAGGTCGTTGAACAGCCCCGCCGTCATGAAGTTGAGGTACGTGTCGATGGTCGACATGTACCCGGCGACGATGCCGACCAGGAGCAGCCCCGTCAGCCCCGGCCCGGCGTGGTCCATCACGAGCTGGGCCCAGACCTCGGTCTCGGGCACCCGCCCGTCCGCGAAGAGCACCACGCCCGCCAGACCGATGACGATCAGCGGCGCGATCCTCACCACCAGCCCGAGCACCGCGGCGGCCATCTGGCCGATCGCCGCCTCCGTCTCGCTCTTCGCCGCGAGCGAGCGCTGCACCGACACCGACTGGGTGCCCGCGATGCCGAGCAGGCCGGCGAGCGCGAGGGCGACCACCGAGCCGGAGTCGAGCGCCCACTTGCCGTACAGCTCCGCGTTCTCGGCCGCAGAGGGCGGCAGCGGCTGCAGGAAGGCGGCCCCGCGGGTCGCCTCCACCGCGTCGAGCAGCGGACCCATGCCGCCGACGACCCCGACCACGGCGACCGCGAGGAGCACGCGGCCCAGCATCAGCAGCACGAACTGCGGCACGTCGCTCCAGGCCACCCCGAGCAGCCCCGACGTCATCGTGTAGAGCATCGACGCGCCGGCGAACACGAGCAGCACCTGGTCGGTCGACCAGTCCAGGAACGGCGCGAGCGTCTGGGCGAAGGCCTGCAGGACGTAGCCGAGGACCACCGCGGAGACGACCAGCGCCCCCCAGGCCGCCTGGAAGCCCCGGAACGCGCCGGCGGCCCGGCCGCCGTAGCGCTCCTCGAAGATCTGCCCGGGGCTGACCAGGCGCAGGCGACGCCAGTACCGCGCCCACAGGATCGCCAGCGGCATGGCGAAGATCATCGAGATCCAGAACAGGCGGTGCAGCCCCATGAAGGCGCCCGCGAACACCACGAGCACCCAGAACGCGTCCCCTCCGGCCTTGCTCGCGACGTCCGACAGCGCGATGACCCACCAGCGCAGCTTGCGGTCGGCGACGAGGTAGGACTCGGCGGAGTGGCTGGCCCGGCCCGCGAACCACAGCCCGAAGCCGATGATCCCGGCGATGTAGACGACGATCGCGGCCCAGTCGAGGGCGTGCACTACAGGGCGCCGACCGCGAAGTGCAGCTGGATCCACTCGCCGAGGGCGAGCTCCGGTACGCGGGAGAGCTGCCCCGGTCGCACGGCGACGTCGAGCCGGAGCGGGCCGATGGGCGTCAGCCGGCGCAGGCCGACGCCGACGGAGGTCGACAGCCCCGGAGCCCGGCTGGGGTCGATGCCGTCGGGCACCATGCCGTAGATCAGGGCGTTGCCGCCGTCGTGGAAGATCGCGAACCGCCAGCTCCGCAGGCCGACGATCGGCACCGCCAACTCGACGGTGTAGCGATAGAACGCGTTGCCCCCGACCGGCACGGTGCGCTCCGGCAGGTCGCCCTGCAGCAGCCCGACGTCGGCCAGGGCGCCCGGCCGCGAGCCCGTCGGCCCGACCTGCTCAAGCGGGAAGCCGCGCAGCGTGCCGGTGCCTCCGAGCCGGAACCGCCACTCGACCGGGGGCATGTCGCCGTCGTCGTAGCTCCAGCCGATGCCTCCGGCCCCCTCGAGGGTCAGGCCGATGTCCTTGCCCAGGTCGATCAGGCCCACCACCCGCGCGGTCGCCCGGCCGAACGCCGGGGAGTCGGCCTGGACCCGCCCCGGCGTGGTGTCGACCGCGAGCGTGGCGAAGAGGCCTTCGCGGGGGTTGAACCGGTCGTCTCGCCGGTCGACGGTGACCGAGAAGCCGAACAGGGGGATGGTCCGGTAGTCGCTGAGCGTCGGGCGGTCCGCCGGCGTGTCCGGCTTGCCGGCGAGCTGGGCGACCGTGTCGACGCGCAGCGCCTGCCGCCACTGGACCTCGGAGCGCAGGTCCAGCGCGAACCACTCGCTGCCGCGCCACGCCAGCGAGATGCCGACCGAGCTGCGGCGCACCCGGTAGGTCGGCTCGTCCAGCTCCTCGTTGGCGAGCGCGGAGACGGTGGCGCGGACCGGCACGCCGGGGGGCAGCGGCAGCTCCACGCCGAGCGACGCGCGGTAGTCGATGCGGGGCTGGATGCCGATCAGGAAGCGCCAGTCGAGGCTCGCGCGGCCCCGCAGGAACACCGACAGGCCCCGCCCGTCGAGGTTGCGGGCCCGGACCTCGCCGCTGACCCGGGGGCCGTCGTCGGGCCACGTCACGCCGGTGGCGCCGACGAAGGTGAAGCGGTCCCGCTCGTTGACCCGGATCTCGACGTCCCGCACCCGGCCCGTGGACTGGGCGGGGCGGAGCACGACCCCGTCGAACAGGCCCGTGCGGAGCAAGCGACGCTGGGCCGCGGCGACCGCCGACGGCTTGAAGACGTCACCCGTGCGCAGGATCTCGAACGGCTTGTCGGCGACCTCCCGCCGGATGAGGCCCACGTGCGTGAACCGGTTGTCTCGGACGATCACCTGGCCGAAGCGGGCCTCGGGGCCGGGGGTCGCCTCCAGGCGCAGCCGCACCAGCGTGCGGTCGTCGGAGAACTCGCGGTACGCCTCCACGCGGGCCTCGATGAAGCCCCGCTCGGCCAGCTCGGCGCGGGCCTCCCGGACCAGCTCCTCCAGCTCGGCCGGGTTGAACGGCTGCCCCTCCACCCGCGACTTCCAGTCCTGCACCAGGCTGTCGGCCACCGGCACGCCGAGGTCGACGGTCAGCCCGCCGGGGTCGTCGGCCTGCTCGGGCCGCTCCACGAACGTGCGCACCCCCTCGTCGACGTCGAGGTGCAGCAGCACCCGGCGTCCCGGCGAGCCGTCCGGCAGCTCGGGCACCGACTCGTCCCAGTCCAGCCGCACGTCCAGGTAGCCCCGGGCGCGGTACCAGTCACGCAGGACCGACGCCGCCTCCTCCATCGCCCCCTCGGTGTAGTGGCGTTGGTAGATGGGCAACCCCAGCAGCGACGCGAGCAGCGGGCGGTGGCCGATCACCTCCGGGCTGGCGTCCTGCAGCCCCTGGAGCAGCTCCTTGGAGGTCGCCAGCTCGTTCCCCGCCGACGAGAAGTCCCGCGGATAGAGCACCACGCGGGGCCCCTGGTCGACGTCGAAGCGGAGCACCCGCACCTCGTCCACGGTCGGCAGCTTCTCCGGCGGGACCCCCGGGGGCGGCTCGTACGGCACCTCGCTGACGGTCGTCTCGACCTGGGCGTGGTAGTAGCCCCGCCGCCGCAGCCAGCGCAGGAGCTGGCGACCCGCGTCGTCGGCGTACGCCTGGGACGCCCGCTGGGACGCCTCGAGCCCGACGACGCGCTCGTGCATGCGCTGCCGCCGCGGCGGCAGCCCGTCGAACTCGGCCCGCACCAGGGGACCGGCCTCGATCGGCAGCGCGACGGAGACGGTGCGCTGCTCCGGGTCGGCCCGAACGTCCACCGGCAGCGCGCGGTCCCGCCGTCGGGGGGCGAGGATGCGGACCTCGACGTAGCCCTCCTTGCGGTAGCGGGTGAGCAGCCGGTTGACGGCGAACTCGAGGTCGGCGCGGCGGTAGATCCTGCCGACCCGCAGCCGGGGCCGGAGCAGCTCTTCGATCCGCTCGGCCTCGAAGCCCGAGACCTGCGACGGCAGCACCCGGACCTCCCCCACCCGGTAGGCCGGCCCCTCGTTGATGTTCAGCTCGATCACGCGACCGCCTCGCCGCGCGACGAACACCTCCGGGAGGACCTCCACCTCCAGGTAGCCC
The DNA here is from genome assembly GCA_964416435.1 of uncultured Rickettsiales bacterium. Lineage (GTDB taxonomy): Bacteria > Myxococcota_A > UBA796 > UBA9615 > UBA9615 > CAYQEG01. Next base: position 43,168 of record CAYQEG010000013.1, read on the forward strand.
CGGTCCCGGTAGAACGCCTCCAGCTCGCCCGCGAGGCGCACCTCGTCGGTGGCGACGTAGGGGTCGCCGCGGCCGCGCGAGAGGGCGGCCCGCACCTGGGGAGGCGGGATCCGACGCACCCCTCGCAGCACGATCCGGCGGATGCGGGGGCTCGGCACGAGCACGAACGTCAGCGCGACGCCGCCGTCGACTTCGCGCACCCGGGCCTGCACGTCGTCGAACTGGCGCAGCCGGAACAGCAGCTCCAGGGAGCGGCCGACGTGACGGGGGTTGTAGGGCTCACCGGCCCGCTGCTCGATCAGGTAGGTCAGCTCCTCCGTCGGCACGCCGGAGGGGGCCTGGAACTCGACCGAGACGACGGTCCGACCCGTGTACCGCGTCACCCACCGCCCCTCCTGGGCGACGGCCGGCGCGGCCCCGAGGACGACGGCCAGGAGCGCCCAGCCGACAGCGAGCCGGAGCCGCGTCACTCGACGTCCACTTCGAACTTGAGGTCGAGGCCGAAGTTGCCGAACGCGGTGCTCGCCGCGTCGTCGCGCAGCCAGGAGCCCTCCAGGTACAGGTTCCGCTGGAACTTGAGCTGGGCCCGGGCGACCGTCGGCAGCTGCAGCTCACCGGTGGTGAAGACGCCGACGCCGCCCTCCAGGGTGAGCAGGTCGGGCACCACCTCCTTGGTGGCGACCGCCCAGACGGTCGTCGCGCCGGTGGTGTCGGTGTAGACCGGGGCGATCTCGACGCGGTCGGGCACCAGGATGTCCGCCACCCGGCTGCTCCCGCCCACCGACTGGCCGAACGACGTCGCCGCGGTCTCGGTGTAGGTGCCGAAGCCGGCGCCGCCGCCGGCCGCGAGCAGCTCGGCGACGTCGGCGTCGGCCAGCTGCTCCTGGGTCAGGCCGAACAGCAGCAGCAGGTTGATGTCCGACTCCGTCAGGTAGGGCGTCGCGCTGGACTCCAGCTGCATCCCGTTGAGCGGCCCCGACAGGCGATAGGTGATCTCGTAGCTCTCGTCCCGGCTGACCACGTCGGTGGTCATGCGCACGCCCTCCAGCTCCGGGAACCAGCTCTCGCTGTCCCGGAACCGGGCGAAGCCCCCCTCCATCTCGAAGTCGTGTCCCTTGTACGGGATCGTGCCGCCCTCCAGCTCGACCGTGCCCTCGAGGATCACGTGGTTGGTGTCGCCCCTCACGCGGAAGTCCCGCGCCGTGCCGGACAGCTCGCCGACATTGTTGCGCATGCCGAGCGCGCCTTCGTCGCTCCGGAAGAGGAGGTCGATGTCGAACAGGCCCGCGCGGTCGGTGCCGGCGACGGTCTCGGTGAACCGACTCTGGAAGGTCAGGACCGAGCGCTGCCAGTTCAGCGGGTCCCGCAGGACCATCTCCTTGACGAAGATGTCGCCGCGCAGCACGAGCTGGTCCGGGGCGGTGCCGACGAACCGCAGCTTCATGTCCCCGCTCGCCGGCGGCAGGTACGACGGGTAGCGCACGGTGCAGTCCATGCACTCCGCGCGGAGGTCGTACTCGCGCGGCTTGTAGCCGGTGCGATCGAGGCGAATGTAGCTGCCGTCGAGCTTCTGCAGCGTGCCGCCCCCCATGCGTCCGGCGAACTCCACGAGCCGCAGGTAGCCCTGGTCGAGCTCGATGACCGCGCGGTCGACCTGGATCGGGTGGGGCCAGTAGATCGTCTTGAGCAGCGCCCCCTCCAGCACCCCGCGCCCCTCGATCTCCACCGCGCTGGTCGACCGGCCGCTGATGTCGAAGTCGAGGATCAGCGCCTGCGCCTCCGCCCGGTCGAAGACGTCGTAGGCGAGGTCGGCGAACGCTACGTCGACCCGTCCGCGGATCTTCACGGACAGCGGCCCGTCGGGTCGGATCCAGCCGCTGACGGTGAAGTCGGTGCGACCGTCGCCCTCCTCGGCGCTGACGAGGTGGAGCTGGCGGAACTGGATCGCCCCTCGCTCCAGCCCGATCTCCACGTCCTCGCCGGCCGCCGCCTGGACCTTGTGGCGGCCCCGCTCCAGCCAGACGTCGTCCAGGGTCAGCACGACGTCGTGGAAGGAGTCCCGGAGCGTGCCGTCCCCGTCGAGGCGGCCGGACATGCCCGCGGTGACCGGCTCCACCTGGGTCAGCACCGTGCGGGGGAGCAGCGGCGTCAGGTCCAGCTCGGTCCAGCCGAGCCGGTAGTCGTACTTCCAGAGGCCGTCGGTCCGGAGCTCCGCCTCGGCCGACAGCGTCCCGTCCAGGCCTCCGCCCCGGGCGAGCAGCAGGTGGTCCTCGATCTCGAAGTCGACCCGGGCGTCCCCCAGGGCGTTCCCCCGATAGATGAGGTTGGCCAGCTCGACCCGACCGTCCAGGGTGATGTTCTTCAGCGTGCCGCCGATCCGGGCGTTGCCCGAGACCCGCCCCGACACCCAGGGGCCGGTGCCTCCGGCGAGCTCGACGAGGTCGCTGCTGGGTCCGTGGGGGAACAGGCGACGGATCGGCTCCAGCTCCGCCAGCTCCATGGTCGGCAGGCGGAACTCGAACTCGACCGCGCCCCCCGGAGCGATGGAGCCGCGACCGAAGAGCACGTCGCCGCCGAGCTTGCGGGCGAACGCCTCGGTGATGGTCAGCCGGCCGTCGCGGACCTCTGCGTCGAGGTCGACGGAGTCGAAGCGCTCCCACAGGTAGGCGGCGTCCCGGACCGCGATCGAGCCCTCCCCGTTGAGGGCCGCCGGGGGCCCCTCGAGGCTTGCCCGCCCCCACGCGTCGCCGGTCACCCCGATCGCGTCGCCGAAGAAGATCGGCAGCAGGTCTTCGGCCCGGCCGTGGCCCTTGGGCACGACGGCGTCGACGTTGATCTCGAGCTTCTCCCGCATGCCGCCGCGCCGGACGTCGGCGAAGAGGACCCGGACCTCGGACTCGAAGTCGGTGGAGCCCCGGCGGCCGAGCAGGTCGGTGAACTCCAGGTCGGACCGGGAGTGCCAGTGCACGTCGCCGCCCACCTGGCCGAACGGCCACTTCGTGAACACGAAGTCGTCCAGCTCGATGGAGCCGCGGATGTCCAGGTCCTTCGTCGGCCCCTCGACGAACGCCTCGACCTGGCCCACCCCCTCGACGTGCAGGCCGGCGATCGCGTTGTCCACGTCGCTCAGCTCGAAGTGGCGGCTCTTGACGTCGATGACGAGGCCCAGCGGCTTGAGGAACAGGAAGTCCACCGACGCGTCGAGCACGGTGCCGTCCGGGCCGGTGATGGTGGCCGGGCTGAGCAGGCAGTGCTTGCCGGTCATGGAGATGGTCGCGTCGACCACCGCCCGGGGGACCCGCAGGATCTCGGGCCGCGGCCCCGGCTCCTCCCAGCTCACCCCCGAGACCAGCATGTCGTCGACGACGAGGTGGCCGTATCCGCCGGCCCGGAACCCGGCCTTGGCGGTGCCCTCCAGCCGGCCGTGGCCGTCGATCCCCATCGTCACCCAGGACCCCGGCACGGTCGCCGAGTCGAGCACCTGTTCGAGGCGCAGTCCGCGCATCTCCAGGTCGATCTCGAACGGCATGTCTCCACGGAGGTCGAACCACCCCTCGGGCTTGATGACGCCGCCGCCCCAGTGCAGCGCCGACTCGGTCTCGATGACGACGTGGCCGTCGCGGAAGTGGCCGATGAGGACCGGGTCCTCCCCCTTGAGCACCAGGGGACGGGGCTTGGTGAGGTGCACGACGATCGCGTGGCCCTGCACGTTGAACGTGACGAGCGGCTCCTTACCCTGCCCCGACAAGCCGAGCGCGACGTCGACGCGACCCTCCATGGACGGCAACTGGGGCCACACGGAGCGCAGCTCCGGGAGCTCCACCTCGGCCCGGGCGGTCAGGCCGTAGGTCATGGGGCGGGCCTGGGGGGCGCCCGGCGGATCGGGCAGCCCGACGACGCCGCCCAGCTGCACGCGCCCGGACGCGAAGTCGACGATCGAGTCGCCGAGCGTGACCACGCCCGACTCGACCGTGAAGTTGCTCGGCGCCAGGGACGCCTGCTCGCGGATCGCCCCGGCGGCGAGGGCGACCCGCGCGGCGCCAGCGGTGCCGACCCCGTTGCCGGCGTCGTCCTGCTGGAACGCGAGCTCGACCCCGCTGGCGTCGATCACCACGCCGGCCGGGGCGAGGGTGACCAGCGCCGCGGCGTCCTCGACCTGCAAGGCCGCGAGCTGGACCTTGGGGCCGGGCTGCCCCCCCTGGGGACCGGCCCGCTGGGGCGGCTGGAAGTCCCGGAGCTTGCCCCCCTCGACCGCGAGCCGGACCCGGGGGCGCACGACCTGCAGGGACCGGATCGGGATGACCTCCCGGTTGGGCAGGGCGTCGAGGGCGAGCCGCACCTCGTCGACGGTGGCGAGGGGCCGGCCATCGTCGGAGTGGAAGGAGACCTCGACGAGGCGCACCGCCGGCGGCAGCAGCTGCTCCACCTGGACGTCGCGAACGTACAGATCGCCGCCGAGCTGCTCGCTGCCGACCCGCACGAGCAGCAGACGCAGCCGCTCCGCCGCGTCGTCGCTCTGCAGCCAGAGGACGGCCGAGACCAGAGCGGCGACGAGCAACAGCGCGAGTCCGAGGAGCAGCCGGGCGATCCGGGTGCGCCGACGGCGCTTCGGCGTGCGTGCCATGCCCATTGATTCTAGACGCGCGAAGCCCGCCACCTGTTCTGGGGGCGGGCTTCGCTCGAGACTTGGAGCGGGCGATGGGATTCGAACCGCCGCCGCAAGGTCGGCGACGCAAGTCGCAGACCGAGGAGGCACGCGCCCGCAGGTGCCACACGAAGCCAGAGGTCTTTCGGGGGACGCCTCCCCTCCGCCAATGCGGGGGGGAGGTGGAGCGGGCGATGGGATTCGAACCGCCGCCGCAAGGTCGGCGACGCAAGTCGCGGACCGAGGAGGCACGCGCCCGCAGGTGCCACACGAAGCCAGAGGTCTTTCGGGGGACGCCTCCCCTCCGCCAATGCGGGGGGGAGGTGGAGCGGGCGATGGGATTCGAACCCACGACAGCCAGCTTGGGAAGCTGGAACTCTACCCCTGAGTTACGCCCGCCCAGGGCGGCGAAAACTAGTGCAATCCGAGGTCGTTCGCAAGCGCGGCGACCCGGTCGGCGACCTCGCCGTCGCGGAAGGCGGAGTCCCGCTCCACGATCTTGCCGAAGATCTTGTAGGCCCCGTTGCGGTTCCCGGCGACCTCGTAGGTGACCCCTAGCTCGAACATGATCCGCAGGACCTCTTCCTGCGCGCCTGGGCCGGCCGCGAGCAGACGTTTGTAGGCGTCGACCGCGCCGCGGAAGTCGTGCATCCGGCGCAGCGAGTTGCCCAGGTGCTCCAGCGCCTCCTTGACGCGCTCACCCGAGTCGATCGCCCGCTGGAACTCCACCGCGGCGTCCTCGTACTTGCCCGAGGAGTAGTACGACTTGCCGATGTCCACCGGGGAGGGTGCGTCCTCGAGCAGCGAGTCGTCGTCCAGGTCCAGGTCGAGATCGGCGAGCAGGTCGCCCAGCAGGTCATCGCTGTCGCTCATCGGCGGGGGGGTCGGCTCCGGGCCGGTCACCGCCGGGGTGTCCGCCTGCGTCGGCTCGTCCTCGAGCACCTGCTCCTCGTCCCGGTCCAGGAGCGTCTGGTCCATCGACAGGTCGATCTCGGTGGGCGGGCGGGAGCCGTCGGTCAGCTCCTGGCTCAGCTCGGCCGCGAGGCGCTGCATCTCGTCGTCGTCGAAGTCGAACTCGTCCGACAGCTCGAGGTCCATCTGCCCGGTCGGGTTGGGCTTGTCCGCGACCGAGCCGGCGAGGCTCGAGCCCAGCTCGACGGCCGCGGCCATGACGTCCGCGTCGTCCGTCGACCCGCCGCCGTCGTCCTCGGAGTACTCGCCCATCGCCTGCACGAAGGCGTCCAACCGGGCCTGGGCGGCGCCGTCGTCGGGGGCCAGCTCGACCGTGCGCTGCAGGCAAGCCCGCGCGGCCCGGTAGTCGTGGAGGTCCATCGCCAGCTCGTACATCACGCTGAGCTGCTCGGCCGCTCCGGTCACGTCGCCGGAGCCGACGCGGAGCCGGACCAGCGTGCGATGCACGTCCCACGAGCCGGGGTACTGCGCGGCCGCCTTCTCGAGGCCGTCGGCCGCCTTGTCGGCCAGCCCGTACTGCAGGTAGACCTCCGCCTCGGCCACCGCTCGGGCGACGTCTTCGGGCGCCTCCCGGGGCTCGCTCAGCTCCAGGCCCGAGATGACCTCCTCGCCGCCCGGGAGCTCGAGGCTCGCGTCCTCGTCCAGGTCGGAGCTCGACGTCGGATCGATCTCGGCGATGCGGTCGTACACCTGGTTGCGGTAGTCCTCGTAGCCGAGCGTGTCGTAGATCTGGGCCAGCTCCTTGAGCACCGCGACTGCCCGATCGCCCTGCCCCAGGTCGACGAACGCGTCGGCGAGGAGGTTGAGCGTCTCGGTGTCCTGCGGGTCGGCCTTGAAGCAGATCTGCAGCTTCGCCAACGCCCGCCGGGCGTCGCCGCGATCCAGGTACAGGTCGGCGAGGCCGCGCACGAGGCCGAGGTCGTCGGGCTTCAGCTCCGACATGTGCTCGTAGGCCTTCGTCAGCCCCTCGTTGTCGCCACGAGCCTCCAGGCTCTCGGACAGGCTGCGCCAGACCTCGAACGCGCCCATGTGATCCGCTTCCCGCATGTAGAGGGAAGAGAGCTTGTCGGCGTACTCGAGGCTGTCGGGGTTCAGGCGCAGGAGCTTCTCGTAGATCTCCACCCGCTCGCGGACGGAGCCGTGCTCCTCGAAGTGCTGGGCCACGATGTTGAAGTGGTCCATGGCGTCGCTGAGGAGCGCGAGCTGCTGGTAGATCTCGCCGAGCGCGAGGTGCCACCGCATCTGGTCCGGCTCGAACCGGAGCATCTGCTTGTAGATGGCTGCGGCCTTCGGATAGAAGCCGCCACGCTCATACGCCTCGGCGACGACCTGGAACTCGCGCATCGCCTCGGCAATCTTGCCTTGACGAGCGAGCAGCTCCGCCACCTTCTGGCGCACACGAAGGTCCTTGGGGTCCTCGCGGACGATCCGCGAGAGCTCCTTGAGGGCCTTGTCGATATTGTTCCGCCCGAGGTGCTTTTGCGCTGTCGCGAGCACCTTGGCTTTGTCCAACGCCAAAGCTATTTCCCCAGCTAAGCGAGTTGGTTTTATAGCAGTGAAACGAGCTCAGGAGCGACGAGCGACGAAACGCTCGATGAATCCCGTGTCGAAGTCCCCGGACAAAAACTCCGGATCCCGCATCACCTCGCGGTGGAACGGGACAGTGGTCTTGATGCCCTCGACCACGAACTCGTCCAGCGCCCAGCGCATCCTCAGGATCGCCTCGTCGCGATCCGCTCCCCACACGATCAACTTGGCGAGCAGCGAGTCGTAGAACGGCAGCACGGTCGCCCGGTCGTGGATCCAGGTGTCTACCCGCACCCCGTAGCCGCCCGGCTCGTGGTAGCCGGTCACGACGCCCGGTGAGGGAGCGAACGTGAACGGGTCCTCGGCGTTGATCCGGCACTCGATCGCGTGGCCCCTGAGCGCGATGTCGTCCTGGGTGAACGGCAGCGGCTCGCCCGCAGCGGAGCGGATCATCTGCTTGACCAGGTCGACGCCGGTCACCATCTCGGTGATCGGGTGCTCGACCTGGATCCGGGTGTTCATCTCGATGAAGTAGAAGTTGTGGTCGGCGTCGGCGAGGAACTCGACCGTGCCGGCAGAGCTGTAGCCGATCGCCTTGGCCGCGCTGACCGCCGCTTCGCCCAGCCGGGCCCGCATCTCCGGGGAGACCAGCGGCGAGGGCGCCTCCTCCAGCACCTTCTGGTGACGCCGCTGCAGGCTGCACTCGCGCTCGCCCAGGTGCACCACGTTGCCGTGCTGGTCCCCGAGGACCTGGACCTCGATGTGGCGGGGCTTGACGACGAACTTCTCGAGGTACAGCGAGCCGTCCCCGAAGCACGCCAGCGCCTCGGCCGACGCCAGCCGGAACGCCCCGGGCAGCGACGCTGCGTCGGGGGCCAGCTTCATGCCCTTGCCGCCGCCCCCCGAGCTCGCCTTGAGGAGCACCGGGTAGCCCACCTGCTCGGCCACCTCGAGCGCGGCGTCGGGGGTGTCGAGCACGCCCGGCGACCCCGGCACCAGCGGGGTGCCGGCGTGGCGCACCGTCGCCTTGGCCGTCGCCTTGTCGCCCATCAGCCGGATCTGCTCCGGCGTCGGGCCGATGAAGTGCACGCCCGCGTTGGCGCAGTCTTCGGCGAACTCGGCGTTCTCGGCGAGGAAGCCGTAGCCGGGGTGCACCGCGTCGGCGCCGGATATCTCCAGCGCGCTGAGCAGCGCGGGCACGTTCAAGTAGCTGTCGCGAGCCTGCGGCGGGCCGATGCAGATCGACTGATCCGCGAACCGCACGTGCAGGCTGTTGGCGTCCGCGGTGGAGTGCACCGAGACCGTCTCGATCTCCAGCTCCTTGCAGGCGCGGATGATGCGGAGCGCGATCTCGCCGCGGTTGGCGATCAGGACCTTGCGAAACATGGAGCCCTCGGTGTCAGGAGGGCTCGATGACGAACAGGTCCTGCGAGTACTCGACCGGCTGCGCGTTCTCGACCAGGATCGACTTCACGACGCCGTCGACGTCGGACTCGATCTCGTTCATCAGCTTCATCGCCTCGACGATGCACAGGGTCTGCCCCTTCGTCACCCGCTGGCCCACCTCCGTGAACGGAGCCGAGTCCGGCGCGGGCGCGCGATAGAAGGTGCCGACGAACGGCGAGTTGATGACGTGCCCGGACAGGGGGGGCGGCCCGGCGTCCGGCGCCGCCACCGCGGGCATCGCCCCGGTGGTCGTCATCGGCGACAGGGCAGCGCCCAGCGGAGCGGTCACGACCGTCGTGGGGCCCTGCTGGACTCCACGCCGGACGATGAGCCGGAACTCCTCGTCTTCGTACTCGAGCTCGCTGACGTCCGTGCCCTCGAGCAGGCGGAGGACCGCCTTGATCTCCTTGGTCTTCATCGTGATTCCACCGGTTACAGCAGTCCCAGGGCAGCTTCCAGACCGAGGAGGTACGAGTCGACGCCAAACCCCGCGATGAACCCCACCACCACCGGTGAGAGCAGCGACGTATGGCGAAACTCCTCTCGAGCCGCCGTGTTTGAGAGGTGGACTTCTATCACGGGCAGACCGCAGGCCACAACGGCGTCCCGGAGGGCTACCGACGTGTGGGTGAATCCGCCGGCGTTCAAGACCACCGCGTCGGTGCCGTCGGCCATCGCTGCGTGCAGGCGATCGATGAGCCCGCCCTCGTGGTTGCTCTGCAGGCACTCCAGCTCCACGCCGCGCGCGTCGGCCCGCGCCTGCAGGGCGGAGTCCACCTCGGCGAGCGTGGTGCGGCCGTAGACGTCCGGCTCCCGCTGCCCCAGCAGGTTCAGGTTCGGTCCGTGAAGCACGAGGATCCTGGGCACGGCCTACTCCTCCACGAGGTCCTGGAGCGCCGCCTCGAGCCCCTCGGCCGTCGGCGCGGGGGCCGGCAGATCGGCCAGCTCGGTGGGATCCCCGCCGAGCTCGGTGTAGCGCTCTCGCAGGCTCTGGCGGCTCGGATCCCGGACGACCAGCGCGGCCAGCATCTGCAATGCACCGTCGACGTCCCCCTGCGCCGCGAGCAGCTCCGCCATGGTCGCGTTGGTGAAGGGATCGACGCCGGCGTCGGGCTGCAGGTCGAGGGAATCGAGGGGGACCCCCACCTGGGGCGCCGGCCGCGAGGACGCCGGCATGGTGTCCCCCTTGGCCCCGATCAGCTTGGAGGGGGCGGGCATCGCCGGCCGCGAGCCTGGCTCGATGGAGTCCAACCTCACCTGGAGCCACTCGGCCCCCGGCGCCAGCTCCAGCATGCGCTCCAGCGCGTCCCGCTCGGCGCTGGCGTCGCCCCTGGCGCGCATCAGGTCGGCGAGCAGGTGGAGCGCCTCCCAGTGACGCGGGAGCACCGCGAGCACGTCTCCGAGCTCTCGCACCGCGCCCGACGCGTCGCCCTGGTCGGCCAGGAGTCGGGCGTTCAGGACGTGACCTGCGAGGTGACCCGGGCGTGCTGCGAGGCCGTGCTTGAGCACCTCCGCCGCCTCATCGAGCCGCTGGGCGTCCCGGTAGCAGGCAGCGAGGCGCACGAAGACCGACGGCGGATCGCGCCGCCAGGCCTCCTTGAGGGCGCTCAGGCGTTGGCTGGACATGTCACACGGCCGCGAGGGGCCGCGGCCCGATCAACCGGCGCCGGGCTGGAGCAGGAGGGTGGCGCTGTCGACGCCGATGTCGATGAGGACCGAGGTCTCGACCGCCTGGCCGCTGACCGGATCCACGGGCATCTTGTCGACCCAGATCCAGAAGTCGACCTGGCCGTTGTTGTCCGTCCACGTCTCGACGAAGGTCGGGCGGTAGTCGCCCTCGAAGCTTCCGCTGAACTCGGCCCAGACTTCGCCGCTGGCGGCGACGTCCTGCCAGTTCTCCGTGTCGGGGAGCGCGACGGCCTCGATGACCTCCTGCGGGAGCAGGTAGACGTCCTTGAAGCCGCTGCTGACGCGGACCCAGATGTTGTTCACAGGGGTCGTCGTCTCTTCGTCGGTCACGCCGATCGAGAAGGGGATGATGACCGGAGGCGACGGCTGATCGAGGTCGCAGTTCGGGTCGAGCGGCTGGAAGGTCAGCGGGTCGATCTGGCAACCGAACCACGAGACCTTGAAGTCCTCCACGTCGTCCAGAATGCTCCCCGGAGGGGCATCCCACGGGCCAGCGTTGCAGCCCGACAGGGCTACGGCGACGACGGCCAAGAACATCCAAAGCTGCTTCATCTCACACTCCTTGCTCTGAGAATACCCCAGATGTAGCCATCCGCGCCAACCAGTGGCCTCGCTGTTCCAAGGGTAGGGCCACCAACACGGGGTCCGAAAGGGCACGAACGAACACCCACGTCAGCTCGTCACCCCGGGTCTTCTTGTCCCCGACGAGGGCCTGAGACAGCGCCACGCTGGAGACCCCGGGCACCGACGTCGGGAGCCCGAGCCGAACCAGCAGGCGCCGGATGCGGTCCGCCAGGGCCGGATCCGCGAAGCCCAGATCTCCCGCCAGTTCGGCCGCCGCGACCAGGCCGACGGCCACCGCCTCGCCGTGGAGGAGCCGAGCGTACCGGGTCGCGGCCTCGAGGGCGTGCCCGAACGTGTGGCCGAGGTTCAGGATCCGCCTCAGGCCCTGCTCCTTCGTGTCCTCGGCGACCACCTGCGCCTTGAACGCGCAGCAGCGCCGGACCGCGTCGGCGACGGCGACCGGATCGCGCCGCAGCATCGCGGCCGGGTCCGCCTCCAGCCGCTCGAACAGCTCGGCGTCACCGAGCAGCGCGGTCTTCACGACCTCGCCCAGACCGGCTCGATACTCGCGATCCCCCAGGGTGCGCAGGAACGACAGGTCGGCCACGACGAGGCTCGGCTGCTTGAACGTGCCGACGAGGTTCTTGCCCGAGCGGTGGTTGACCCCCACCTTGCCGCCGACGCTGCTGTCCACCATCGACAGCAGCGTGGTCGGCACCTGGACCACCGGCACGCCGCGCAGCAGGAGCGCCGCGACCAGCCCGGCCATGTCGCCCAGGACGCCCCCTCCGAGCGCGACGACGGGGGCCGAGCGCTGCCAGCCCTGGTCGAGCAGGCGATCGACCGCGTCGAGGACGGGGCGGACGCGCTTGTTCTCCTCGCCCGCCGGGAGGGCGACGTCGATCACCTCGCGGCCGGAGCTTCGAAGCGCCGCGCCGACCGCGGCCGAGTGCAGCGGCCCGACGTTCCAGTCGGCGAGCAGGGCGATCGGCCCTTGCCCGATCTGCGCCACCTCGTCCCGCAGCGCGTCGTGCAGGCCGTCTCCGATGACGATGTCGTACGCCTCGCCGGGGATCTCGACCCGAAGGCGGTGCAGCTCGCCAGCCGACGCCGGCTCGGCCGGGCTCGGGCTGCCGACGAGCGCCTCGATCGCCGACGCCACGTCCCCCGGCGGCCGGTCACCGTCCACCCGGAGCGGCGCCTCGGCGTAGGCCGGAGCCCGCGCCTCGAACCGCTGGTCGACCTGGTCGTCCCACAGCGGGCGGTCTCCGTCGCTCAGGGCGACCCGTCGGCGCAGCTCCCCCAGCGGGACGTCGATGTGCACCCAGGAGGCGCGCTCCAGGAGCAGCGCCCGGCTGTCGGGGTCGAGCACCGCCCCCCCGCCCAGCGCGACCACGCGGTCGTCCACAGCGAGGGCCCCCTGCAGCAGGCGCGCCTCCATGGCCCGGAACGCGGGCTCCCCCAGGTCGGAGAAGACGGCGTGCACCGGGCGGGCGAAGGCGGCCGCGATCTGGCTGTCGAGGTCGACGAACCGGCGCCCGGTGGAGCGCGCCAGGCGCTCACCGACGGTCGTCTTGCCGGCTCCCATGAAGCCGGAGAGGGCGATGGGTCTCATCGGTGCACCAGCGGAGCACTGCCTGGCCCGCCCGAGGTTTCGGGGGCGGGCACGGGCACGGGCACGGGGTCGGGCTGACGGCCCGACTAGCGCATCTGCTGGACGATCGTCGGCGTGATGAAGACGAGCAGCTCGCGCCGATCCTCGCGGCGGGCGGTCCGCTTGAACAGCCAGCCGAGCACCGGGATCTTGCCGAGGCCCGGGACGAAGTCACGGTTGACCGACGTCTCGTAGTTGTAGACGCCGCCGATGACCGTCGTGTCGCCGTCGGCCACCATCACCGTCGTCGTCGCCTCCTTGATCTGGATGGTCGGCAGGTTGCCGATCGCCTGACCGAAATCGGGACGGTTCTTGGTGATGCTGATCGTCAGGAAGATCGTGCCGTCCGCGGTGATCTGCGGCGTCACCGACAGCAGCAGGACCGCTTCGACGAACTGCACGTTCGTGCCTCGCAGCGACGCCGTCTGGAACGGAATCCGCGCACCGTCGCGGATCGTCGCCGCGCGGTTGGTGACCGTCGTGATCGACGGAGCGGAGATGATCTTCGACTCACCGGAGGTCTCACCGGCCGACAGGCGGGCGTCCAGGTTCACCAGGCCCGAGATGGAGCCGAGGGACAGGCCGATGCTGCCGGTCGAGGCCGCCGCGGGCAGGTCCACGACGTAGTTCGGGACGGTCGTGAAGTTGCTGGACCGGCCACCGATGGTCGACGTGTTCTCGCTGACGGTCGTCGCCGTGGAACCACCGGAGAGGCCGATGGTGTTCGGGAAGAAGAGGCCGGTCGGGGCGCCCGTAGCGGGCGAGAAGTTGAGGTTGCCACCCCACTGGATACCGAGGGCCCGGGAGAAGCTGTCCGACGCCTCGACGATCCTCGCCTCGATGTGCACCTGCGGGGTGCGCGTGTCGAGCGCCCGGACCAGCTGACGGATCTGGGTGAGGTTCTTGTCGATGTCGCGGATGATCAGGCTGTTGGTCCGCTCGTCGAAGGTGATCGAGCCGCGCTTGCTGATCATCGACTCGAGCTGCGTCAGCACCTCGGAGGCGTTCGCGTAGTTCAGCGGCAGGGTCAGGACCCGGAGCGGCAGCGACTCGGCTTCGGCCTTCTTCGTCGCCGCGGCGTCCTCACGCTCCTTGCGGATGGTGCCGATGGGCGCGACGCGTACCACGTTGCCGTACTGAACGGCGCCGAGGCCCTTGGCCTGGAGCACCGCGACCAGCGCCTGGTCCCACGGGACCTCCTGCAGCTGCACCGTCACGTCGCCCTGCACGTCGTCGCTGCTGACGATGTTGAGCTTGCTGACCGCGCTGATGAGGCGGAACACGTTGTGGATGTTGGCGTTGACCAGGTTCAGGTTGAGCGGGAAGCCCGTCCACTGGTGGTTCGGGTCGATCTCGCCGACGAAGATGCCTTCGCCGCCCGGGAGCACCGATCGCACGCGGCGGCGGGCGACCTTGGCCGGGTCACTGACCTCGCCGCCTTCGCCGATCAGGACCTCTCGTCCCGTCGCGCTCTGGATCGTCTCGTCCTCCACGACCACCGGCTCGTCGTCTTCGACCGACGGCTCCACCACGACCGGCGCGTCGTAGGCGGCGCCGGCGATGGACGGGGGAATCGGGAAGTCGATGATGACGACGTTGTCGCGCTCGGTGATGGTCGGCGTCACGGGCTCGCGCAGGTCGACGACGATCTTCACTTCGCCGGCGGTGCGGCGGGAGCGGAACGCGGAGACGCCGGAGACCGCCGAGGCGAACTGGCTGGTGTCGAGGCGGCGCTCCAGGCCGGAGCCCAGCGACGCGCCGCGCACCGCGATGACCATCCGGTTGTCGGACGGATAGGACGTCGCGTAGTCCATCCGGCGGCTGCCGGTGATGACCAGGCGGGAGATGCTCGACTCCAGCTTCTGCTGGAAGTCGACGCCGCGGATCTGGATGCCGGTGGTCGAGTAGGCGTGGTCACCGGCGACCGAGGACAGCTCACCGGTCCGGGTGGACTCGATGCGGAGGTCGACGTCCGGGGTGGACCCGGCCGCCATCGGCTCCTCTTCGGCCATCGCAGCGGCGATGGCGTCCTCTTCGGCGGAGCTTCCGCCGCTCTCCTCGGCCCGATGGAGCGTCAACGTGAGCGTCTGCCCCGCCGTCGCCTCGTCGTACCCGAGCAGCGCGGTCAGGTAGATGCGGATCTCGGTGTTGGTGCCCGAGGCATCACTGCTCTCGGAGACCTCGATGCGATCGACGACGCCGTTGCCGACGGTCATCACCGGCTCCACCGAGCCCATCGTCATGCCAGCGCAGCTGACCACGAGCGTGGGCGGCTCGGTGATGGTGAAGTTGCCGCAGTTCGGCCGGTCGGTCGCCGCCAACTCCAGGACGACGTCGCCGCCGCTGTCGCTGATGCCGATCGCCTGCAACGTAGCCGGGCCGTCCTGAGCGAAGGCGCTCCCCGCCATCAACAGTGCGATGGCGCCGACGGTCACTCGCGCGAGCTGAATGTCCAGACCCATGGTTTCTCAGCCTCCGCCTACTTCGTTTCCAGCGCTTCGGGAAGACGCATCGTGATCTCGTTGATGATCAGCTCGTTCTCGATCGGATCGCGGTATTCCTCGGTGATGATGATCTCCTCCGGCTTGATCTGGGTGACTTTGCCCCAGTTCTTGCCGATGAGAGTACCGAGGTCGACCACGTGACCCATGCCCTCCGGGTCCTCGACCATCGCGCGCGGCGCGGCGATGTTCCACACGATCCCGCGCAGCGTGTACGCGTCGGTCTCGTGAAGCTGCAGGGGCCCGAGGGGGCCGCCGCCTTCGACCACGACTTCCTTCGCGATGAACGAACGGAAGGGGTCACGTTTGCCGATCGAGTTGTAGGAGTACCGCTTGCCGGGCTCCTCTTCCTCTTCGGCTTCTTCGACCACCGCTTCGGCGGGGCCGGTGTCGCGGGCCGGTCGGGCCGGGCCGCGTTCTCCGCCGCCGCCGCCGCCGCCGCCGCCGCCGCACGCGGCGACCGGCGCGAGCAGGCCGAACGCGAGGGCCAACAGGAGCAGGTTCCGTACGCGAGCCATCTCAGCGCCTCCTGCCGCGGCCCGCGCCGCCGCCACCGGAGACCTCAGCCTCGGTGAGGAAGCGGTAGGTCACCGCGGTGCCGTCGATGGTCAGGACGATCTTGCCGCTGCGCTCGAGCGGGTCGTGCATCGAGATGTTGCGGATGTTCACGATCCGGTTGAGCTTGCCGATCCGGTCGAAGAAGGTCGCCACCTCGTGGTAGCTGCCCTCGACCTTGAGCTTGACGGGCACGTCCGCGTAGAAGTCCCGGCGCACCTGGGGGAGGGGCTGGAACAGCAGGAACTCCAGGCCGATCTTCTTGCCGATGGACGAGATCCGTCGGACCAGCTCGGGAATCTCCGCCTCGTTCGGGAGCTCCTTGACGGCCTTGGCGAGCTCCTCGTTGAGGCGCTCGACGCGTCGCTCCCAGCGGTCGCGGTTCTCGGCGATGTCGCGGTTCTCGTCCCGCTGTTCGGTCAGCTCTTCCTGCTTGTCCCGCTCCGTCACGATCGACTCGGACGTGGGCTTGATGAGGAAGAAGAAGATCATGAAGCCGAGCAGCGCGTAGATGCCGATCGCGCCCGCCAGCTTCTGAGCTGCGGTGAGCTTGCCAATCCGTTCGAGAAGGTCGCCCATCTAGCCTTCTCCCTCACCGGCGCCGGGCACCACCATGCGGCTGGTGATCGTGAACGCCTTGAGGTTCAGGTCGTCCACCGAGTCCTGCTCGATGGAGACGAGGTAGACCTCGCGGAAGTAGATCGACTCGTCGAGCCGGTTCATGAACGTCGCGATGACCTCGTTGTTGATCGACATCCCGCGGAGCTGCACACGGCCCTCCGTCTCGTCCAGCTCGGTGAGCCAGAGCTTCTCGGGGATGCGCGTCGCCAGCTCGTCCAGCATGTGGACGGGGCCGGTCTTGTTCGCCTTGAGCGATCGGATGACGTCGAGCTTCCGCTCCAGCAGCGCCTCCTGCTCCTTGTACTCGTCCACCTCGCCGATGACCTTCTTGAGGTCTTCGATCTCGTTGGCGAGGAGGCGGTTCTCGTTCTGGACCTGGTCCAGCTCGCTCGCCTTGCCCCGGTACATGAGGAAGCCGACCAGCAGCACCATCACGAGACCCGCCACGAACAGCACCAGGTGGCGCTGCACCGCTTCCTTCTTGCGGGCTGCCCGGACGGGCAGGAGGTTGATCTTGATCATCGGTCGCCAGCCCTCCGCAACCCGAGCCCCACGGCTACTGCAGCCATGGGCGCCACCTCGTTGAGGAACGCGATGTTGAAGTCCCGCTCGTTGATCTCGACCTTGCGGAAGGCGTTGACGAGCTCGACGGGCAGGCCGGTCTTGTCCTGGATCGTACGGGTCAACCCGGGGATCCGGGACGAGCCGCCCGACAGGAAGATGCGGGAGATCTCATCTTCCGTCGAGGTGGCCGCGTAGAAATCCAGCGAACGCTGGATCTCGGTCGCGACGTTCTCGGACACCGAGCGGATGATCCCCTCGACCTCCTCGGGCACGACCGCCTGGGAGTCGCGGACGATGTCGCCGCCGATCTTCAGCGCCTCGGCCTCCTCGTAGGAGACGTTGAGCTGCTTCTGGATCTCCTCGGTGTACTGGTTGCCGCCGAGGGTGATGTCGCGGGTGAAGGCGGTGATGCCGGCCCGCAGCACGTTGATGTTGATGATCGACGCGCCGATGTTGACGAGCACCACGGTGTCGTCGGGGCTGAGGTCGTAGTTCAGCTCGAAGCAGTTCTCGATCGCGAACGAGTCGACGTCCATGACGACCGGGTTGAGGCCGGCCTCCTGCACGATCGCCGTGTAGTCGTTGATCATGTCCTTCTTGGCCGCGACCAGGAGGACCTCCATCTGACCCGCCTCGTCACCGACCGGGTTGAGGATCTGGACGTCGATGTTGACGTCGTTGATGTCGAACGGGATGTACTGCTCCGCTTCCCACTGGATGGATTCTTCCAGCTCGTCGCGGGTCATCACCGGCAGGTTGATCTTCTTGATGATCACCGAGTGACCGGAGACCGAGGTCACGACGTCCTTCGTCCGGATCTTGTGGCTCGTGACGAGCTCCCGGATCGAATCGACGATGATGTTCGAGTTCATGAGTGCGCCGTCGACGATCGCCTCCGGCGGCAGCTTCTTCATGCCGAAATTCACGAGCGAGTACTTGCCCTTCGACTCCTGCAACTCCAACACCTTGATGTAGGAGGAGCCGATATCGAGCCCGATCGCGTTTTTCGGACGGCCGAAGCCCAGCACTGCCATCCCGCTACTCCCTACACCCAGCTCGACAGACCACGCCCCCGGACGCTCCCGTCCATCGCGATCTGGCCGTCCTCTCAACCCGCCTCTCACCACGACTTCCGCCCAAGGGCCGGGAATCGCTGGCGTAACTCAACCTGACTTTCCTACACGAGGGATCTCATTGTCAAGCTACGGGCATTGGGTATGGGGGCTATACTTCCCATCGGGCCCCCTTGCTCAATCAAGCCTTGACAGGCCGTCCCGTCCACGCATGACAGCCGGTACACCGACCAGATCCGTCGCCGGCCTCCCCGCCGGCCCGCCATCAAAGGCGAGTGAAATCAGCTATTTGGCTGCGTTGCCGTTGGTAACCTGCGCCGCGGTCGGCGCAGGGCACGGCCTGCTCCCACAGAATTGTACCGTTCCCGGCGTGGTCGGTGGGGTCGCCGTCGGTCTCGCCCTGGCCCGCCCGAAGCTCGCGGCGCGCTGGGCGCGGCCCGCCGCCGCCCTCCTGGTCGGCGCCTCGCCCCTGCTCCTGCCGCTCGTGGACGAGCTCGCGCGGCGATTCGCGGCGTTGTCGGGGCTGGTGATCGGGGGGGTGCTGATCGCCGCGCTGGTCGCCGGGGGGCTGGCGAACCTGATCGGGAGCCGGGTCGGACCGCGGCGAGCGCTCCGACCGGCCGAGGCGATCGCGATCGCGATCGGGCTGCTCCCCGCCCTGTCGTATGCGGTGCCGTCCGTCGGGCTGATCTCGTGCGGATTGCTCGGCGGGGCGCTCCTGCTCCCCAAGGCGATCGCGGCCCCCGGGCCGGACGTGGTGCGGGAGGATCGGGACCGCGCCGCGGCTCCCGTCCAGTTCGCCTCGGGGCTGGCGCTCACCGCCGTCGCGCCCCTCGCGCTGCTGACCGCCGCCCCGCTGCTCGGCCCTTCGCCCGGCTGGTTCGCGGAGGCCGGGGTCGGGCTGGCGCTGGGGGCCGCGCTCGCCGCGGCCGCGGCCCGGCGGCCGAAGCTGGCAGGCGCCGTCGCGGGGCTCGCCCCCCTCGCCTGCCTCGGCGGCGCGGAGCTGCTCCTGCGGGCCCCGGGGGCGGTGGGGCAGGCGATCTCCGCCGGGGTCCCTGCGGTCCTGGGCGGGGCGCCGGTCGCGGGCGCGGTCGTCACCGCAGCGGCCATGGCGCTCATCGGGCTCGCGGTTCGCCCCGGAGGGGTCGGCTTCGCGTGGGGCGCGGCGGCGGGCGCGGCGCTCTGGATCGCAGTGCCGACCCTGGTCGTCGAGCCTGCGCTGATCGTGCGCCTCGCGGTGGGCGCCGTCGGGCTGGCGACGCTGCCGACCCTCCTGAGCGCCGACTCGGCCGTGCTGCGGGGCGCGGCGGCGGTCGCGGCGTCCGCCGCCCTCGGGGTGCTCGCGTTGCCCGCGCCCCCCGGAGCCCTCCGAGCGCTCTCTCCCTACGAAGCGTTCGCTTCGCCCGGTGACTTCAGCGAGCTGGTGCGGGTCGCGGGATGGCGGCGCGGCGCGGCCCGGCTGCACCCCGGCGGCTCGGCCGCCACCTCCCCCGAGCTGCAGCCCGAGGCGATCTGGTCCCCCGGCGCCGGCCGGCGGCTGGATGACGGGCTCGGCGGCTCGGACCTGTTCCTGGCGCACCTGCCCGCGCTCGTCACCGGGGATCCCCCGGCGTCCGTCCTCGTCCTG
This sequence comes from uncultured Rickettsiales bacterium, assembly GCA_964416435.1. Lineage (GTDB taxonomy): Bacteria > Myxococcota_A > UBA796 > UBA9615 > UBA9615 > CAYQEG01. The sequence continues at coordinate 62,606 of CAYQEG010000013.1, forward strand.
GGCCCCGGCGCCGGTGGGGTCGTCGACGGCGCTCGTCGTTCGAGCGCTGGGCCGGTGACCGTGTCGGTCGGCTCGCCGGGGCAGCGCTGGCTGCTGCAGGAGCACGGGCGATGGAACCGGGACGTCATCGCCGACCCCGCGGTGCGGCTCAGCAGCGTCGACCCCCTGGCGTCCGGCCAGCGCTGGTCGGCGATCCTGGTCGACCTGCCGCCTTCCTGGGTCCCTGGCGGACCCGCCGAGCGCTCACCCCGTCGCCTTCGGGCGATCGCCGCCCACCTGGACCCGGGCGGAGTGGCCGTCCTGCGCATCCCCCTCCACGGTTCGAGCGCGGACGAGCTCGCCGCCCTGACGGCCGACGTCGCCGACAGCTTCCCCGGCCTGACCGCGTGGCTGGATCCGACCGGCGCCGCTCACCTGCTGCTCGTCGGACGCCCGGAGGAGGGGGCCGTCGACGCCGGCGCGCTGTTCCGGAGTTGGTCCCGACGGGCCGTCGCCCAGGACCTGCAGCGCGCATCGCTCGCCAGCCCGGGGGACGCGCTGGAGCGGCTCGTGACCGATCGGACCGCGCTGCTGGCCATGGCGTCGGGCCGGTCTCGACGGGGCCGCTTCGGCACGGCCGTCGTCGCCGGCGCCCGGGTGCGCACCGGCGAACCCGCCCTGGCGCTGGCGACGCTCGCGGCGGCGGGGTCCGACCTGCAACGCCTGCTCGACCTGTCCGGGGTGCCGGAGGACGAGATCGAGCCGCTGCGGCTGCGGCTCTCCCAGGCCTCGGCGATCCGGGAGGACTACCTGACGATGCTCGAGGCCATCGAGCAGGACGACTCCGCCACCGCGCTGCAGGCCTCCCAGGCGATCGCCGAGCGGGGCGGGACCGGCGCCTCCCGGGACCTGAAGTCGTTCATCGCCCCGTGGGTGCTGCGCTGCCGGGCGCTGCGCGAGCAGGGCCTGATCGACCAGGCCCGAGGCGAGTGCCTCATCGCCCACAGCTTCTCCCCCACCGACGACGAGGTCGCCCTGCTGCTCGCCGACCTGCACCGGGCGCTGGACCAGCTGCCCGAAGCGGAGGAGCTGTATCGCGGGGTGCGGGAGCGGGATCCGACGTCACTCGGCGCGGCGCTGGGGCTGGCGTCGGTCCACGAGCTGCGCAACGAGGTGCGGGAGGCGCTCGAGCTGCTCGAGGAGGCCGAGAAGCTGCACCCCGGCAACGCCCTGCTGCTGCACAACCTGGGCGCGCTGCACCTGCGGTGGGCGAAGTCCCGGACGAACGACGAAGCGGCCGCCCCCCACGTCGAGCGTGCTCGGGGGCTGTTCGTGGCCGCCGCTACGCTGGAGCCGCGCTTCGCGTCACCCCGTGCCGGGCTCTCCGAGGTCTACACGTTCGAGCAGCAGTACGACCTCGCGCTGGTCGAGATCGAGCGCGCGGTCTCGATGGCGCCGACCTGCCGCCTTCGCGCGCAGCGGGCCCAGGCGCTGTTCGACGTCGGCCGCTCCCAGGAGGCCAACCGGGCGACGGACGAGGTGCTGCTGGAGTGCCCCGACGAGCTCGGCGCGTTGCTGCTCAAGGGCATCCTGCTCGACGAGCGGGGGTGCTACCAGCAGGCGTACGAGCAGTGGGGCCGCGCGCTGCAGGTCGCGCCGGACCTCCAGGCTGCGATCACCAACCGGGCGTGGATGCAGGAGTCGGGTCTGCTCGACCGCGGCGACCAGGACTGTCGGCCGGACTGATCGCCCGGGCAGGCTCGCGTAGTCGCCTAGAAGACGTTCCGGAACGAGCTGAACATGAACTGGCCGGACGTGAAGTTCGCCGGCACGACCTGCAGGTCCTCGATCATCGAGTCGCTGTCCAGGCCATCGGCGTCGATGTTCAGGGCGTAGATGCGACCGTTGGCGAAGACCGGCGCCGAGATGAGCCCGTCGACCGTCGTCTTCATGCCCTCGGAGTCCTGGTTGTAGCTGTCGGTCGTGACATCGGGGATGCCGCCGCCGCACGTCTCGACGTTGAGGCCGTAGACGTAGCTGCTGCCGAGCACGCACGGGTCGCTGCCCGGGGCGTGCGTGGTGAAGTACAAGCGGCCGAAGGCTGCGATCGGGTCGCCGACCAGCTTCTCGCCGACGTCGTCGAACTGCATGAACCCGGTGGAGCTGTCGAAGTTCGAGCTCGTGGTCGCGCACGGAGCCGGGTCCGACTCGGCGCACCCGAAGGGGCTCGGGTCGGCGCGCACGTACAGGCCGCCCTTCTCCGTCGAGTAGATGTTGTGGGGGCTGCCCGAGCCGTAATAGACGAGGACCTCGCCGGCGAGCGAGAAGAACACCGCCGGGCGGTACCACAGGTGCCTCGCCTGGTCGTTCACCAGGTCGGGGGAGGCGAACAGGCACCGGTCGGGCACGCTGGGCGCGGTCTGGTTGAACGACACCTTGAACATGTAGCCGAGGGAGTCGCCCAGGTACGCCGCGTCGACCGACGCGTCACCGTCGAAGTCGACCAGGGTCGGCGTGCCGAACATGCCCTTGATCAGGTTGCTCGAAGCGTCGACGCCGTACTCCAGGTAGCCGTCGCTGTCGGTGTCCGTCACGTAGGTGGACGGGTGGGAGCCGGTCTTCGGCACCCGGTAGCCCTGGGTGTCGTAGTCGGTCGGCGAGCGGCTCGACGTCGTGTCCATGTCGTGGATGAACACCGACGCGTGGGCCCGTTGGCTGTTGGAGCTGCTGGTGGTGACGCCCGGGCTCTGCTCACCCGAGCCCCAGAAGACGAGCCACCGACGCTTGATGGAGTCGCTCGACGTCGGATCCCAGAAGGGACCGACGGCGGGGGCGGAGACCGCTCGGCCCTTGCCGGGGCCGGTGTTGCCGTTGGTGTCGTTGCGCTCCCACAGGAACTTCGGGTCGTCGGGGATGGTGACGTCGATCGCGTAGTTGTGCCGGGCGCCGTAGCCGCCGGACCAGACGAGGATGCGGTGCCACTCGCAGCCGCAGGGATCGATCGCGCCGTCGTCCTGGGCGGGGAAGTAGCCCGGGCCGTCGCAGGCGTCCGAGGCCGACGACGGGCAGGCCGGATCGGCCGACGTCGCCTTCGGCGCGCCGGTCATGTAGCCGTCCAACCAGGCGTACTCGAGCACGAGCTTGCCCTCGTTGACGTACGTCTGACCGGACCGCATCAGGTCGTCGAGCTGGAAGCCGTCGAACTCCTCCGTGTCGGAGTCGGACGGGCTCTTGTTGGCCTTCGCCCGCGACACGTAGAACCAGGCCTCGGCGCCCTGGTAGCCGAGATCCTCCAGCGTGAAGGCGTGGACCATGCCGGAGTTGCTGCTCACGTAGGTGTACGACGGCAGGTCGGCCATTCGCTCGGTGAAGAGCATGAAGTGACCCTCGGTCGCGGCGGCCTCGATCACGTTGGGCGCGGGCACCGCCACGCTGTGGCCGGTGTCACCCATCTTCCAGGGCCCGCGGGGCAGACCCGTGTGCAGGAACGTCGCGGTCGACACGCCACGCACGAAGTCGACCAGGAGCTGGGCATCAGCGTCGTCCGAGTCGCAGTCGAAGTCGAAGTCGTGGGTCAGCGGCGTGCACTCCTCGTTGGCGGTCGCCGGGATCTCGTCGACCAGCAGGGTCGTCAGGTCGGTGCCCGGACCGATGGAGCTGGCGTCGAACGGCTGCATCGTGGAGTAGAAGTCCTCCGCGTCGTAGGCCGTGTAGCCGGTCCGTTCGTCGGTCGCGCCCAGGCCGCCGTCACTGTTCGCGGCGTCCTCCTCGGCGATCCGGGAGGCGAGCAGCTGGCCGGCGTCCCAGGCTTCCCCGTAGGTGCCGCCGCCGTCGATGATCAGACCGAACGTGGAGGAGGTCGGGTCGTTGTCGATGTCCCACCCGATGAGGTGGCCCTTGTACAGCGGGTGCCCGCTCTCGACGTCGAAGAAGGAGGCGAACAGCATGTCGCCGGCCGGCGTCGCGGACACGGCCGCGTTGCTGTAGGTGCCGCTGAACGTGTCGGTGAGGATCTGCCAGATGGCGGTCTGGATGCCGCCGGGCACGTCCGCCGAGTAGTACAGGCCCTCGCCCTGGGTTGCGATCTTCTGGAAGTAGTTGCCCGCGTCCGAGTCGATGCTCGACGAGGCGGCGTCGACCAACAGGGAGTAGGTCTTGGTCGAGCCGGTGCCGGCCAGCGGCGGCGCGAAGGTGTTGTAGGCAAAGTGCGCGACGTTGTCGCCGTAGCAGCCCTCGTTGCCCGAGACGTCGTCGCACATGATGCCCGACGCGAGCGGGTCGCTCGTCATGTAGCCGGTGCCCGGGCTGTCATCCCCGTTACCGATGTCCGTGCCGATGACGATGATGATGAGCTCGGAGCAGGAGTACTGGAACGGGCCGCCCGCCCACGAGCGGGGGGAGGTGTAGGCCTGCTCGGCCCAGTTGTCGAGGACCTCGGTGTAGGACTCGGCGAAGGTGCGCTCGCCGTTGCTCGACGAGAGGTGGGCGTCCATGTTGGTGATGATGTCGGCCGTCGAGGTGCCGGGGTAGGCGAGCGGCTCGAACCCGTACAACGACTCGTTCGCCTGGGTGCTGTCGTTGGTGCCGTCCGCGGTCAGGGCGACGCCGAAGGTCATGCCGACCGGCGCGTTCTGGATCACCTGCGCGATCGCGTCCTTGACGTAGCTCCAGCGGGAGTCGGGGCTGGTGAGGGTGGCGTCGCCGTCCCAGTTGTTCGCCATCCGCGCGCTGTCCTCGACGAGGAACAGGACCTCGGGCAGGACCGCGGGGAGCGCCTCCTGGGCGCGCGCCGTGGAGACGCCGAGCGTCGCCACGACCGCCAGGGCGGGGAGAAGGAGCCGGAGTGGCCGGAAGAGCCTGAGCCGATGGTTCATTCGTCGCTCCCTAGATCCCGTCGCACTTCATCTTGGCCACCATGAACAGCATGCCGCCCGCCTGGGCGTCCGCCGTCACCGTCGACATGCTGCCGGTCGAGAGCAGGTCGAGCGTCATGGCCGAGAACTTGTCGTTTCCGCGCCCCAGGCCCCAGCCGGCCGGGGTGGTCGTCACGCAGACTCCGCCGCACATGTCGACGGTGTAGTCAGCGAGCATGAAGCCGTTGGCGGACACGTCGACCGGGACGTCATCGCCCCCGGAGTCGGCGATCCAGCCGGCGGTGCAATGGTTGGCGTCCCCGGCCATGTTCGCGTTGTTGAACGCGGTCTGGGGGTCCGTCACGCCCTCCGCCATCATCTCCCGGCCGTGGTCCTGGCCGGTCATCGCGCCGTACTGCAGCGCCTTGTGGTGCCGCATGTTCTGCGTGATCTTCATGTCGAGCTGCGTGGCGGTGATCGAGGTCACCCCCAGGATCGTCAGCGTCACGAGGGCGACCATCACGAGCACCAGCGCGTAACCGCGCCGGCCCGAGGTGGGTGCTTGCTTCGTTCGTCCGTGTCGGATCATGCGAGGCGTCCTAGAAAGGCTGGTTCATCAACTGCCACGTTCCCGTGGCGTTGCGAAGGGTGATTTCGGTCCGGGCGACGCGCCGGTGATAGCTGTCGAGCCCGGAGGTCGGGGCCCAGGTGTCGGTCGAGTCGATGTCCATCGGCTGCGAGACGGTCGTGAACTCCATGTCGGGCCGGAGGGTGCGGGCCGTGATGGCGACCCGGACCGAGGAGATGCTCTCCCAGGCCGGCGCGCTGGCGTCCGCCTCGGTGTCCATCGAGAAGCCGGCGCTCCAGTTGGCGGGGGCGTCGCAGTCGGTGCCGAGCCCGGCCTGGCAGTAGGACACCTGGAGGTCCTCGATGCCCAGGGCGACCGGGATGTCGTCGTCGTGGGGGTAGCCCGCGGGATCGGCCATCGCGGCGTCGACGTCGGGCACCAGGTAGAGCACCGGGAGGCTGGCGCTGCCGATGCCGATGCCGTCGGCCGAGTCGCGGTCGATGTAGTAGGCGACCCAGATCACGGGGCCGCACGCCATGTGGGCGGGCAGCGAGTTGCTGCACTGGCCGTTGAAGTCGGTCTGGGTGTTGGGGGTGACCGGGATGGTGCCGTCGCTCGTGTCCCCGGTGCCGTCGACGTCCCACACGAAGGAGACGGGGCCGCCGCCCATGCCGCTGGGGGCCCAGCACATGATCTTGGTGTGGGGGCCATCGGTCGAGAACGTGTCGGCCCGCCCGGCGTCGTCGGTGTCGAGCGTCAGCACCGTGGTGTCGCAGGACTCGGAGACGTCCGCGGCGGTGAACACCCAGGTGCTCCGGTCGGGGTCCTGCATCGACACCTCGACCGCGTCGCTGCCGCCGCCGAGGGGGAAGTTGTCTCGAATCCGCAGGCCGTACATGCCCGCGTCTTCGTTGCCCTCTTCGCCGCCGACGCCCCAGGAGGAGCCGTTCCAGCCCGCGCCGGAGCCGGCGCTGGAGACGTCGCGCACGACCATCTCGAGGGCGACGCGCAGGTTCTGCTGCATGTTGCCCATGTCGGCCTGCAGCCGGTACGCCTTCGTCTGCTCGATGAAGACGGTGTAGATCAGCACGCCCACCAGGGTGGACAGGGCGACGGTGATCAGCAGCTCGATCATCGTGAAGCCGGCGCGGCGGCCGGCGCGGGGGCGGGGGGCCATCATGAGCCGAGGTCCATCGGGTCGTAGGCGTCCTTCATGCGGGTCGCGCCCATGGTCACGCCATGGCGCTTGCCCGTGTCGGGGTCGCTGAAGGTCACGCGCACGCGCACGAGCATCCGGTCCGCCGACAGGGTCTGGAGGTGGAAGGTGCGCAGGTAGCTGACCGGGGCCAGCGTCGCCGTCGTGTTTGCGAGGCTGTTGACGTAGACGGTGGAAGTCAGCCCGTCGACGTTGCAGGGCAGCGGCTCGAGGCCGTCGTCCGTGGCCGCGGGGAACGCGCCGCCACAGACCGTCAGGTCGAGGTCGGGGTTGGTGTAGCCCTCGACCCAGAACTCGCCGTAGAGCTGCTCGAGCCCGTCCTGAGCGAGGATCGTCGCCATGCCCAGCCTGTGCGCGTTGGCGTTGGTGGTGATGGCCGCGGCGTGGAGGCCCCAGAGCGCGGCGAGGCCGATCAACATGACGGCCATCGCGATCAGCAGCTCGATGAGGGTGAAGCCCCTCGAGCGCGCGCGTCGCTGCCGTGCAGATGTCCTCAACATGCTCACTCCGTAGCGGCGATCTGCGCGCCGCCTCCCATGTTGACCCGCACGACTCGCGCCTCCGGGACCCTGGCTTCCTTGTTGCGGAACACCACCCGGATGACGCCCTCTTCGAAGTCGACGGGGTCGTTCAGCAGGATCCCGCGCGGTCCGAAGACGATCGCGTCGGGGAGGTTGTAGTTCGGCGGGCCGGTGAGGGCTCGCCAGGGATCGATGCTCACCCCGGTCTGGTCGTTGGGACCGCCGCTCAGGTCGTAGACGCCGTCGACCACCGTCTCCCAGTTCGAGCTGTTCGAGAGGGAGTCACCGGAGCGGATCTCGTAGCGACCGTGGTTGTTCAGGTGGTCGCGATCCAGGGGCGTCGGGTCGGACTCGAGCAGGACGATCGCGTACTCCCGGTTCTCGCTGATCGCGCGAACGCGCGTCAACTCGACCTCTTTCGCGAACGTCTGCGCCGCTGAGTTCATCCGATATCGCCCTCTCAGATTCGACAGGTCCGCCGCCGCGAGCGTCCCGAGGATGAGCATGATGACCAGGACGATCACCAGCTCGATCAGCGTGAACCCACGGCGAGCGCGTTGCTTGGGTGCAAGAAACATGCCCCGGGACCGATGCAGCCAACCCCTTGAAATCACAGCAGGACCATCCGCCGGAGAGCCTCTCCGGGGACGCGAAGACCGCAAACTTCGGTCAAAGCCTGAAAACATTTCAGGGTTGGGGGGTCGCACCGTCTCCGGCCGAGAGCCCCTCCGCTCTCCTCTCCAGTGGGGCCAGAACCGAGGTCCTGAGTCTGGCCGCTTCCGTCTCGAAGCCCATGCGGGCCGCCTCATCCAGCAACGTATCCGCCGTGGCAAGCCCTTGTAAAGCATCAACCAACCGGGGGTCGTCGGGACCCTCGACGTCGCGCAGGAGCGCTCGGCTCCGCTCGGCGTGGACCAGCGCCTCACCTTCGATCAGGACGCCGAGCCCCCGGCGCCCCGACACGCTGCCGTCGCGGCCGAGGGCGATCTGCTCGAGGGCGGCGTCCCAGTCACCCCGGGCGACCGCCACGTCGGCGAGGTAGCGGCGGAGCTCGCCCCGCTCGGGGGCGACCTGTACGGCGCCGGCGAACAGCCCCTCCGCCTCCTCCAGGCGGCCGGCCCGCAGGTACAGCTGGCCGAGCGACGAGAGCACCGTCGGTTCGTTGGGGGCGCGATCGTAGGCCTGGCGGAGGTACTGCTCGGACGCCATCACCTTGCCCTGGTCCATCAGCAGCACGCCGATCCCCCGGTAGCCGCCCCAGTAGTCGGCGTCGTAGTCGATGGCCCGCTGGAACAGCTGCCGGGCCGGCGGCGCCAGCTCCTCGTGACCGGAGATGTACAGCGCCCAGCCCTTGCCGTAGACGGCCTGCACGTGGTGCGGATCGCGCTGCAGCGCGCGGTTGTAGGCCTGCTCCGCCTCGACCAGCCGTCCCGCCCGGAGGTGCTCGTCGCCGACCTCCGTCCAGCCGGCCGCGGTCCGGCAGCCGGACACCGCCAGCACCAGCAGCGCCGCGGCGACCCCCAGCGCCGCGCGCCTCACTGTGCCGACCGGGTTGTATGACGACGGATCCGACGGGCCCGCGGTCCGAGGTCCAGGAGCGACGAGGGCGCAGGGTCG